>JAJYWT010000206.1 GCA_021791345.1 bacterium
CCCGGCGACGATCACGATCCCTTCCAAGACGGTCAGGTTGGCGAGATGCCCGAGGAAGATGGACCGGGCGGCGCTGACCGCGTGGGAGAGGGGATTGAGCGTCGAGATCGTCTGCAGCCACTGTGGTGCCAGCGACATTGGTAGGAGGACGCCCGACAGCAAGAGCAGGGGCAGGGCCGCGGTGAAGATGATGGGCGCGAATGAGTTCTCGTCCTTCAAGACCAGCGCCAGCCAGTAGGAGATGGAGGCGAAGAGGAGCCCCACCAGCCCGATCAGAGCGAGCATGATCAGCATCCCCAGCGGCTTGATGCTGAGCCCGAACGGCAGCCCGATCGCGACCAGGATCAAGGACTGGACCAGCAGGGTTAGGGTGTCCCGCAGTGCCCGTCCCAACAACAGCGCCAAACGGCTGACGGGGGTCACTCGCAGCCGCTCCACCACCCCTCCCCGCAGCTCCGAGATGAGGCTGAATCCGACCCCCGAGGCCCCGAAGATCCCGAGTTGGACCAGCAGCCCCGGGACGAACACGTTGTACGCGCCGCCCGGCGGGAAGCCGGGGAGGTGGACGATCGACTTCAACAACGGCGCGAAGAGCAGCAGATAGAGGGCGGGCTGCACCACTCCCACCGCCACCCACGCGGGGTTGTGGATGAACAAGGAGAAGTAGCGCTGGAAGACCAGCCACGTGTCGCGCAGCAGTTTCACGAAGTGGTCCTCCTTCTCGCGGCGCCGGTCATGCCGCTCCCTCCGACTCCCGCAGCGAGCGTCCGGTCTGGCGCAGGAACACGTCGTCGAGGCTGGGGCGGCTCATGGCCAGGGTGCTGAGGGTCATCCCCGCTGCGTCCAGCAGGCGCAGCAGGTCCGGGGCGGCCGTCTCGCCGCGGTCCACGTAGAGCCTCACGAGGTCGCCGTCCACCGTCGCCTCGCGGACGAACGGCTGACTTTGGAGCAGCTTCAGCACCGCCTCGCCGGCTCCCGCCACCCCCACGGTGACGACGTCCCCGGCCACGGCGCGCTTCAGCTGGTCAGGGGTGCCCTCGACCACGATCCGGCCGTGGTCGATGATCGCCAGCCGGTCGCAGAGGGCGTCGGCCTCCTCCAGATAGTGGGTGGTGAGGAAGACGGTGGTGCCATGGTCGCGCAGCTTGCGGACCTCCTCCCACATGCGGGCGCGGCTCTGGGGATCCAGGCCGGTCGTGGGCTCGTCCAGAAACAGGAGCTGGGGCTGGTGCACCAGCCCCAGCCCCATGTCCAGCCGGCGGCGCTGCCCCCCGGAGTACGTCTTGACCTTGCGGTCGGCGCAGACCTCGAGCTCGAGCGCCTGGATCAGCTCGGCCGAGCGCCGCGCCGCCTCGGCGCCGCCGACCCCGTAGAGCCGGGCCTCGAATTCGAGCTCATGGCGACCGGTGATCTCCGGGTCCGAGCCGCCCATCTGGCCCACGTACCCGATCCGCTCCCGGACCCCACCGGGGTCGCGGCGCAGGTCGCAACCGGCCACCTCCGCCTCGCCGGAGGTCGGCGGGAGGAGGGTTGCCAGCATCCGCAGGGTGGTTGTCTTCCCCGCCCCGTTGGGACCGAGGAAGCCGAAGATCTCGCCCGCTCGCACTTCCATCGTCACTCCGGCGACGGCCTCCACCGTGCCCCGGCGGCTCTTGAAGGTCCGTCGCAGCTCTCTGGTGGTGATCACGGGACCGGCCTCACTTGCCGTCATCGCTCCTCCTCTCTCATCCGCTCGTCAGCTCCAGCCCGACTTTGCCGGTCGCGCTGGCGCTGCAGCGCCAGCGGCGCTGGCTTGGCGGTGGTCAGCCCCTCTGGCATCTGCTGAAGCCACTCCGCATCCACCTCCAGATCGCCCCGGCCCAGCCGATCCAGCAGCTCCTCGACCCAGGCCGACTCGGCCCGCATCATCGCCAGCGCGAACTCGAGCTCGAGCAGGAACAGCCGAGGCAGGCCGGTGCGCTCCCGGAGGATCCGCGCCGACGCCTCCGCGTGGGCGATCATCCCCTGGAGGCCGGCCAGACGTGTGCCCAGCGACATCCGCACCTCGGGCTCCGAGAGGTACCCCAGGCGGGCCACCGCCGCCTGGAAGGCCCGGCTTCCGAGCTGGGGGCTGGCCAGGACGTCCGCCAGGGTGTGGCGCAGCTCCTCCCTCCCCTCCTCGGTGATCCGGTAGAGCGTCCGCTCTGGCCGGCGGCCCTCTCTTACCGTCTCCACCGCCTCGATGAGGTCGGCGTCCGCCAGCTTTTCCACCGCGTGGTAGAGGGCTCGGTTGGTGTGACCTGGTGGGTCCTCCTGGTGGCGCAGCTTGATCTGCCGGGCGATGTCGTAAGGATGGCGCTCCCCCTCGTAGAGGATCCCCAGGACTGCGAGCTGGGCAAGATCGAGGCGGTTTCCGGTCAGGATGGCAGCCATATTGCTGGTTGCACTATATACCGATGTGGCCAGGTTCGTCTGGTTGGGACCGGGGGGGGTTGGCCTGGTTCAGCCGACGACGGTGCTGACGGTGCCGGCCAGCTGCTGGAGGTCGGCCAGGGTGTGCCGCTCGATGCTCCGCCTTGTGTGCTTCTCGATGTCGCGGATCTTGAGGATCTCAATCGGGGTGATCAGGGTGAGCGCTACCCCCTCCCGGCCCGCCCTGGCGGTGCGGCCCACCCGGTGGATGTAGTCCTCTGGGCTGGCCGGCACGTCGTAGTTGATGACGTGGCTGATGTCGTCGATGTCGATGCCCCGGGCCGCGACGTCGGTGGCGATCAGAAAGCGCACCTTGGAGTCCCGGAACTTCCTGAGCGCCAGGTCGCGGTCATGCTGGGAGAGGTCGCCGTGCAGGACCGTGACGTCGTAGCCGCGCCCCAGCAGCACCGTGTGGAGCATGTCGGCGTTGCGCTTGGTGGCGGTGAAGATGAGCCCCGAGGTGACCCGCGGGCTGTCCAGCAGCAGGGTCAGAGCCTCCACCTTGTCCGCCCACGAGCACTCGATGCACCACTGGCTCACGGTGTCGACCAGCTCCGCCTGCCCGCTCACTGAGATCGTCTGGGGATCCCGCATGTGACGCTCCACCAGCCGATGGATCCAGCCGGGGACGGTGGCGGAGAAGAGCAGGGTCTGGCGCTGCTTCGGGGTCTGTTGTAGGATCCGCTCGACGTCGGGAGCGAACCCCATGTCCAGCATCCGGTCGGCCTCGTCCAGCACCGCGAAGCGGATCGCACGCAGGCTTAAGGTGTGGCGCTGAAGGTGGTCCAGGATCCGCCCGGGGGTGCCCACCACCACTGCCGGCTTGCGCTTCAGCCCCTCGAGCTGGCGGTGGATGGGATCCCCGCCAACCACCGCGAGCACTCCGAAGGCGGATCCCTTGGCGAGGCGCTCGAACTCAGCCTCCACCTGCGCCGCCAGCTCCCGGGTCGGGCACAGGACCAGCGCTTGGACCTCACTCCTCTGGGCGTCCAGCCGCTCCAGGACGGGGATGGCGAAGGCGGCGGTCTTGCCGGACCCGGTCTGCGCCTGCCCAATCACGTCCCTGCCGACCAGCGCCACCGGCAGCGTCGCCGCCTGGATCGGAGTGGGCTCGGTGTAGCCGATCTGCCTGAGGGTGGCCAGCATCCGCTCCGAGAGCCCGAGCTCGGAGAAGCTGACGGAAGGAGTTGGCTCCGGCGGGGCGGCCTCCGTGAAGACCGGGCTGTAAGTGCGCGCCACCGGCCGGAAGGGGCGCCTTGGACGACTAGGCAACGACTTCAATATAGCCAACTCCCACCCTGATGGGATCGTGGGATCTCGCGGGCTGCGATCGCGGCTCTGCTGGCGGTGCCCTCTGGAGCCGGACCGCGGGGGTCGGATGGTCGGCCCCACTCAGCCCTGAGCTCCGACGTCGGTGGCTCCCAGGATCGGCGACAATCCCAGGTGATGGTATCCACGGCTGCGGTTTTCGGGCTCTGATTTGGCGGCTCTGTGAAACCGCAGATGCTGGTCTCCGACCTTGACGGCACCCTGCTGGACCGCCGCCTGGAGCTGGACCGACGGGATGTGGCGGCGGCGCATCGCGCTCAGGCCGTGGGCACTCCGATGGGGGTGGCGACCGGGCGGATGTACCGTTCCGCCCTGCCCTACGCCCAGCAGCTCGAGACCAGGCTCCCCCTCATCTGCTACCACGGCGCCCTGATCCAGGAGCTCCCGACCGATGGCCGGGAGGGAGCGGTGCTGCGGCGTTGCGAGGTTCCCCCCGAGGTCTCACTACCCATCCTGGAGCTCGCCCGCCGGCGGGGGTGGTCGGTCAACGTCTACCAGGGCGACCAGCTGCTGGTGGACCGGATCACCAAGGACGTGGAGTTCTACAGCCAGATCGCGCAGATGCCGGCGGTGGTCGCGACCGACCCGCCGTTGGAGGAGCGGCTGCTCCAGGGGACGACCAAGCTCACCGTGGTGGTGATGGATCAGTCGGTCTTTCCCCGGGTGGTGGCGGAGATTGCGGAGCTGGCCGGCGCCCGGGCGGAGGTGACCAGCTCCATCTCCGGCTTCTGCGAGATCACCGCCAAGGACGTCGACAAGGGTGCCGCAATCCGCTTCCTCTGCGAGAGGATGGCGATCGACCCAGACTCGGTGGTGGCGATCGGCGATGCGCCCAACGATCTGCCGATGCTGCGGGCGGTCGGCCATCCGGTCGCGGTCGAGGGGGCGAGCCCGGAGGTTCTCCAGGCCGCGGAGTGGGTGACCCTGGGTCCCGGTCAGGGGGGGCTGGCGGCGGTGGTGAGCCACTACCAGCTGGATCGTGCCGACAGCCCCACGACCACCGGCGCATGAGCCTTTCGGTCGGGATCGTGGGGCTTCCCAACGCGGGCAAGTCGACCCTCTTCAACGCACTCACCAAGGCTCACGCCACGGTCGGGGCGTTCCCCTTCACGACGATCGAGCCCAACACCGGGGTGGTGCCGGTCCCGGACTTCCGCCTTCAGCGACTGGCCGACCTGTTCCATCCCCCCCGGGTCATTCCCGCCACGGTCACCTTCACCGACATCGCCGGCCTGGTGCGGGGAGCCAGTCGGGGGGAGGGGCTGGGCAATCAGTTCCTGGGCCACGTGCGGAGCGCGGACGCGATCGCCTTCGTGCTCCGGGCGTTCTCCGCCTCCGAGGTCGGACATGTCGAGGGCCAGGTTGACCCCCTCCGGGATCTCGAGATCCTGGAGCTGGAGCTGACCCTGGCGGACCTGGCGGCCCTGGACCGTCGGCTTGACCGGGCCTCACGCACGGCCAGGGCCGGGGCCGGTGGTCGGCAGGCGAAGGTGGAGGCGGAGGCGCTGAGCAGGGTGAGAGCGGCGCTGGACGAGGGCCGGCCCGCCCGCTCGGTGGAGCTCTCCGCCGAGGAGGAGCCGGCGATCCGGGAGTGCCAGCTGCTGACCGCCAAACCGGTCATCTACGTCGCCAACGTCGACGAGGACCAGATGGCGTCGGACCCCACCGCCGGCCCGGCGCGGCCCATCCTGGAGAGAGCGACCGCCGAGGGCGCTGACTTCGTGGCGGTCTCGGCCCGCCTGGAGGCCGAGCTCGCCGAGCTGGAGTCTGAGGAGGCGGTCGAGTTCCTGGAGCAGCTCGGCATCTCGGAGACCGGGCTTCCTCGCCTCAGCCGGGCCGGTTACCACGCCCTCTCGCTGCTCACATTCTTCACCGCCGGGGAGAAGGAGGTCCGGGCCTGGACCGTCCGCGCGGGCTCGACCGCGGTCGAGGCCGCGGCTGCAATCCACACTGACTTCGCCAAGGGGTTCATCCGGGCGGAGGTGTGCAACTGGGAGGAGCTGGTGGAAGCCGGCGGCTACGCCGCCCTGCGGGAGCGGGGCCAGCGGCGGCTCGAGGGGCGGGACTATGTGACCCGGGACGGCGACGTGATGCACTTCCTCTTCAACGTCTGAACCGGGGCGGCCCGGGACCGGCGCAGCGGCTCGGCCACCGCCCTGAGCGCCCCTCGGATCAGCTCCCCGGGCCGGGCGAGGGAGCGACGATCAGGTGGCCCTGGTCCACGTCCAGGATGAAGACGACCGCACCTTGGGGGATCGGCTCCCCCGTTGCCGACAGCGCGGCCCAGAGGTCGCCCCGGGCGCGCACCTCCCCCAGGCGGATGCTGCCGGGTATCGCCCTCTCGACGATCCCCTCCTCCCCGGGAAGGGCCTCTATCCCGTTGCGCATCGCTGCGGTCTGCCTGGGGTGACGGCGAGCGTTGGGCTCGAACCAGGCACCGATGCCGCCCGCCTCAGCTCGGGCCGCCCTCGCCGGCCCCGAGCCTGGGCTTGGCCGCGGCCCCCGGCTTCTCCGCAGCGGTCGGCTTGCCGTTCTTCGGAACCGTCACCGCGGCGCCCCCCAAACCTTCGACCAGGGCCTGGGCCGCCCCCATCAGCCCGGCGAAGTCGGCGGGGACGATGAGCTTGGCGTTGGGGCTGTCGGCGAGCAGCGCCAGGTTCTTGAGCTGCCAGAACGCCAGCACGTCGGGGCTGGCCTTGCCCTGGTGGATCGCCTCGAAGACGGAGTCGATCGCCGCGGCCTCGCCGAGCGCCTCCAGCTTCTGGCTCTCGCGGTTGCCCTCGGCCTCCAGGATCTGCGCCTGCTTCTTCGCCTCGGCCGCCAGCACCGTCGCCTGCTTCTGGGCGGTGGCCCTAGTGATGTTGGCCTGAGCCTCCCCCTCGGCCTGGTTGATCGCGGCCTGCTTGTCGCCCTCCGATTTGAGGATGACCGAGCGCTTGTGCTGGTCGGCCTCCTTCTGCTCCTCCATCGCCCGCAGGATGTTCTGGGGGGGCAGGATGTCGAGCACCTCGATGCGGTTGACCCGGACTCCCCACTTCTCGGTGGCGCCGGCGATGTGCTCGCCCAACAGGGTGTTGATCCGCTGACGCTCGGAGAGCGCCTCGTCGAGGGTCATGGTCCCGAACACCGCGCGCAGCGCCGTGCGCCCGATCTGGTCGATGGCGGTGAGATAGTCCTGTACCTCGAAGAGGGCCTTGTTGACGTCCACCACCTGATGGAAGATGGTGGCGCTCACCCCCACCGCCACGTTGTCCTTGGTGATGACGTCCTGCTTGTCGCCGCGCCGGGGGACCTCCCGCATGTCCACCCGGGTCATGCTGTCGATGAAGGGCAGCAGGAACACCAGGCCGGGGTTGTGGGTCGCGTGGTAGCGGCCCAGCCGCTTGACCACCCCCTTGAAGCCCTGCTGCACCACCCGCACGGTGAGCCGCAACGCCAGCGCCACAACCGCGATCACGACGATCACGGCGATGAGCGCGGCCATGGCCCGCACGTTAGCAGAACCCGCGCCAAAGTGCGCGGGGGAGCCGGAGGTCGCGAGCCGCGCGGTCGCGCTCCAGCTCCGCCACCAGCTGCGATCAGTTCACGGACGAAGCGGCGGCCACGCTGCCGGGGCGCCGGGATGCTCGCCGCCGGAGTCCTCCACCGGCTCAGGCCGCGAGGGGCAAGCTTCCGCTCGACCATTGGAGAGGGGGCAGGGGGGAGCGGATCGCGAGGCACCGCCGAAGTGGCTCCATCCGGCCACCGGCCGAAGGACCGTCTTCGGCTGACGAAAATGTCACAACCCCTTGCGCTCTACAACATTATGTGGTTGAATACCCGACGGGCACAAGATGTGGCCCCACACGCATCGCCCACGCAGGCAGTGGGCGCTGGCACTTCCTCGTCCCCCTCCTTCGCCAACCTGAGCCCCTCCCGCCGGCGCTCGCTGCCTGCACCGTCCTCCCGGTCCCGGTTGCGGGACATTGGGTAGACTGGCGAAGCTCGTCAGTAAGGGTCCCCGGGGCCCAATTCCAGCGGAGCCGAAATTGGCCAGACGTACCAAGCGCCGGGCGGCCACGCCGCCCAGGAGGCGTCCTCAGGGGGAGCGCCCCCACAGTGGCCCGGTCGCCGAAGAGCCCTCGGCCCAGGAGCCGGCCGCGATCGGGGCCAGCGTCCCTGAGGCCGCTCCCACCTCCTCCGAGGCAGGCCCAGCCTCGCGGCTGCCCCTGCGCCGGTCCCCGGCCCCCACGGGCGCCGCGGCGGCGCCTTCGGCGGTGACGACCGATCCGGCCACGGCCTCCTCCACCAGCGCGTCGCTGCTCCCGCGCCGCGACCGGGTCGTGGGCAGGGCCGAGATCCGCCGCCGCCAGGAGGCGACCCTGGAGCCGCTGGATGAGGGCCCCGCCGTGCCGCTGGACCGGACTCCATATCTGCCCCTGGACATTCGGCGGGTGCTGGTGGTTTCGGCGGTGATGCTGGTGCTGGTGATCGCGGGGCTGCTCTTCCTGCACTGATCCCGAACTCCGAGAACCCACAGGATCGGCCCCTATACTCGGCCCAATGCGGGTGATCCTCTATACAGGCAAGGGTGGGGTGGGCAAGACCACGATCGCGGCCGCCACCGCCGTGCGCTGCGCGCGGCGCGGGCTCAAGACGCTGGTCATCTCCACCGATGCCGCCCACAGCCTGGGCGATTCACTCGACTGCGAGATCGGCCCCGAGCCCGTCCAGATCGGAGAAAACCTCTTCGCCCAGGAGGTCAACGCGCTCCACGAGATGGAGGGACACTGGGAGAAGATCCACGAGTACCTCGCGAGCCTGTTCAACTCCCAGGGGGTCGACGACATCATCGCGGAGGAGCTGGCGACCCCGCCGGGGATGGAGGAGGTGGCGAGCCTGATGTGGATCCGCCGCCACTCCGAGCAGGGGCTGTTCGACGTGTTGGTCGTGGATTGCGCACCCACCGGGGAGACCCTGCAGCTGCTGGCCTTCCCCGATGTGGCGCGCTGGTATCTCAACAAGATCTTCCCGATCGAGCGGCGGGTGATGAAGCTGGCCCGTCCGATGGTGCAGCCGTTCGTCGGGATCCCGCTGCCCGCCGACGAGATCTACGGCTCGGTGCGCCAGCTGCTGGTGGACCTGGACTCCATGAAGGAGGTCCTCTCCGACCCCAAGTCCTGCACCGTGAGGATCGTCCTCAACCTGGAGAAGATGGTGATCAAGGAGGCCCAGCGGGCGTTCACCTACCTCAACCTCTACGACTACCAGGTGGACGCCGTGCTGGTGAACCGGGTGCTGCCCCCGGAGGTCGGCGACGGCTACTTCAACGACTGGCGGAGGGTCCAGGCGCGCTATCAGACCCAGGTGGAGGAGACCTTCGCTCCCTTGCCGATCCTGGAGTCCCGCCTCTTCGACCATGAGATCGTCGGCCCCGACAACCTGGACGAGCTGGGCCGTTCGCTCTTCGGCGAGACCGCGCCGGAGGCGATCCTCTACAGTGCCAAGTCCCAGGCGCTGCGCAAGGTCGGCGAGGAGTACATCCTCTCCCTGAAGATGCCGTTCGTCAGCCGGGAGCAGGTGGAGCTGACCCAGAAGGAGGATGAGCTCTACATCAGCGTCGGTCCCTACAAGCGCGAGATCTCGCTGCCGCGGGTGCTGCGGGGCAAGGAGACCACGTCCGCCCATCTCGAGGAGGGACAGCTCATGATCCACTTTTCGAAGGCCAGCTGATGCGGCGCTCCACGACGGTGAACGTCGGTGAGCAGGCGCTGCGGGCGCTGGGGGAGGCGATCCTGCACGCGGCCGGCCAGGTGGAGGAGCTGCTGCCGCCGGAGGCGCGGCTTCACCTGATCAGGGCGCAGCGGGAGCTGCTGCTGGCAGCCATAGCGGCGCTCGAGCACCACCAGGAGTCCCCGCCCGACACCGGCTCGCGCCGCCGGGTTCGCAGAATCCCCCTGGACTGACCGGGGTGCTCGGCAGCGGCGTCGAGTTCTACCTGGTCCTGGTCATCTTCGCCATCCCCGGGATCGCCCTGGGGTTCACCGTCCACGAGTTCTGTCACGCGGCGGTCGCCAACGGCTACGGCGATCCCACCCCCCGCCGCCAGGGGCGGCTCAGCCTGAATCCCGCCGACCAGATCGACCCCTTCGGGCTGGTGATGCTGCTGGTGATCGGGTTCGGCTTCGCCCGACCGGTCCTCTACAACCCGGCCTACGTGCGCCGGGGCTACCAGCGCGCCTGGCTATCGGCGGCCGGACCG
>JAJYWT010000224.1 GCA_021791345.1 bacterium
GACCGCCTGAGGGGCCGAGCTACAATCACGCTCTCAGGGCGCCCATAGCTCAGTCCGGATAGAGCACCAGACTACGGATCTGGGTTTGCGGGGGTTCAAATCCCTCTGGGCGCACCACCTCAGTTCAAATGAATTGGGAAGAACGGCGTCGTACTCGCTGAAGATCGGGCGCCAGCCGGATTTAGGAGCGCAGTGTCAAGCGCCGTTAAACCGCGCCGCCTTCAGCCCAAGCGCGCGACAGGAGAAGGGAGAAGCGCGAACCGACTCCCCCCAGCCTCTGACCTCTCTTCCCCAGTCTTCGTCGCCGACCGCCGCGCCAGGAGCTGTCCCTGCGCACCCTCGACCGGTACGGGGCCACCCTCACCCGCCAGGTCATGCCCCGGTGCGCATCCGAGGGGATCCACGAGGCCAGCCCCCTCCGGCCCCGGGGCACGGGGACGGTTCACCGCCCGTTTGATCCAGAGCCAGGGACCACGGGGCCGCTGAGCCGCGCTACCGTGCTCCCGCACGTCCGGGCGGCCAGGGTGTTCCTCACCTCGGCGCAGACCCCGGCGCACGGCCGCTGCCGTGGGCGCGAGCCCGAAACTGCCCCGGCCCGAACAGAGATTTCTGGGGAACGCACTAGCGAGGAGATCCAGGCCATGAAGAGCGCGGCCAGGACGGAGTGCGACAAGATCATCGTGCGAGTGCTGGCCGACCGCGGGCTCAGGCTTGGCCCGGTGCTCGCATAGCGTGCCGAGGACCTGTGGGAGCCGCGACGCGCTGAGTTCGCCGTCCAGGTTCGGGACAAGGGCACCCACGACACGATCGTGCCCCTCGCGCCAGCTCTCTACCGGCGTCTCCGTCGCTCTCTGGCCGCTGGCGCCGCGGAGTGGCTCCGCCCCGCCGGCGACGCCATAAGCCTGCAGCGGATCCGGGGCCATTCCGACCTGACAATGATCCGGGGGGCGCGGCCACCGGGACACTTCGGACAACCACCGGGCCGCCATGGGCGTCCTGCTGGGGCAGGACTAGGGGCGGCGGCTGGACTGGTCACCCGCGGCCGGCGGCCCTGGACGCGGCTGCCAATCCGGGCTGGATGTGGCGCCGGACGGGCGCCGTCACGCTGCGGGGAGGCGATCTCAGCGAAGGGGTGGTCTGGTCAATCTACCGTCACAGCTCTTCGCCCCCAACGCCCGGTGGCTGGCCGGTTGTGGCGCGGCCAGGCCTTGGCCCAATGCCGCTCATCATGGTTCTGCCGGGCTCATGAAAGTCGGCGAGGGCAGCCGCTGACACCCGGCGCACGCGGTCGGGATCGGCGATCGCGTCGATCTCAGCCACCTTGTCCCCGGCGACGGTGAACCCCATCACCGTCATGGGCCTCCCACCCAGGGTGAAGATCACTCCGGCGGCTCCGTTGACCACGGCGGGGCACAGGTGAGCGGCAGGGTGCGCGATCACCTGCGACAGGCCCGTGAGGGTCTGCCTGGCAACGGCCTCGGCCCCGTGGACCACCATGGAGGCGGCGGGATGCTTGGTGCCCGCGTCGATTCTCAGTACGACCTCGGGGTCGAGCACAGCGACAAGGGCGGCGAATTCCCCTGCTCGCGCGGCCAAGAAGAAGGCGTCGACCACCTCTCGCTGACGAGCGATGTCGGCATCCGGGGTCGGCACGGCGGCACCCTTCACGCGACGCCTTGCCCGGCTGGCCAGTTGCCTCGCTGCCGAAGGGGTCCGCCCAACCATGGGGGCGATCTCCTCAAAGGGCAAGTCGAACATGTCGTGGAGGACGAAAGCCAGGCGCTCGGCCGGGGAAAGGGTGTCGAGCACGATGAGGAGTGCTAGGCCGACAGAGTCGGCCAACAGCACCTCCTCCTCCGGCTGGAGCTCCCCGTCGGGGCTGATGACGGGGTCCGGGAGATGCACGCCGAAGAAGTCCTCGCGTCGAACGGTGCGCGAACGCAGCTTGTTCAGGCACACGTGGGCGACGATGGTCGTCAGCCACCCACTGAGGTTCTCCACCTCACGAGCTCCTGACCTGCTGACCCGAATCCAGGAGTCTTGAACCGCGTCGTCGGCCTCTGCCAGCGAACCCAGCATCCGGTAGGCCACCCGCAGCAGCTGGGCCCGATGTTCCTCAAAGCGGTCCGCCAGCCACGCTGTCTCATCCACCGGTCACATCCTCCTGTTCCCAAGTGTCATTCAGGTGACCCCCCACATGCCAGGAATGTGACAGGCGGTATCGAAAGGAGCCCACCATGCGAGTCTTCGTTGCAGGGGCGAGCGGTGCGATAGGCACCCGGCTCGTACCCCAGTTGATCGCCCGGGGCCATGAGGTGATCGGCACCTACAGATCATCGCCCGAAAAGGCGGAGCGCCTCCGGGCACTCGGAGCGGAGGCGATCGCCCTCGACTTGCTGGATGCCTCAGCGGTCCGCAAGGCCGTGCTCGAGGCCACGCCCGAGGCGATCATCCACGAGGCGACCGCGCTCGCTGGTGGCGGCTTTTCCAGGAAACTCGACAAGACCTTCGCCCGGACCAACCGGCTTCGGACCGAGGGCACCGATGCCCTCCTCGCTGTGGCGCGCGAGGCAGGCGTGCACAGGATCGTCGCCCAGAGCTTCGCCCCCTACCGCTATGCCCGGGACGGCGGGATGGTCAAGACCGAGGACGACCAACTCGATCCCAATCCCGCATCGGGCTCGGAACGGACGTTCGCCGCGATGGCTTACCTCGACAAGGTGATTCCCGAGGCCGGTGGGATCGCGCTGCGGTACGGCGGCTTCTACGGCAATGCCGACGACGCCCTGCTCGGGCCGGTACGCAAACGGCTACTCCCGATCATCGGCAACGGAGAAGGCGTCACCTCATACATTCACCTCGACGATGCCGCCACAGCCACAGTCCTTGCGCTGGAACTTGGCTCAGCCGGCATCTACAACGTCGTCGACGACGATCCCGCCCCACTTCGCGAATGGCTGCCCGTGCTGGCAACCGTGCTGGGTGCCAAGCCGCCTCGCCATCTCCCCTCGTGGCTTGCCAGGCTCATCGCGGGCGAAGGCGCGGCGATCATCGGAACGCAGGCCCGCGGCGCCTCCAACGCCAAGGCCAAGCGTGAGCTCGGCTGGACCCTGCGCTACCCCAGCTGGCGGCAGGGCTTTGTGTCCGCCTATGGATCCGCTGCCGTAGTCGGCTGAAAGCTCGATAAGCGATAGAGAACCTGATGCTCCGCCCGACGCAGTCCAGATGCCCGCCGACCGTCACTGAACGTGCTGCCCCTCGCGGGCTGCAAAAGTGGTTAAGGCTTCGGTGTCACTGGCAGTTGCCCGGACGAAGTAGTCAGCCCACTCCTGTCTGTCCGGGTAGGTCGACTCGGCGACGACTCGGGCGCACGTGGCCTCAACGTCAATGGGGGTCCGATGCAGGGTGACCGCGCCCGCACGGAGCATGGCCAAATGCCCTCCGGGGCGGCCGTACGGCATGCCGATGCTGCCCGGGTTGATGACGAGACGTCGGTCGACGAGCCGGATGAAGGGCATGTGCGTGTGCCCACACACCGCCGTGGCGACCTCGTCATGCAGGTCGGCGAAGACCTCAGCCCATCTATCAAGACCGGTGTCGACGACGACAACCTCCTCGTCGTGGCGAGGCGTGCCGTGGCAGAAGACGATCGGGCCGAAGCCTTTCACCTCGAGAGTGACTGGGTGGGGCAACGAGGCAAGGAGCTCGACGTGCTCCGGTGACAGCTGGGCAGCTGCCCACGGAGTCACCTCGTCCGGGATCTCGATCGCCTGGCCGCGAGCCAAGGCGACAAGCTCCCGGTCCGCATTGCCCCGCACAAGCACCACACGGTCGCCGAGTGCCATCAGCCGTTCCAGGACGGCCGTCGGCTGGGGCCCAGACGCATGATCTCCGGTCACCACAACCAAGTCAGCGTCCGCCACCTCCGGCTTAGCCAGCACGGCATCAAGGACCGGCAGCACGCCGTGGATGTCGGACAGTACCGCGACAGAGTTCACCACCCGGCAAGTCTCTCACCGGCCGTGGCAGGACGCGAGGCTCAACTCCCACACCCGGCTGCCGGCGCTCCTGGATCCCCGCTGCCCGACCAGCACTGGTTAGCGGGCCCAGGAGACGAAACCGCATCCTGGACATGAAGAAGCTGGCTGACCGAACGGCGTGTATCATCTCCGGGAAGTGCAGGCCTTCGTGTTTGTCTCCACCACCAACCCCGGCCCACGTGAGGTATGTCGGGCCATCCGGAAGCTGGATGGCGTCGTCCGTGCCGATGCCCTCTTCGGGGGGCCCCCCGTGGTGGTGATCGTCCAGGGTGCTGACCTCGTCGCCATGGACCGGGTCATCGACGAGATCGTGGCGCTGCCCATGGTCGTTGACACAGAAACCCACATCGTCCGGGAGATCCCGGCAGGCTGAACCGGGCCGGTACGCGGAATCGCAAGACGCCCGCCTAATCCCCATCAGATCCACCCGGCTCGGAAAGTTCGCGTAGACGGTGGTTTACGCTACTTTCCCAAGATTGCTGCGAGTTGCCCCGTGTCGATCGTCGGCCACGCCTGTGCTTCTCCGTTCAAGGGCCACTAAGAGTGGGCGACTGGCGGACTGATCAGGTGCCGACCAGCTTACTTCGGCGCTCCAAGAACACTACATCGCGCCAGACGCCGTTCAGACGCCCGACTCGCTCCCGCACCCCGACAACCCGAAAGCCGCAGGACCGGTGGAGGGCGAGGCTAGGAGCGTTCTCAGGGAAGATACCGGCCTGTACCGTCCAGATTCCCGCCCGCTCAGCGTCCTTGAGCAGCGCATCGAGTAGCCGTCGCCCCACACCAACCCCACGGGCCCCGGCCGCTACGTAGACGCTGACCTCCGCCACACCAGCGTACACACAGCGCGAACTTACGGGCGCCAGGGCAGCCCAGCCGATGACCTGAGCTTCGCGTCTGGCGACAAGCCGGTGTCCAACCAGGTGTGCACCGTCCCAGTTGACCCAGGCAGGAATCTCCGTCTCGAAGGTGGCGGCACCTGTCGCGATCCCCTCAGCGAAGATGGCCGTGACAGCTCCCCAGTCCTCAGGTCGCATCGCCTCGACGGAGATAGCCGGAGCCCCGCTGGGGGCCGCGAGGGACGACCGAGAGCGATCCCGATCGCCGTGTGCGGTGAATTGAACCCTCGAGTCGACCGTGGGCTTGATCACACGCACGATGGCCCCATGCACCTGATCTGCGACCGTGTGAGTGAAGCTCACCGAGATCTCGGTGAACCCCGCATCGGCAAGGAGCTGCTCATACTCGCTGACCGAGAGGGCTCCAGCTATACAGCCGACATAGCTGCCGCGGCGAGCACGTTCGCCAGCGCCGAGACCATCCTCGACAACAACGTCAGCGATCCCGATCCTGCCCCCAGGTCGAAGCACCCGAGCCATCTCGCCCATGACCGTGGGCTTGTCCACCGAGAGGTTGATGACACAGTTGGAGATCACCACGTCGACGGTCCCTGATGGCAGCGGGACGTCTTCGATCCTCCCGCGCAGCAACTCGGCGTTCCCAATCCCCGCCTCGGCGAGTGCCGCGCGAGCGAGGGTGAGCATCTCGTCGGTCATGTCGAGCCCATAGACCTTTCCCGCGGGGCCAACCCGCCGTGCAGAGAGCACGAGGTCTGCGCCACCTCCTGACCCCAAGTCGAGTACGACCTCTCCCGGGCTGATGTCGGCGACGGCCACCGGATTACCGCAGCCGAGGCTGGCCAGCTGTGACGCCGCTGGAAGCGATTCCAGCTCCGACGCCGAGTACTGGGTGGTCCCAAAGCCGTCCTCACAGTTGCAAGGAGCGGCCGAGCCGGCCAACGATTGCCCTACGGAACGAGCTGCCGACGCGTAGTGTGCGCGCACTTGGTTCACGATCGACGCATCTTGCATTCGACCGATGACGTACGAGTCAGACTGATCTCCGTCGCTCGCCATGGGGCCATCCTTTGGAGAGGTCTGCACAGCTATCTGCCCCGACCTGGAAGCGAAGCCGGTTGCAGCCTCGGGGCCGCAATCCCCATCACCAAATCGGCTGCAGAGGGGAAGCACTCGACGCAGGCCTCGTTGACCGCCACCCGGCTCGTGGTCCCGTCCTTGTGCACCGTGACGAATCCCACCCTTGCCAGGGCCTTCACATGGTGGGATGCCGTCGACTGCCCGATCCCGAGCGCCTCGGTGACCTCCCCAATAGTCATGGGCGCGCCCGAGCGAGCGAGGAGATGGATCATCTGCACCCGGGTGGGATCCGATAGCGCCCGGAACCAACTTGCGTACTGCGCGGCCGCCGTCCGATCCAACGTCGCTGCCGTTACCATCGACTATCGAGAATAATAGATGGTGGTCTATCGTGTCAAGCTGCTGATGCCCACAGGAGCAGCGGCGTTCAGCGGTTGCGTTCTCAATATCCGTTCATCTGTCAACGGACCCCAGGAGATCTTGGTAGGACCAGAAGATGGCGTCGTGACACATGGAGCGGTCTGTCTCGGAAACGATCGTTCGCGGACACGCTCAACTCGCAAGGCGTCTCCCTCGAGCGCACCTGCAACGCAGGCGGTGTACGCATCTATGTAACGCCCTACCCCGTTTGCACTGCGATTGAACTATGCGCATCGGCTACAGGCGGGTGTCCACCACCGACCAGAACCCCGACGCTCAGCGCGACGCGCTCCAGGCCGCCGGCTGCGACCGGGTCCTCGTCGACAGGGCCAGCGAGAAGCCGGCCCGCCGCCCCGAGCTGGACAAGGCACTCCTGGTCGCCCGGGAAGGCGACCAGCTGGTCGTCACCAAGCTCGACCGGCTGGGACGGTCCCTCGAGCACCTGATTGTCCTGTCCAACGACTTGCCGGCCCGGGGCGTCGACCTGGTGGTGCTCGACCAGGGGATCGACACCTGCACCCCGCTGGGCCGGATGTTCTTCCAGATCCTCGGCGCCATCGCCGAGTTCGAGCACGCATTGATGGCCGAGCGCACCCGCGACGGCCTGGCCGCCGCCAGAGCGCGTGGCCGCACCGGAGGGCAGCGGCCCAAGCTCAGTCTCCGCCAGGCCAGGGTCACCCAGGAGATGTACGACCAGACAGGTCCCGACGGCCGCCGCACCCACACCGTGGCCGAGATCGACGCGGAGTTCGGCGTCTGGCGCCCCACCGTCTACCGCCACCTCCAGCGCCGGCCGAGTCTAAAGTGACGCCATATGCGTGAAGTGAGTGTCGAGCCTCGGCAGCACGGGTTGGAGTCGGCCTCGCTGCGCGCCTGCCTGGCCACGATCCTAGAGCTCCCCCTCACTGCCGTGCCGGAAATTGCGGCGGGAGATGGGGTCTCGGGGTGGGCCCTGTCTCGCTGGCTGGGAGGACTTGGCCTCGGTCTGGCACCGATCGAAGCTCCCGACCGGTTCTCATGGGCCGGGCCCTGGATAGCCCGGGTTGCCCCCTCACCCCTTGGCCCGCCCCGCTTCGTCGTGATGTTCGGGGTTCCCTCCGCGGTGGTGTGGGATCCAGCCGAGCTGGCGGGTCAGAGCACGCCGCCGATTGAGGCGGGGTACATCATTGCCGCCGCCGACATTGCCACTGCCATGCCCCCGCGCTCAACGGCCGTCGTTAGCCCCGGCCTGCTGGAGGAGATCCACGTCGCCGAGTCGGCGGGAACTCCCACGATCGCTCTGGACCGCGTGCGTGCGATTGCCGGGCTGGGACTCGAGGGTGACCGTCATGCCGTCGGCACCGGCACCTTTCCGTCTCGTCTGCCTGGCAGTGCCCTGACCCTCATCGAGGCTGAGGTTTGCCATTCTTTCTCACCACCCCTGACCGCCGATGAGCACCGCCGCAACCTCACCACGTGCGGGATAGCTCTGAACGACTTGGTCGGGCGGCGCTTCAGCGTGGGCAAGGTGGTCTGCCGTGGCATGAGGCTCTGCGAGCCCTGCCGGGTGGTGCAGTCGTACTCCGACCGGCCGGTCTTGCGTGCCCTGGTCCATCGGGGTGGCCTGCGTGCCGACATCCTGGAGGATGGGGACTTCCACGTCGGGGACCCCGTGCGGGCCCTGGACTGAGGCCAGTTGGGTGCATGGTTCTTCGGCAGCGCCATCATCACGGCCTGCCAGTCTGGATTCGGGCAGCTCCTCACCGGGGTATACCTGGCGACACGCCCAGCACCGCCGCGGGTCCCAACGCCGAAGCTGCCGACTATCCGAACCTGACCGGGTGGAGGTGCTCTGCCGAGACGTTGGACATCCGCCCAGTCTGGTGGTTCGGGATGCTGTCGTCGGTGGGTAAACTCCGTGGTGGACCATAGCGGCCCTACCAAAGGAGGACTGACTATGCTCGGAAAGCCCGTAACGATCGCCGTCACCCTGATCGAAGAGCCGGGGCGCGGATGGGTGGCCCACGCGGCGGAAGTGCGCGCTGTCGCGCAAGGGGCGACTCAGGAAGAAGCCCTCGCGAATCTTCGTGATCTCGTACAAGCCTACCCAGAGGCGCTCGACGAGCTGCGAAGCGATGCGTCCCGGCATCTCGAACTGGTCACGCTCTGACCCCCCGGTCCGCGTCGCTTCCCGAACTCAAGTACCGCGAGCTGGTCAATTTGCTCCGGTACTTCGGGACCGATCTTCGGGGTGACGGATCGCCGCAACTTCAGGCGCTCAATCGCGGCGGCCAGCCATGCCGGGCCCACTGTCACCCGGGGCACGCCTTCTGGCCACAGGCCCTGGTCAGGCTGCTCCACGATCTCGGCGTCTCTCGCGACGAGTTCTGGGACTGGTGGCGGGCCGGTCGCCACGGGCGCTGATGCGTGCGGCACCCCGGTGCGATCCGGGCTGCGATACTCGGCTCATGCGACTCTTGGACCTGAGCCACGTCATCGAGCATCAGATGATCACCTACCCGGGCCTCCCCGGACCCGAAATCGGCGAGCACCTCAGCTTCGACGCCTCGGCAGCCCACTACGCCCCGGGCACTGAGTTCTCGATCGGCCGGCTGAGCATGGTCGCCAACACCGGCACCTACCTCGATACCCCCGCCCATCGCTTTCGCGACGGCTATGACCTTGTCGGGCTTCCACTCGAACGGTGCGTTCTGCTACCAGCCGTTGTCATCGACGGCGACGCGGCAATCGGGCCCAGCGCGTTCTCCGACGCCGCTATCGAGAGGTCGGCCGTGTTGCTGCGGACCGGCTGGAGCCAGCACTGGGGCACTCACCGCTACGGCGACCCCGTCCACCCCCATCTGACCGAAGCCGGCGCCCGCGCCCTGGTCGAGCGTGGGGTGGCCCTGGTCGGAATCGACTCGGTCAATATCGACGACACCACCACCGGCCACCGACCTGCCCACACCATCCTGCTGGCCGCGGGCGTCCCCATCGTCGAGCACCTCAGGGGTCTGGAAGGGCTCCCACACACTGGCGCACGCTTCACCGCTCTGCCCCCGGCCGTTCGCGGACTGGCCACCTTCCCGGTCCGCGCCTTCGCGAGCGTCCCCGACGCGGATTCGGTGCCGGGCACATGAACCAGACTCCCGCTCGGATGGGCGCTGTCCGTCGCCCTGACGGCCGGGAGCCGCCGAGTATCCCGGTTAGGCATATCCATCTAGCCGGACCAGACGCTGGAGGACCCCCGGATTTGAAGTCTTTGCGCCCACTGGTACCACAACATATGGTGCGGACTCCGGCTAGCTGGATACCCTCAACGCGTGTTTTGGCCGGATCTGTTGCCCTATCGCGCTGAAACACGCTAACAGTGTCAAGCGCTGTTGAGGAGCACCAGTCACATATCAGGCGCGGCTACTGAGATCGCGTAGCCACTCTTGCTGGTAGCACCAGACTACGGATCTGGGTTTGCGGGGGTTCAAATCCCTCTGGGCGCACCACCTCAGTTCAGGTGCGTACCAATGGACGAGGCGCGACAGGGGCTGTTGGAGGAGCCGGGGGCCCGACGCGCC
>JAJYWT010000152.1 GCA_021791345.1 bacterium
CGCCCTGGAGATGGCCCTCTTCCTGGAGGCGGACCGGATGGGCCAGCTGGACATCAACGCCGGAACCCTTCGCAACCAGCTCCAGGTGGTCGAGGAGGAGGTCCGGGTCAACGTGCTGAACCAGCCCTACGGGGGGTTCTCCTGGCTCTGGCTGGCCCAGCACGCCTTCTCCCGCTTTCCCAACAACCACAACTTCTATGGGGAATTTGCGGACCTGGAGGCGGCCTCGGTCGAGGACGCCGTGGAGTTCTACCGGAGCTGGTACGGGCCCGGCAACGCCTCCCTGGTGTTGGTGGGTGATTTCGACCCAGGCACGGCCGTCGGGCTGGTGGAGCGCCATTTCGGCAGCGTGGCGGCTCGCCCCGATCCCCCTCAGCCAGACCTGGGGGAGCCGCTGCCGGGCCGCCGCCGCGAGCACCGGCACCTGGATCCCCTTGCCCCCACAGCTCAGGTGGCCGTGGGCTATCCCACCGCTCCCTTCGGGTCAGAAGACCATTTGCCCCTGGCACTGGCGGCGCGGATCCTCACGGACGGCCGGGCTTCCTGGCTGCAGCGCACCCTGGTCCGTGAGAGAGAGCTGCTGCTCCATGTGGCGGGTGGGCCGCTCTACCCCATCGGCGACTCCTTCGAATTCCGCGGTCCCGCCCTGTTCACCATCGAGGCCACCCCCAGGGAGGGGGTGCCCACCGAGGAGGCGGTTCTGGCCCTGGATCAGGAGCTGGACCGCCTCGCCGCCGAGGGGCCAACCGAGGACGAGCTGCGCCGGGCACTCCGGCGCGAGCTGGCGCGTCACCACGCCACCACGGACAGTCGGCTGGGCCGGCTGACCACGCTGGGGGTCATGGCGGCCGTCCACCGCCAGGCTGAGCTGGTCGACCAGCTTCCCCAGCGCTTCGCCGAGGTGACCCCGGCTCAGGTGGCGGAGGCGGCCGGCCGCTGGCTCCGCCCGGAGCGCTCCACGGTCCTGCACTGGTTGCCTGGTGCCGGGGGAGAAGGACGATGACCGGCGGCGTGCCCAGCGAGGAGGTCCCCCAGCCCGGGGCCGTGCCCAACCTGCACCTGGGACGGGTGCACCGGTCGGAGCTGGCCAACGGTCCCGAGGTGATGGTGGTTCCCCGGCCGACGGTGCCCAGGGTCGAGCTCCGCGTCTCGGTGCCTGCCGGCGCCGCCGCCGGTGACAGCGCCGCAGCGGCGGAGCTCCTGCGCATGGGCATCCCCCTGGGAACCCGAGAGCTCGACCAGGAGCAGCTGGCGGAAAGGCTGCAGGACCTCGGCGGGGCCCTCCAGGTCCACCAGGACCTCGATCGCCTGACGATCTCCGCCGCGGCGCTCTCCGAGGCTGAGTCCGAGCTCTACCACCTGGTGGCTTCACTGGTGGAGGCGCCGGACTTCCCGCGCGACGACCTGGCGATCGAGAAGGCCAAGCTGGTGGAGGGGCTCCGCAGCGCCCGCGCCACCCCCCACTTCCCGGCTCACGAGGCGCTGGGCGAGCTGGTCTACGGGCGGCACCCATACGGCCGCCGGGAGCCCACCGAGGGGGAGGTGGCGCGGACCGGACGGCGAGCTGTGCAAGAACTCCACCGAAGAACCTTCTCCCCAGCTATGGCTCAGATCACCGTGGTCGGGGACGTCGATCCCCGCGCGACCATGCGGCGGCTGCGCTCCGCCTTCTCTGGCTGGGAAGGGCCGCGACGGGGCTGGAAGGCGCCGCGGGTGCACGCCAGGACGCACTCGGACATCCTCTACCTGGAGCGCCCCGGTTCGGTGCAGACCGTGGTGGTCGCCGCCGCCAGCGGGCCTACCCTGGGTGAGCCCGGCCACATCGCCTTCAGCCTGGCCACCGCGGTCCTGGGTGGCGGATTCACCTCCCGGATGATGGCCAACCTGCGGGAGGACAAGGGGTACACCTACAGCCCCCACGCCCGGGTGGAGGCCCACGGCCGGGACGGGCTGGCGAGCGCATCCATGGAGGTCCGCACCGAGGTGACCTCCGCCGCCCTAGCCGAGCTTTGGCACGAGCTGGCCCGTCTCGCCACGGTACCAGTGCCCGAGGACGAGCTGGCCACCACCAGGAGCTACCTGGAAGGCGCCCGGCTGGTGACCCTCCAGACCCAGGCCGGGCTGGCCTCCGGGCTGGCCCAGGTCAGGGGCCTCGGCCTCGATCACCGGTACCTGGAGCGGTACCAGACGGAGCTGGAGCGGTGCTCGGCGGACGATGTGATGGTGGCAGCCCGCCGGTATCTGGCCCCCACCAGGATGACCACCGTCCTGGTGGGAGACGAGTCAGCTCTTCCCGGCCTGGAAGCCCTGGCGCCGGTGCGCCGCCGCCGCCCCCGGGGCTGAGGCGTCAGGCGCGGAGGCGGCCACGCGCCAGCAGGCCCACGCCCAGGACCAGGAGCAGCGCTGAGCCCACACCGAGAAGGGTGAGGTCCAGGCCTCCGGAGGTCGGCACCCCCGACGTCCCCAGGACCACCGCCGCCGCCGCGGCGCCGGCCAGCGCCATCCCGCCCGTGCGTAGAGCCCTCAACCCCACCGCGGATAGCTCCCACTTCCCCCTGCGGGCGAGGTCGGCGGCCAGAAACGCCAGCTCGGTGGCCAGCAGGATGGAGAGTCCCAGAGGGACGGCCGCCAGCGCCGGTCCCTCATCCCAGAGGGTGAGCGCCACCGGCCCGCCTAGGAGGACGGGGGCGCAGGCGACCAGCCCAGGGGCGCGGCCCAGGCCACCAGCCAGCAGCGCCAGGATGCCAACGGCGGATATCGGCAGCAGCCAGGCCAGCGGCAAGCCCCCACCTCGGGCCGCCACATACCAGAGCGATGGCGCACCCAGGGCGGCGGCGGCGGCCGCGGCGATCAGCGCAGCACGGGCCGGGCGGATCGCCGGTACTCCCTGGCCGCTGCCAGCACCACCTCCAGGGGACGGTCGGGCGGCCACTCCACCACGGACACCCCCTGGCGCTGCAGCCGGTGCCGCCGCGCCTCCCGCTGGGCCCGCCAGACTCGAAGGGCCAGGGGGTCGGCGTGGCGCAGCGGGGCCCCCACCAACCTCTCTGGGGCGATCTCCAGCACCAGGAGGTCGAAGCCCCGGTGGTGGAGGTCGGCGAGCGCTCCCAGGCTGCGGGGGTCCAGTAGTGGGGTGAGCGCCACCACCATGGCTGCCGGGGGCAGGACCCGAGGAGGGAGCACATCCAGGTCCCGCCAGGCGTATGAGGTGACCACATCGGTGTCCAGGAGCGCCTCCACCACCCGGTACAGGTGCCGCGGCCCCAGGCCGGGGTCCAGCCAGCGAACCAGCCCGCCGAAGCCCACGACGCCCACTCGGTCGCGGTGGCGGAGATGGCCCTCGGCAAGAGCAGAGCCTGCCCGGACCGCCAGGCTGAGGACGGTGTCGCGGCCCTCCCCCACCTCGGTGAAGCTGTCCACGAAAAGGATCACGTCCGAGTTGCGTTCCAGGTGCAGCCGGTTGACGTGCGGGACCCCGGTCCGGGCGGTGACCCGCCAGTTGATCCGGCGCACCAGGTCGCCGGGGAGGAACTGGCGGACCTCGGAGAACTCGATTCCCTCCCCGGACTGCCGGGCTATCCGGTTGCCGAAGAAGACCTGGGTGCGGCGGGGCGGGACCAGCTGGCGGAGCCTGGACCAGGCGGGGTAGACCCGGAGCGGGAGCGGCTGGCCGAGGGAGGCCTCGTAGGTGAAGAGCCCCAGGGCGTCCTGCGCCCGGGCCCGGACCGGCCCCAGGCGGTACGCGCCCCAGCGCCCACAGCGGAGGCGCAGCTCGGACTGCCGGTCGCCCCGGACCCGCAGGCGAAGGGGTCCCGTGGACACGGTGATCCCCGCGGGGACGGGCAGCTCCAGCTCCAGCCAGGGTGCGTCCGCGTCATTGAACTGGACCCGGCACGACACCTCCTGGGCCTCGGCGGAGCGGGAGCGGTCCAGGTCGACATCCGCGAAAAGGCGGGGCCGCCGGACCAGGGCCGCCCCAACCGCCAGCCAGACAGCAAAGGGAGCTGCCAGCGCCACCACCGCCGGGCTGGCCAGGGCGACCCCCATCAGCACCAGGGCGGCGCTGGCGGCGCCGTACCCCAAAAGCCGGGGGTGCGCCCGGGGGACCACTAACCTGGTGCGGCGGTGAAGCGGGGGCGGATGGTGGCCGGGGTGGGCACCTGGCGGAGGCACTCCTCGACGACATCCTCCGGGCGGACCCGCTGAACCCAGAGGTCCGGGCGGAGCATCAGCCGGTGGCTGAGGGCCGGGGCGGCCACCGCCTTGACGTCGTCCGGGGTCACGTAGTCCCGTCCCGAGAGGGCCGCCCTGGCCCTGGAGAGTTTGAAGAGGGCGAGGGACCCCCGGGGGCTCGCCCCCACCTGGACTCCGGGGTGCTGCCGGGTGGCGTTCACCAGATCGACCATGTAGAACTCGAGGTCCGACTCCACGTGCACCTGCTCCAGCTCCGCCTGCATGGCCAGCAGCCCCTCCCGGTCCACCGCCACCTCCACCTCAGCCTCATCGTGGTGGCGCCGGCGCCGCTGCGACAGCATCAGCTGCTCGGCGTCGCGGTCCGGGTAGCCTACCGAGATGCGCATCAGAAACCGGTCCAGCTGGGCCTCGGGAAGTGGGTAGGTTCCCTCGTACTCGATGGGGTTCTGGGTGGCCAGCACCAGGAAGGGGTGGGGCAGCGGCCGGGTGTCCCCCTCGATGGTCACCTGGCGTTCCTGCATCGCCTCCAGGAGGGCGGCCTGGGTCTTGGGGGTGGAGCGATTGATCTCGTCGCCGAGGATCAGGTTGGCGAAGATCGGCCCGGGCCGGATCTCGAACTCCCCGCTGCGCTGGTTGAAGATCGAGGATCCGGTGATGTCCGAGGGCATCAGGTCGGGGGTGAACTGGATCCTGGAGAAGCTGAGCTCGCAGGCGCGGGCGAAGGAGCGGGCGATGAGGGTCTTGGCCAGCCCGGGGAAGTCCTCCAGGAGGACATGGCCGTCCGCGAGGATCCCCAGCATCACCAGCTCCAGGACGGCGCGCTTCCCCACCACCGCCCGCTCCACCTGGTCCAGCACGGCCTCGGAGCGCCGGCGCAGCTCGTCCAGCCCGCTCACCGGTGCAGCCCCTCAAGGTCGGTCAAAAGTCTCTCCAGAACAGCCCGCCCGGGGCCGGGCTGCCGTGTCCCGTACACCGTCTGCCGGGGGCTGAGGAGCAGGTCGGCGACCAGCTGCCCGCCCCGGGCCCTCGCGGCCTCCAGCTGGCGCTCGGGGCTAATGCCCAGGGCCAGGAGGCGGTCCTCAGCGATCTCGAACAGCAGCGGCCGCAGCACCCGCTCGAAGTCGGCCCGGCTCGAGGCTCCGGACCGGACCGCATCCTGGACCGTGAGCAGGTTCGCCGGGAGAGCCGCGGGGGCCCGCCTGCGCCTTGGCCGAATCGGAGCCGGCGACCTGGCGAGGCCGGCCAGCCAGGCCACCAAAAGGATCGCTCCGAGGCCACCCAGGAAGACCAGCAGCCAGCGCCAGGCCAGGTCTCCAAAATGGGCTGGCCCGATGGCCAGCGCCGCGGCGAGGCCGGTGGCCGCCACCGCCAGCACCACCGCCCAGGCCCAGGCCGCCCTCATCGCCGGCGAGTCCCGCCGCCCATCATGGCGGGAGTATACGGGGGCCCTGTCCCCACCCCGGGGCCGAGCGGAGCTCGTCTCGCAGTTGGGCCAGAGCCGTCTCCGCGTCGCTGCGGTCCGTGGAGCGGACCTCGTGCTGGGAGTACCGCGCCAGCTCGAAGAGGTCGGTGAGCCGGCGCAGGGAGCGGGGGCTGGCCCGCAGGCCGCGTAAGGCCCGTTCCAGGTACTCCAGGTGGGTCTCGAACTGCTGTCGAGGCAGCCCGCGCTGCGCCAGCGTTCTCTCCATACGGGCGTACGACAGGAGCACCGCCCGCCGCGGATCCGAGGTGGATTCCAGCTCCTCAAGCCCCGCGTCCAGGTCTCCCGCCAGCTCCTCGGGCAGGTCGGCCGCCAGGGCGATGCCGGCGTCGCGGGCCTTCCAGCCACTGCTCCGCCGCCTCTGCCGGACCACCAGGGCGATCACCACCAGGCCCAAGATCAGCCCGATCAGCGCCCCCAGGAGGAGGGTGTCCGCCACCGGTACCGTGCCTCCGGGGTGGGAGCCGGGTAGCTTCTGGGCCGTAGGCCCGCCGCCCGTGACTCCCACTCTCGGAGTGGCCCGCCGCTGCAGGGTGAGGGCGAGCACCAGCCACTGCGCCAGAACCAGGGAGGCGGCCAGCAGCACCAGCCGCGCCTTCATCCCCCGGCTGAGCTTGGCCACCGGCGCCCCGGGCCGCCCGACCTCCCGAAAGCGGCGCCACGGTATGAGGAACACGGTCAGGACTATGGCAAGGTCGATGGCAGCAAAGAACACGGTGAGGACCACGACTCCCACCGCCCCCACGGCCGCGGTCTCCACGCCCGAGGCCCGGGCGGGGTGAGCGGCCAGCAGGGGACGGGAGAAGGTGGCGTGGGTTGCCATTGCCGCCAGGACCAGGAGGGTGAGAGCGCAGATCGCGGCCAGCGCGGCCACCAGCCGGTCGGGCAGGTGCGGGACAGGATCCCCCTGCGGCTGCGCACTCAAGGGCAGGTCGCCTCCACGGGGGCACGGTACCACCGGGGGCCACCGGCGCTACCCGGAGGAGCGCACGGTGAGCACCGACCGGGCATGCCGATCCCTGCAGGCGGGAAGCTGGACGGGGGCATTGGTGTCTAGCAGGAGCGCCCCGGAGGTGAGCTGAAGCACGACCTGCACCGCCGACCGGGACCCGCACCAGTTGGTCCAGCGCCAGGTGAGTTCAGGCGTCTGGTTGGTGGGGCTGAGTTTGCCGGAGAGCAGATGAGGCTCGAGGTTGCCGCCCACCGCCAGCGGATGAAGTGTCCTCGCGGCGTACAGCCCGAGGCGAACCTCAGCCGCCAGCTGACAGGGCTTGGTGCTCTTGTCGCTGCCCTCTCCACTCGGATAGACGGTGTACTCGAAGTCGCTCCCGCCCTGCCGGCCGGAGGCGGAGCCCCAGCCCACATAGGTCGAGGGGCAACCCCCGAGCATGACGGGCGGGGTGGGGAGCACCCCCGGGCTGCGCGCCACCTCTAGTTTCGCCGTCCAGCGCACCCCACGAGCCGCCGACACGTAAAGCCGCTGTGGCGTGGGTGAAGTCGTCGCGGCGATCCGCGAGCCTCCTCCCAGGGGCTGGCAGGGGTGGCGCCCGGAGTTGGCCGGCTCGGCCATCACCGGGGCGGCGCTCCCCACCACAACGGCGACCAGCCAGCCAGCCCGTGCCGGACCATCGCGCCGGGGGAGCCGGAAGGGGATGACTTTGGCCTGGCAGGTGTTGCTGAGGAAGACCCCGTACTCGTATCCGGCGGGAACCGTCCCGAGGTAGGTGCGGCCAGCCCCACCCGACCTGGAGCTCACCAGCCGGTACCCGAAGTCTGGGATGAACCCGCCACTGGCCCTGCCGGCAGCGGGACTCTGGCCCGCCAGCCGCGGCAGGCTGACGGTCACCACCACCACGGCCGCCACCACCGCGAAGACCAGGGTCCGCTGGACGACCCGCCGGGGGCGCGGGCGAGACCGAAGCTGCAGGGCAGACCTTAGGTCGTTCGGGGGCTCCCGGTACTCGTTCAGGAATGCTTTCCGGATCCGGGTCTCCAGGGGCTCTCTCATGGCTCATCCTCACCCATCCGGGAGCGCAGCGCGGCGACCGCCCGGTAGACGCGCGATCGGGCGGCTGGTTCTGAGACTCCCAACACCCTGGCCACCTCCTCCATCGGCAGGTCGAGGTAGAAGAAGAGGGCGAGGGCGGTGCGCTGGCCGCCCCCGAGATGGCTGAGGGCATGTCCGAGGTCGTGACTTTGGAGCACATGGCCGATGCCGTCGCCGGAGCTTAGGTCCTCGCTCAACCCCGCCCACCGCCAGAAGCGAAGTCGCATCTGGGATCGGCTGGAGTTCCGCACGATGGTTAGGAACCAGGGGCGGAGGTCCGCATGCTCGCCGCGGAAGCGAGGTATGGCCCGCAGCGCGTTGAGGCAGGAGTCCTGGACCGCGTCTTGGGCCGCCTCCGGGCGCCTTAGGATGGCCAGCGCCAGGCGGTAGGCCGGATCCAGGAGTGGCTCCAGAAGCCGGGCCACCGCCTCCCGGTCACCGGCTCGGGCGGCCCCCAGGTCGTCCAGAACCGATCCCTCCATCACCCAGTCCACACGATAGAGGACGCCTAGGATGGACTCTCAGTTGCAAGCGACCACCGCCTGGCCCGGTGGTCGGCCGCGAGGTGCCCGGTCCCCGGAGGTCGCTCAGGTTCGCTCGTGGACCCCAACTCCGCCTGAAGGCGCCGGCGCCACACCTTCCAGCGACGCTGACTCGGCAGGTGCCGAGGCCCCCCAGGACATCTGCCGCCAGGCCGCTACGGCAGCGGCCGCCAGCACCAGCGGGGTCGCCTTGATCGGAAGGTCGAGGTGCGGGCTCAGGTCCAAGAGGGCCGCGAGGTTGAGCGCCAGCATCCAGAGCGCCAGCCCGGTGAGGGGGCGGCTCTGGGCGCGCAGAGCCAGGCCGGACCAGACCGCGGCGGGGGCGAGCAGGAGCAGTCCCTGGGTGAGGTCATGGGGTGCGATGAGGAGGGACAGGCAGAGCGACGAGGAGAGGGCCCACCACCAATCGGCCTCAGATCGGGGTGGCCGGTGCGCCCACGCCAGGGACTGGAGGGCCAGGCCAAGGGGAATCGCCAGCAGCCCTAGCGTGGACGCCAGGGAGCCCGGCCCCAAGAGCCGCCAGAAGAACCCCAGAACCGTCACGTCGTTGGTGGGCGGGAAACGCTGGGCCAGGGTGTACGTCTCCAGGTGGACCGCCTGGCGGAATCCGGCCATCCCGAGGTCGAGGAACGTCCCGAGACCGAGCAGCAGCAGGGCCAGAGCGAAGACCTGGACTCGGCGGTTGCGCCATCGGGACATGGCCGGCACTAAAAGTCCCAGGAACAGGTCGGGCTTTAGAGCCAGGAAGAGCGCGGAGGTCGCTGCCCTCGGCGCCCACCGCTGCGCCCCAGCCACCGTCGCTGCGGACATCGCGAGGGCCGCGCCGAGCGGCCAGAGCAGGTCGAACTGCCCCTGCCCCAGGGCGATGTAGGTCGGGTACCCGGCCAGGGCGCCCAGCGCCACCAGCCATATGCCAGGGACCTCGGGGCGCTGGCGGACGATCCACCAGAGCCCCCCCGCGCACCCGGCCAGGGCCACCGCGTCCCAGCACCAGAAGGCGTCCCGGAGGGGCAGGTAGCTGAAGGGCAGGATGACCCAAGCCGCGATCGGTGGATTCACGAAGGGGATGGTGAGCGTGCCCCCCCGGCCCTTCACCGCCGCCTCGAGCGCGTACTGGGTGCTGAGCGAGTAGAGGTCCCGGGTGAGGGGTAAGCCGAAGTGCACCAGCCCGCGGGCGGCGAAGTAGAAGGCGCTGAAGTCGTTCGGCCACTGCTGCTGCCAACCAGTGGCCACCGCGGTGACCCAGGCCAGGAGCAGCAGAAGGAGGAGCAACGCGGCCTCGCGGGACCGGCGGGGGCTCCACGGTGCGGACCTTTGCTTCATCAATGGCCCCGGTGTGATCGGGCTGGCCTACGGGGGCGGCGGTCAAAAGGCCCCGAGCCCAGCATCGCCCTCATGCCCCAGGCAAGGTCACGCCGCGGGTCCGGGAGCCACGTTGGCGGGGTGGACCTACGTAGAGAGTTCTCAAACTCTTGCA
>JAJYWT010000106.1 GCA_021791345.1 bacterium
CGCCGTGGTACGGGCCCATCCGGCTGCTCCCGCGCGGGCCACGGGGATCACCCAGACCGGGGGGCGGGTGGGCTCTGTCCTCGGCCCGCTCCTCTTCGGCGTACTCGCCAGCCACTTCGGATACGGCTGGGCCTGGGGGCTGGCGGCGGTGGAGGCGCTTTCAGGTGCCATGGTCCTCCTGGCAGCGCGGGGGATGCTTCTGCGAAGGCCGGCTCCGGCGGTCTCCGGCTGAGGCCCCGCGCGAGATTCAGCCCATTGGGGGATGGCGGGAACTCGGCCTTTCAGACCAACGGGCGATGACCGCGCCCCACGGCACTTCTAGCGTTCGCCCTGGACGGGCCGAACCGCCCGAGCCGTTTGCCGCTCCAGTTCTGGGAGGTGCCAGGGAAGATGAGACGACTCACGTGGCCCACGATCCTGCGACCACTCGGCGTTGCCGCCGGCGTGGTCCTCCTGCTGGCCGGGTGCGGTGGAGCCGTGTCCAGCCACCACACCACGACCGGGGGGGTGGTCACCTTCGCCGAGGGACCAAGCGCTCCGCCCAACTACATCTTCCCGCTGGAGCCCTCGGCGGACTTCAGCGTGACCAACCTCAGCCAGTTCTCCTACCTGATGTACCCCCCGCTCTACTGGTTCGGGAACAACGGCCAGCCAACCTTCAACCCCACGCTCAGCATCGCCAACGCCCCCACGTTCTCGGCTGGGGACACCGTGGTCAACATCACCCTCAAGCACTGGCAGTGGTCCAACGGACAGCCGCTCACCTCGCGCGACGTGGTCTTCTGGCTGAACCTGCTGAGCGCCGCGACTGACCCCAACTCCCCCGCCATCGGCTCCCAGAGCGCCCCGGGGCCGGGATGGGGAGCCGAGGTGCCCGGTGGCTTCCCCTTCAACCTGGTGAGCTACGCCTCCACCGGCACTTACTCGCTGCAGCTGCACCTCAATGCCGCCTACAACCCCACCTGGTTCCTGTACAACGAGCTCAGCCAGATAACCCCGATGCCCCAGGCCGCCTGGGATGAACTCTCTCCCTCAGGGCCGGTCGGCAACTACGATGCCGCCGCCGAGACCCGGGTTCCCCTGTCTGGTACGAGCCCGACCCAGTACGTCCCAGAGAGCCCGGGCACCGCCACGGGTGGAGCACTTGGGGTCGCCCAGTTCCTCAACTCGCAATCCCAGGAGCTCGGCACCTACTCCAGCAACCCGCTCTGGCAGGTGGTGGACGGCCCCTTCCGGATCGCGGAGTTCACCTCCGCCGGATACGCCAAGCTCGTCCCCAACCGGGATTACTCCGGATCGCCCAAGCCGACCATCTCGGCCTTCGTCGAGGAGCCGTTCACCTCGGACACCGCGGAGTTCGACGCCCTGGCATCAGGCAGCCTGACGATGGGCTTCATCCCCAACCAGGACCTCTCCCAGAAGGCCTCCTTGGAGCGTCGCTTCAACTACTCCTTCAAGCCCTGGTACGAATTTGGGTTCACCTATTTCCCGTACAACTTCACCAACCCCACGGTGGGGCCGATTTTCCGCCAGCTCTACTTCCGCCAGGCCTTCCAGTCACTGGTCAACCAGACCCAGTACATCAAGGACTTCTACCTGGGCTACGCCACGGTGACCGACGGCCCGGTGCCCACCTATCCCGCGCACAACCCGGATGAGAGCCCGCTTGAGGCCGGGACCCCACCCTACCCCTACAACCCCAGCCGGGCGGTAAGCCTGCTGCGCGACCACGGGTGGACCGTGGTCCCCGGCGGCACCAGCTATTGCTCCCGGCCGGGCGACGGGCCGACGGAGTGCGGGACGGGAATCACTTCGGGGCAGAAGCTTCAGTTCAGCCTCCTGTACCAGAACGGGGTCGTCGTGCTCACCAACCAGATGGAGGCCTTGCAGTCAACGGCGCGCAGCGTGGCGGGCATCGACCTCGCCCTCTCCAGCGCCCCCTTCAGCCAGGTCCTGGCCACCGCCTTCAACGGCTGCACCATGGCCAATCCCTGCTCCGGTTGGGAGCTGGCCAACTGGGGCGGGGGCTGGTCATACGCCCCTGACTACCTGCCCACCGGCGGCGAGCTGTTCGGCTGCGGCAGCACCAGCAACGCCGGCGACTGGTGCAACCCCACGACCACCGCCAACATCACCGCTACCCACACCGCCGCCAACCAGGCGGCGGAAATCTCAGCCCTCTTCCGGTACGAGGACCAGCTGGCACTGCAGCTGCCCGTCGTGTACACCCCCAGCGTCCCGATTGACAACGAGCTGGTGATGTACAAGAGCTCGCTCCAAGGGGTGCTGCCGCTCGACCCGTTCGGCAACCTCTACCCGCAGATGTACCGGTTCTCAAGCTGATCTTCCCTCCCCCACCCTTAAGTGCCCGCTCGCCCGCTCCCCTTGGCGGACGAGCCTGGGGGCCCGGCCACCTGGCCGGGCCCCCTTGCGGCTCGGGCTGGCGGCACGAGTCCCAGCTCCGTCCCCGCGACCGGCCTAGGGTCTCTCCGCTGGTGAGCGCTCGGCGGGCCCGGAGGCTGAGGGTCACCCTGCAGCTGAGCGAGGAGGGTTGGAGCCAGCGCCGGATCGCCACCCATCTCGGCCTGGCCCGTGCCACCATCCGCGGCTACCTCACCGCCGCCCGGCGCGTGGGACTGGATGCGGCTCGAGCCGCCGCTCTGCCCGAGGCGGAGCTCCTATCCCGTGTCGAGACGGCCAGGAGGGTCGCCCCTCCCTCCCCTCTGGGCGGAGAGGATTTCTCGGAGGCGCTCTGGGAGCTGAAGGCCGACCCCCGTGCCACCATCCGGTCCGTCTGGCTGCAACTCGGGGTCCGGGAGCGTTGGGGGGAGTCGCTGGCAGAGTTCTCCCAGCGCTACCGCGCCTGGCTGGCGCTCCAGCCGGAGCTGGTCCGGCTTCCGGACCGGGCCGGCCAGCGGCTGGTGACCGCCGTGGTCCCGGTGGCGGGGAGCGGTGGCCGCGAGACGGCGGTGTACGCCGCCCAGGTGGGGGCCGGTGGGCTGCTGCTCTTGGAGCTGGGAGAGGGCGTCGGGGAGGATCACTGGCGTCTCTTCGTAGGCCACTCGCTCAGCAGGCTGGGTGGGCGGCCGCTGCGGGCGGTGCTGCCAACGGCCGTCGCCGGACGCGGCTCGGCCCAGCGCGTCGCCGGGGAGGTGCTGGGCTGTCTGATCGCGCCCCCGGACCCCCCGGCTGAGCAGGTTCTGCTGGACCGGCTGGGCACGGTGCGCGGGGACAGCTGGCCAGCCGAATTCACAGGTCACCGTGCGGGCGCTGAGTCAGTCCTGAGGCGATGGGAGGATGAGGTGAACGAGACCCCGCTGCCGGGCCTGGGGCAGTCCAGCCGTCAGCTCTTCGAACGGCTGGACCGGGGGCGCCTGCGGTCGCTGAATCCCGGAGCCGACCTCGAGTAGGGCCGGTCGGCCGCTGGCCTGGTTCCCGCTATGGTCATCCGGTGGCTGCGACCTCGGGACCGGAGACCTCGAGCTCCGAGGTCCATTTCCGGTATCCCGATCCCCGATCTGAGCTGGCCGGGGTGTCCCTGTTCCAGGAGGTGTTCTGGCCGCGGTCTGGCCCGGAGCTGGCTCGCACGGGGGAGGGGTTCTCGGTCGCGGTGCCTCGTCCGCCGGTGGACCGGATGGAGTACCTCTTCGAGCTCCGCCACCACGACGGCAGCCGCCAGCTGGTCTGCGACCCGGGCAATCCGAGCAGGGTGCCATCCCCGTTCGGAGACAAGTCCGTCCTGGAGTTCCCCGAGTACCGCGCCCCGGAATGGTCGAGGGTGGCGGCCCTCCCCCGAGGGGAATCCGTCGATCTGGAGATCGCCTGTCCGGGGCTGAAGGCCGCGATGCGCGTCCGCATCTGGTCACCAGCCGGAGTCACCGGAGACCGGCGCCTCCCCCTCCTGCTGGCCTTCGATGGGTTGGAGTACGACCTCTACTCCCAACTCACCCAGTTCCTCGATCACGAGGTGAACCAGGGAGGGCTTCCCCCAATTCGGGCCGCCCTTCTCCACCCGGTGCGGAGGGATCAGGACTACTCGGCATCCGCCGAATTCACGACCGTGCTCTGGCAGGAGCTCATCCCCCAACTTGAGACGCTTATCCCCGTGCACGCCGGCCCTTCCGGCCGAGCGGCGATGGGCGCCAGCCTGGGGGCGGTCGCGGCCCTGCACCTGCAGTGGGAGAGGCCAGAGGCCGTGGGCGGGCTGCTGTTGCAGTCGGGCAGCTTCTTCAACCACCATTACTTCTCCCAGGAGTTGCCCTTCGAACCCGTGGAGCGGATCTGCATGTTCACCGAACGCATTCACCAGGCGGTGGCCGCCGCCGCTCCCGTCCCCACATCCCTCACCTGCGGGTTGGTTGAGGAGACCCTTCTGGCCAGCACGGCGATCACCAGCTCCCTGGCGAGGCTCGGGTATGGATCCGAACTCCACCGCCTCCGCGACGCCCACAACTGGGTGGCCTGGCGGGACGCCTTCGACCCGCATCTGCGAGACCTCCTCCAGCAGGTATTCGGGTGATTCATCGGTGAGGAGGGACGAGGTCTGGTTGGATGGGGGCCCCGTGGGAGCGCGTCGGGTGATCGCCCATGGCCACTACGGCCGTCCCTTCCTGGTCTTCCCGACCGACATGGGCACGGCCAGCGACTTCCAGGAGCGGGGGATGCTGGACTCGGTGGGCCAGCTGCTGGACGAGGGCCGGGCGAAGATCTACTGCATCGACAGCTTCGACAGAGCCTCCTGGCGCAACCCCGAGCTCTCGCTGGAACAGCGGGCCCGGGCCCACCTCGCCTTCGAGGCCTTCGTGGTGGACCAGGTGGTCCCCTTCATCCACCAGGATTGCGGAGGCCCGCAGGATGTGGGGCTCATGGGATTCAGCTTCGGGGCCTTCCACGCGGCCAACTTCTGCCTCCGCCGCGCCGACCTCTTCCCCCTCTCCCTCTGCTTCTCCGGGGTCTACGACGTCTCGGTGGTGGGCGGGGGTTGGGAGCGCGGGGATACCGCCTACTTCAACAACCCCATGGACTACATGCGGCATGCCGAGGGTGACCACCTGGACTGGTTGCGGCGGCGCTGCCGGCTGCTGCTGGTGTGCGGACAGGGAGCGTTCGAGGACACCACCGGAGCCCTCCAGTCCACCCGAGACTTCGCCTCGCTGCTCCAGGCGAAGGGCGTACCCAGCGAGCTCGACCTCTGGGGCTGGGACGTGCCCCACGACTGGCCCTCCTGGAGGGCCCAGCTGGCCCACCATCTGCCCCGATTCTGCTGACCGTCTCAGCCGGGAAGTGGGCCGCGGACTCCCTGCATCGTCTCCACGGCCAGCTGCTCCACCACCGCCGCCAGCGACCCCGTGCGCCGGTAGGTGCCCAGCTGGCGGTCGGCGCTGGTCCCCTCGCGACAGATCTGGTGCAGGTACTCCACCTCGGACCTCGACCCCAGCTCGTCCAGGACGTCGTCAACGAACTCCAAGAGCTCAACCGCCAGCTGCCGCATGGGCACCTCGGCGGCCCGACCGAAGTCGATGAGCTGGCCATCCAGCCCATGGCGCAGGGCCCGCCACTTGTTCTCGGCGATGAGATTGGGCAGGTATTTGCGGAACCCCAGGTTCTGGCGGCGCAGCTTCACCAGCTTGGCGCAGATCGCCTGCACCAAGCCCGCCAGGCAGACCACCTCCTCGACCCGGGTGGCGGCGTCGCAGACGCGGAACTCCAGGGTGGGGTAGAGGACATGGGGGCGCAGGTCCCACCAGATCTTCTTGCCGTTGTCGATGCAGCCGGTGCGGACCAGCAGCTCCACATAGTTCTCGAAGTCGTCGGGAGAGCTGAGCTCCGGCGGGATGCCGGTCCTGGGGAAGCGCGACCAGACGACTGAGCGGTAGCTCTTGAGACCGGTCTCCCGGCCCATCCAGAAGGGGCTGGAGGTGGAGATGGCGAGCAGGTGGGGGAGGAAGTAGCGGGCCTCATTGGCCACCTCGATCCGCAGATCAGGGTCGGGGATGGCCACGTGCACGTGGAGCCCGAAGATCAGCAGTTCGCGGATCACGTCCTGCATCTCCTCCTCCAGCACCTTGTAGCGCTCCAGGCGGGTTACCTCCTGCTCCTGCCAGCGGGAGAAGGGGTGAGTGCCGGCCGAGACGATGCGCAGGCCGTGGGGTTCCAGAAGGTCGCTGACCGCTGATCGCAGCCGCACGACCTCGCGGTGGACCTCGCGGATGTCGGAGCAGATGGGGGTCGCCACCTCGACCACCGACTGGAGCATCTCCGCCTTGACGTCGTCTCCGAGGTGGGGCCCGGCCTGAGCCAGGAGGGTCTCAATGTGGGATCGCAGCGCCCCCTCCCCGTCCACGATCTGGAACTCCTCCTCCACCCCCAGGGTGAGCCAGCGGGCGCTCAAGCGGCCTCCTCCACGACGAAGGCCGGCACCACGCTCCCTTCCCCCGCGGTCACATTGAGGAGCGCCGAGGAGGAGAGCCGGGTGAGGATGCCTCCCACCCGCCCCTGGAAGAGGTAGGGGTCCATGTCCCGCCCCAGCTCCAGCTCCTGCACGGCATCCCCCACCGCCACCGGGTAGCGATCGCGCGGAACGGGGATCGCCTCCTGAACCACGTACGACTGGCTGAGTCCCACGGTGAGCGCCTGCTCCCACTCGCGGCGGCTCACGGTCCAGCCCAGGATGACTCCCTTGCCCCCGTACTCGTCGTTGGGCTTGAGGACCATCTCCCGTTGGTGGGTCGCCACGTGGTCGAGCAGGTCCGGGACCCGGCGTCCGTGCCGCTCGGTGGCCCCTTCACGGAGCTTCCGGGTCCAGGGCACGTGGCGGGCGATGGCCCCTCGCTGCCGCGGGGTGTAGAGGTGCTGCCAGCGCGGGTCCGAGAGCAGGGCCAGGCTCATCTTCTTGTGCAGGAGCTTGGCCCGGAAGGAGTTGACCACGCACACCGCGCCCGCCAGGTAGGCGGTGCAGAGCGCCTCGGCCGCCTCTTCCTCGGCCAGCAGCTCCGCCTCCAGGACCCGACGGTACACGAGATTCACGACCTCGCCGGAAGGGCCGTGCAGCCTACCGCCCGAGAAGACCAGCTCCCCCGGCTGGCAGATGATCGCCGGAACTCCCCGGCGGAGGAATGCCTGGCGGAAGAGCTCGAACTCCCCCAGGGTGGGGAGCCCGGCCCAGTCCACGATCGCCACCTGGGGCGGAGCCGCCCCTCCCCAGGCCCGGTAAGCGGCCAGCATCACCTCCAGCTGGCGCTCGGCACAGCGCAGGGGGCGGAGCCTAAACCGCTCCCGCAGGCGAAGCATGGCAGGCATCTCCCAGAAGATTCGGCTCAGCTCGTCACCGTAGGCCATCCCCGCTGGGGACTCGGCGTTGTACTCGACGTAGCCGATCTCCGGGGCGGCGAAGCTGTCCAGGCGTGAGCTCGGCGAGGAGTGGGGATAGCCGGGGTCCGCCAGTGCCAGCCGCTCCTCCTCGGGTCGGAGGTCCAGCTCCCCCCGGAGTCCCTCGTCGGCCAGCAGCGCTGCCTCCAGCCGGGAGAGGGCACCAAAGACCGCCTGGGCGGCCAGCTGCGCTGCCCGGTACTCGTCCTGGGTGATCAGCTCGGGGCGCAGGGAGACGCACAGGGGGTGCGGGCCGAAGTACAGCCCACGCTCCAACTGGCCCTCGCGCAGCCGCCCCAGGCTGTCCGCCAGCAGCTGGGGGTCCTCCAGCTGACGGTCGTACAGCTGCCGGGCGCGCCGTGCCGCGGTGGTGCTCAAACGAAGCGCCACCAGCGGTGGGCCCCGCGCCAGGGCGGGGCCAGTTCGCCGGTCGCGTATCCGATCACCAGCTGGGTCATCTTGGAGAGGACCCAGTGGAAGCCGGCCTCCTTGATGGAGAAGCGGTCGAAGTCCGGGGCGGGGTTCAAGAAGTCGATGGCGTACAGCACGCCGTCGCGGACCGCGAACTCCACTGTGTCCACGTCGTAGCCGAGGGCGTCGGTCAGGGTGCGGGCCTGCTCCGCAGCCAGTTCGGAGAGGGCGTGGGAGGGTGGGTCATCGGTGACGTAGCGCTCCAGGAAGGGCCGGTGGGGGTCATAGCGAAACACCAGGACCTCGCCACCGATCACGATGCAGCGGAGGTAGTCCTGCCACTCGATGCGCTCCTGCAGGATCATGGTTTTGGTCCCGGTGTGGTCGTAGGCCGAGATCAGGTCCTCTTTGGTGTCGATCATGTAGACGTCCCGCCAGCCCCCGCCGGTGTTGGGCTTGAGGACCGCCGGCAACCCCGTGTAGGAGAGGATCCCGTCCCAGTCCAGGGGATACTCCAGATTGCGGAGGGAGCGCTCCGGTTCGATGTAGGGGATGTACTCCTTGTTGGGCAGGACCACCGTCCGCGGGACCGCCACCCCCAGGCGGCGGGCCAGGGTGCACTCGAAGAACTTCTCATCCGCCTCCCACCAGAAGGGGTCGTTGATCACCGCGGTCCCCTGCAGGGCCGCGCTCTTGAGGTAGGCGCGGTAGAAGGGGACCTCGTGGGAGATGCGGTCGACGATCACCTGGTAGCGCTGCCGGTCCTCAAGCTCGCGGGCCCCTCCCAGCCGGCACATCTCGGCCACCACCCCGTGGGCCCGGCCCCGCTCGTTGACCAGCGAGAGGAAGGGCTCGGGAAAGGTGTTCTCGACCCCGACCAAAAGCCCGACCCTGGCCTCCATCCTCGGTCCCCCTGCAACGGCTTGGGGCGCTCTCAGGCACCGTCAGCGCCACCATAGGGGAGGGGGCGCCTCCTGGCAATAGGGGGGCCGGCCCAGGTTGCCTGGTCCTCCCCCTTGCACCCCGGCCCAGGGTGGGTCTATGGTATTGCCTACTCAAGTAGGGTGGAGTGCCACACCAGTGCCCTTTTCCGCTCGGATGCCATCGTGACCGCGGCCGTGAGGCGCAGGGGTCGGCACCGGCGGGAGGCTCGGGGCGGCGCCACCCGGGAGCGGCGGGGCTGTGTCCCCGGCGGAGGACTGGGGCGCCCTATCGGGTGTCCGGGCGCAGCGACATGGAGGGACCGAGATGCGTAAAGCCCTGGTCTTACCCCTGGTGGGGGTCATGGCGGTGATGGCCGGTTGCGGCTCCACCGCATCCACCGGCAAGGCGATCAAACCCGGGCCGATCAACATCGGGGTGATCGCCCCGTTCAGCGGACCCGCGGCTGAGTTCGGCACCCTGATCTCGGCGCCCTGCTACGCGGCCAGCGACCTCATCAACCAGGCCGGCGGGATTCTGGGCCACAAGACCCAGTGCACCCCCGTGGACGACACCGGTGACCCGGCCGACGCGGTGCCCAACGTGACCCGGGCCATCGCCACCATCTCCAACTTCGACCTCGCGGTTGGGTTGGAGACGAACACCGCCGCCACCACCGTGCCCCTGGTCAACCGGGCTCAGATCAACATGGTGACGACCAACGGACTCACCAACTACGACACGACCACCGACAAGTACTTCTGGCGGCTGACCCCGGCCGACGACGCCAACGGGGCGGCCATGGTGCAGTACGCCTACAATAAGGGCTACAAGCGCATCGCCGTGGTCTTCGAGAACAACTCCACCGACACCGGCAACACCCCGGGGATCGAGAAGGCGGCGGCCAAGCTGGGGGTCAAGCTGGTGACCAACACCACCATCCCCGCCGACGCCAGCTCCTACTCCAGCGTGGCGTCCAGCGTGATCAGCCTGCATCCCCAGG
>JAJYWT010000233.1 GCA_021791345.1 bacterium
TGCTCCAGAAGGGCTGGGCTGGGCGAGAAGGGCTCCTCCCCCTCCGGATCGGGGTCCACGGCGGTCAGTTGGTGATCACGACCGGGGTGCCCATGGGGGTCCAGGAGTAGGCCCAGGCCATCACCGCTCCGGGGGTCTGGACGCAGCCGTGGCTGGCTGCGGGGATCTCGTTCTCACTTCCCGGCCCGTACTGGTCGGTGGGCTCCCAGGGGGCGTCGTGGATGTAGTAGCCGCCCTGGTCGAACTCCATCACCCAGTTCACCGGGCTCGTGGGGTACCAGAAGGGGGACCCCGGCGGCCAGGGGGAGATGAAGACATAGGGCGACTGCTTGTCGAAGATGTGGAAGGTCCCGGTCGGGGTCCTGAGAAGGGGCCGACCGGTGGTCACCGGGGTGGCGTTCACCGCGCAACCGTTGTCGTAGAAGACCATCTCCTGCAGGGAAAGGGAGATGTAGATCGACTTTCCCGGCAGGCTGGTGTGACCGCAGGAGTTGGCGGCAAGGCTCTGCTGGGTCGCCGACTGCAGGGAGTCGAGGGTGGTCTGCACCGCGACCAGCTGGGAAGCCGTCTGGGCGGCGGTGAACACCGGCTGCTCGGCCTGGTACTGCGAGAGGTACCCGCTGGAGCCCGGGGTCTGCTCGGCCGCGGCCTGGTCCACCAGGTCCATCACCGAATGGTTCAGGGATGCCACCTGGTCGTTGAGCCCGATCTCCGCCCGGAGCGCCGTGAGGCTGGAGGTGAGGGCCGCGCTCTGGCTGCCCCCGGTCCCCCCCGCGGCCAGCGCCGCCTTCAACGCCGCGGCATCCGCCGGCACCCCGAGGTTGGAGAGGTTGTCCGCGGCGGCGATCGCCACCAGCTCCGAGGCCTGCTGCAACAGCCCACCGGGGGCCTGGGCCAGGCTAACGGTGGCGGCGGCCTTGGCCTGGGCCGACTTCACGGCCGACCGGGCCTGCTGCATCCTCAGGTCCAGCTGAGCCTCCAGGGCCAGCAGCGCACCGGGGGTGCTGGCGGCCTCGATCTGGGCGGTGAGCTGCTGCTTGCTGGGAGGGTCGGAAAGCCAGGCGGAATTGCTGGAGACGTAGGTCAGATAGGCCTCCAGGGTGGAGCGGGCGGCGGCCCGGTCGCGCTCCAGAGCAAGGCGAAACAGGTGTCCGGCCTCCGCCCGCACCTCTCCCAGCGCCTGCGACTGCCCCTGGGCGAGGAACGCCGGGTCCCACCACGAGGAGACGTCGATGGCCCGGAGCCTCTGCTGCAGCTGCTTGGCGTCCTGGGAGGTGAGCCCGAGGCTGGCATCCCGGCTCACCAGCAGACTGGCCGATCTCAGCTGGCCGGAGAGGGCGCGGCTCTGGACGTATCCCAGGGAGAGGTCAGCGGCCAGGGCCACCGCCACCAGCGCTCCCAACCCGCCCCAGGCCAGCCTACTCCGGCGCATCTTCCGTCTCCAGCCCGCGGATGGGGGCCGCCACATTCACAAGGATAGAACCGGCGGCCGGGGCGACAGGTAACGCTCCGGTCGCATTCACGGTCAGCCCTCCCGGAGCACAGGGGCCAACTGGGAGATCAGGGCCGAGGCATCGGTGACTCCCCGGGCGGCCAGGGCGGCCGCCACCCGCGAGTCGGTCTCGCTCTCCAGCCGGTCCCGCTCCTCCCGGCCCTTGGTGGTAAGGCCGCCGTCCAGGTCCATCAGCCCCCGGGCGGCCAGCCCCTCCAGCTCGGATTGGGCAGCGTCATCAGGCCAGCGGAACTGAGCCGCCACCTTCAGCGGCGACCTGCCCTTCCAGGCCGCGGTGACCAGCATTAGCTGCAGGTCAGACCATCCGGCTTCCTCGCCGGCCTGGAAGTGCAGGTGGCTGCGCTCCTCACGCAGCGCCATGGAGTCCAGCAGGAAGTCCCGCTGCTGGTCGCCGGTACGGGGCAGCGCGGCAAAGGCGGCCCCCAGCTCCCCCTGCACCCCTCCACCCGCCAACCGGCCCATCCCCTGCGGGAGCGGCTCGGGGTGCCGCCGCCTCAGGGCTGCGGAAGCCGCCTCCAGCGTCTCCTGGACGTACCCTCTCGGACCCAGCTCCCGGCAGCGCGGGAAGAGGTGCTCGACGAGGGACGAGGGCACGATACGCACCACCGTCGCCCACCGCGATTCCGGCAAGAGTCCCAGGCGGCTGGTGAGGTAGTGCACGTACCCTTGGGAGTGGCGCCGTTCGATCAACTCCAGGATCTCGGGCTCGGCTGAACGCAGCACCCAGAGCAGAAGGCAGACCCGGTCCGTGGCAGCCGCCAGCTCGCGGAGCTCGCTCTCCCTCACGAGCGCATGGCCAGCTTGCGCTCCCGCTTGTAGGCCTGGTACCGCCTGAGGTCCTCCTCCGTGCGGACGGTGGCCAGAGTCGGGTGGTCGGGCAGGAGCGCCTCCCAGCCGGCGGGCCTCACCCCCAGCTGCAGCGCCAGCAGTGCCTGCAGGGTCTCCGCCTTCATCGGGCCGACCCCGGGGAGGGCCAGCAACCGCCTCCGGAGCTCGGTGGCGTCGGCCGCCTCCGCCCAGATCCGCGTGGGATCTCCCCCGTACTCCTGCATCAGGAGGTGCAGGGCCGATTCCAGCCGCGCCGCCATCATCTGGGGGAACCGGTGCAGCGCCGGGGAGCGGCGGAACGCCTCCTCCAGGGCGCCCGGGGGCAGCTGGAGCAGGACCTGCGGATCCAGCGAACCGACCCGCTCGCGCAGCTCCTTGGGAGCGGAGAAGGCGCGTTGCAGGGGCACCTGCTGGTCCAGCAGGAATCCCATGAGGAGTGCCAGCGGCTCCTGGACCAGCAGCCGGTCGGCCTCGGGGTCCGAGGTGAAGGGCAGTCGCTCCACCTCGGCGAAGGGGAAACCGGGCACGCAACAAGGTTACCGGACCAGGTGAGGGGGCGGCGGCTCCAGCGCCCAGGCGTACCCTGGTGGGGCGGAGGGACTGCTGGCCCGGACCTGTGGGGGACATCCATGAAGAAGCACGCCCGCCTCTCAAGTCGAGAGCCACTCTCCCCTGATGAGCTGGCCAGCCTGGATCGCTGGTGGCGGGCCGCCAACTACCTCTCAGTCGGGCAGATCTACCTCATGGACAACCCGCTCCTGCGCGAGCCCCTGGCTCCCGAGCACATCAAGCCCCGCCTGCTTGGCCACTGGGGCACCTCCCCAGGGCTGAACTTCATCTACGCGCACGCCAACCGGGTCATCCGCCGGGAGGGGGTCTCGGCCATCTACGTCACCGGGCCCGGCCACGGGGGCCCGGCCCTCGTGGCCAACGCCTACCTGGAGGGGACCTACACCGAGGTCTACCCCTCGGTGAGCCGGGACCTGGAGGGACTGCGCCGGCTCTTCCGCCAGTTCTCCTTCCCCGGCGGCATCCCCAGCCACGTCGCCCCTGAGACGCCGGGATCGATCCACGAGGGAGGTGAGCTCGGCTACTCCCTGGCGCACGCCTACGGAGCCGCTTTCGACAACCCCGACCTCGTGGTCCTCTGCGTGGTCGGGGACGGGGAGGCGGAAACCGGCCCCCTGGCCACCAGCTGGCACTCCAACAAGTTCCTCAACCCGCGCCGGGACGGGGCGGTGCTCCCCATCCTCCACCTCAACGGGTACAAGATCGCCTCGCCCACGGTGCTGGCCCGGGTGCCCCGCTCCGAGCTGGCCGAGTTCCTTCGCGGCTGCGGGCACCATCCCATCTTCGTGGAGGGTGAGGAGCCGGAGGCCATGCACCAGCTCATGGCGGCCGCCATGGACGAGGCCATCCGGGAGATCAGGGGGATCCAGGCACGGGCTCGGGAAGGGGGCGACCTGGCCCGGCCGCTCTGGCCCGCCCTGGTTCTGGTCTCCCCCAAGGGCTGGACCGGTCCCAAGGAGGTGGACGGCCTGCCGGTGGAGGGAACCTTCAGGGCCCACCAGGTGCCGATCCCCGAGGCCAGGACCAACCCCCAGCACCGCCTCCAGCTGGAGCACTGGATGCGCTCCTACCGCCCCGAGGAGCTCTTCGACGAGGATGGCCGGCTGGCCGCGGACATAGGGCAGCTCGCCCCGGAGGGCAACCTTCGGATGAGCGCCAATCCGGTGACCAACGCCGGGGGCGCCCCCCGAGAGCTGCGCCTCCCGGACTTCCGCAAGTACGCCGTGGCGGTGGAGCATCGGGGCAGCGACCTCGCTGAGCCGACGCGCGTCCTGGGAGCCTTCCTGCGCGACGTGATCACCGACAATCCCGATTCGTTCCGCCTCTTCGGCCCTGACGAGACCAACTCCAACCGGCTGGGAGCGGTGTTCGAGGTCACAGACAGAGCCTTCGAGGGCGAGCTGCTGGCGGGGGACGACCACCTGGCGCCGGAGGGTCGGGTCATGGAGGTGCTCTCAGAACACCTCTGCCAGGGCTGGCTCGAGGGTTACGTCCTCACCGGCCGCCACGGCCTCTTCAACTGCTACGAGGCCTTCACCCACATCGTGGACTCGATGTTCAACCAGCACGCCAAGTGGCTCAAGGTGACCCGCGACCTCCCCTGGCGCCGGCCGCTCCCCTCTCTCAACTACCTCCTCAGCTCACATGTCTGGCGCCAGGACCACAACGGCTTCTCCCACCAGGATCCCGGCTTCATCGACCACGTGGTCAACAAGAAGGCGGAGATCATCCGGGTCTACCTCCCGCCGGACGCCAACTGCCTGCTCTCAGTGATGGACCACTGCCTGCGCAGCCGCCACTACGTGAACGTCACCGTGGTCGGGAAGCAGCCCGCCCCCAGCTGGCTGACCATGGAGGAGGCGGTCCTCCACTGCACCCGGGGGATCGGGATCTTCGAGTGGGCCAGCACCGACGGCGGGTCCGAGCCCGACGTGGTCCTGGGCTGCTGCGGGGACGTGCCCACCCTGGAGACCCTGGCGGCCGCTGACCTGCTGCGGCGGCACCTGCCGGAGCTGCGGGTGCGGGTCGTCAACGTGGTGGACCTGATGCGGCTCCAGCCGGCCTCCGAACACCCCCACGGCCTGACGGACGCCGAGTTCGGGGCCCTCTTCACCGAGGACAGGCCGGTGGTCTTCGCCTATCACGGCTACCCGGGGCTGATCCACCGCCTCACCTACCGCCGTCCCAACCATCCCAACATCCACGTACGCGGATACAAGGAGGAGGGCACCACCACCACCCCCTTCGACATGGTGATGCTCAACGACCTCGACCGCTTCCACCTGGTCATGGACGTGATCGACCGGGTGCCGCACCTGGGGGCGAGGGCCGGACATCTGCGCCAGGAGATGGAGGACATGCGGCTGACCTGCCGCGCCTACACCAGGGAGCACGGCGAGGACCACCCCACCGTCCGGGACTGGGTCTGGGCCGGCTGAGGCGGATGGAGCGCACCATCCTGGTGGTGAACTCGGGATCCACCAGCCTGAAGCTGAGCCGGGTGGACCAGGATGGCACCCCCTCCCCGCTTGGGCCCGGGGGGCGGGGCCCTTTCCAGTTGGAGGAACGGCTCCACCGGGCGGGACCGGTGGACGCAGTGGCGCACCGGGTGGTGCACGGAGGCGTGGTCCACCGGGGGCCGGAGCGGATCACACCCCGGCTTCTCTCCGAGCTTTCCCGGCTGTCCCCTCTGGCCCCGCTTCACCAGCCGCGGGCCCTGGCCGCCGCGCGCGCCGCCCTCCGGGCCCTCCCCGGTGTGCCTCAGGTCGCCTGCTTCGACACCGCCTTCCATCGCAGCATCCCCGCGGCGGCGGCCACCTATCCCGTCCCCGGGAGCTGGCGCCGCCGGGGAGCGGTCCGCTACGGCTTCCACGGGCTGGCCCACCAGTACCTCGCTCGCCGGGCCGCCGAACTGCTCGGCCGGCCCCTTAGGGAGCTCAGCCTGGTCACCTGCCAGCTGGGCGGCGGGGCGTCCCTCGCGGCGGTCGATGGGGGCCTGTCGGTGGACACCACCATGGGCTTCACCCCCCTCGAGGGGCTGCCGATGGCCAGCCGGTCCGGCAGCATCGACCCAGGCCTGGTCACCTGGGCGCAGCGCCGGTTCGGGCTGAGCGGCCAGGAGGTCGAGGTACAGCTCGAGCACGATTCGGGCCTCAAGGGACTGGCCGGGACACCGGACATGCGCCGGGTGCTGGCGAGGGCGCAGGCCGGGGACCGCCGGGCGGAGCTGGCCCTTGAGGTCTACCTGCATCAGCTGGCCCGGGGCATCGCCGCCATGACCGCCTCGCTCACAGGCCTGGACGCGGTGGTGTTCGGGGGCGGGGTCGGGTTCGGGTCGGCGACAATCCGCGAAGGGGCGGCTGAGCGGCTGGGGGTCCTCGGGCTTCGGTTGGAACGGGCGCGCAACCGCGAGCTCTCCGGGGATCGCAGGGTGGAGGCGCTGGGCTCGAGATGCCCCGTCCTGGCGGTGGAGACCAGGGAGGATCTGGAGATGGCCCGGCAGACCCGCGATCTGCTGGGCTGGGGCGGCTAGGGCAGCCCGTCCAGGAAGGACGAGATGGCTGCCGCCACCTCGCGCGGCCGCTGCACCGGGAGATCGTGGATGCCGCGTACGAAGACTGCCTCACTCGGCGCGGTGAGGCGGGAGCGTGCCTTCTCGACCGCGGCGCGCTTGGCCTCCGCCAGGCCCTCGTCGTTGAGCGCCATGACGAAGAGGACCGGGCAGGACACCCGGCTCAGTAGCTCCGCTTGGTCCAGCTCGTACAGCGCCTGGGCGATCTCCATATGGCGGCGGAGATCCAGGCGCGGTGCCAGCCCGTCCGGCCCCTCCTCGAAGTTGCCCAGCAGGATCCGGGTGGCCTCCTCCTCGCCCAGTTCCTCCCCCAGCCCGGATTGGTGCACCATCGCCCGCACTCGAGCCTCGGTGAGCCCCGCCAGCTGAGGGGGTCGCATCCTGGCCTCCGCCTCCTCCCAGTTGGAGCCGAACACCTGGCGAACGTCCAGCGCTCCCCCATCCACACAGACCACTGCGCAAATGGAGGTCTCCGAGGCCGCCAGCTCCAGAGCCACGCTGGCTCCCCAGCTGTGCCCCACCGCCACCGGCCGATGCAGCCCCAGCTGGCGAAGGAGGGACTCCAGGTCGGTGGCCACATCGGAGAACCCGTACCCCCGCTCGGGGCGGTCACTCAGCCCGTGGCCGCGCAGATCCACCGCCACCACCCGATGCCGCGGCGCCAGCAGGTCGCCGATCGGATCCCACCAGAGTGCGTTGCTGGCCAGGCCATGAAGGCAGAGAAGCTCGGGCAGGCCGCCGGGGCGCTCGCGGACATTGAGACCGACCGTGCCCGCCTGGAGCCGACGCTGGACAGGCGCGGGCACCGCGGTCAGACCGCGTCCGACACCGAGGACATGAAGAACCTCTCCACCCTCAGGGGAGGCACCTCCACGAAGGTCATGTCCCCGATCTCCCGGGAGAGCGCCAGCTCGGGGCGGCCGACCTCCACAGTCCGCTTGAGGACCCCGACCGGGCTCTCGTTGAAGCGGAAGTTGTTGACCGCCCCTACCACCCTGCCCTTCTCCACCAGGAAGACACCGTCCCGGGTCAGGCCGGTGAGCAGGAGGGTGGACGGGTCGACGTCCCGGATGTACCAGAGGGAGGTGACCAGCAGGGCCCGCTCGGTGCCGGCGATCATCTCCTCCAGGGTGGCGCCGCCCCCGGCCAGGCGCAGGTTCTCGGGGTCGGGCCGGACGGGGTGACCGTGATCGCGGGCCCAGCGGCGGGGGCAGATTAGCTCCCCCTGCACACCAGCGTCGATCCAGGTGGTCCTGGGAGAGGGAAGGCCATTGTCGAAGACCGAGCCATACTCGCTGGAGCCCAGCACCCGGACGAAGTCTGGGACGCGCATCCCCTTCGCCTTGGGATCGGAGGTGAGCGTGATGGAGGGGGCATACATCGCCTCCCCAACGCGAGAGCCGGACTTGGAAGCGAAGACGGTGCGCTCCTCGTCCGCGCCCCGGGCGTGCATCTCCCAGGCCAGCCGCACCACCATGTCGGCGACCGCCGATGGCTCCAGAATCACCTGGTAGTGGCCGGGCTCCAGGCTCAGCTGGCGCTGGGTCCAGGCGAGCCGCTCATGGCAGCTTCGATACATCGCCCCCACGTCGATGCCGTCCAGCCCATCCGCCATCCGTCCGCACCAGGCGCTGTGCCTGAGGTCGCCGGTCTTCAGGGTGAGTGAGATGGAAGCGAAGTGGGATGCCCCGGCCAGCCGGACCCCGGTCCGGGACCCCAGGGCCTCACGAGAGGTCGCGCCGTGCACGTAGCCGTACAGCACCTCACCGCGACTCCGGCTCTCCTCGACCGCCCGCCGCAGCGGCTCCACCACCCCACCGAGGTCCCACCCCGTGTCCGATGCCACGGGCTCGGGCACGGCGGCCTCCTCCGGGGAGAGCAGAGGCATCGCATCCGGAGCCGGTGGGTTGGTGCGCGCCGCCTCCCGGGCCGAACGGGCCAGGGCCAGCAGCTCGGTGCGGCCCTGGACGTCCGCCGTGGCCACGCCCACCGCGTCCCCCTCCATCGCCACCAGCCCGCAGGAGGTGGCGATCTCGATCCCGTTGGTGGTGACGGTGTTGTTGGCCAGCCGGAAGTTCCGGGAGACGGTGGAGCTGGCCACGGCCACCGCCACCTCGCCCTCGCCGATCGCCGCCTCGACAACCTCCTCCGGAGACATCACCTCCCCTCCCTGCGGGTGTTCAGGACGTTCACCTGGCGGAAGATCGCCGGGGGGCAGCCGTGAGAGACCGGTGCCACCTGCTCGGGCTGACCCTTCCCGCAGTTCATGGCTCCCTCCAGCACCCAGGACGACGGCCCCCCCACCGCCTCCAGCCGGCCCCAGAAGTCCGGGGTCTTGGACTGGTAGGCGACATCTCGGAGCTGGCCGGCCAGCCGCCCCTGGTGGATGCGGTAGAAGCGCTGGCCGGTGAACTGGAAGTTGTAGCGCTGCTGATCTATGGACCAGGACTTGTCGCCGACCACGTAGATCCCCTCCCCCACCCCGGAGATGAGCTCCTCCAGGGAGGTGTCATGCCGCGGGTCGGGCTGGAGGGAGACATTGGGCATCCGCTGCAGGGGCAGGTGGGCCCAGCTGTCCGCGAAGGCGCAGCCGTTGGAGCGGCCGTCGCCGAACCGGAGGGCCATCTGCCGATTCAGCTGGTACCCGACCAGCACCCCCTCACGGATGATGTCCCACCGCTGGGCCTCGACGCCCTCGTCGTCGAAGGCGACCGTGGCCAGGCCGAAGGGCTCCTGCCGGTCACCGGTGACGTGCATGGCCGTCGACCCGTATTTGAGGCTGCCCACCAGGTCGGGGGTGGCGAACGTGGTGCCCGCGAAGTTGGCCTCATAGCCCAGGGCCCGGTCCAGCTCGGTACCGTGGGCCACGGATTCGTGGATGGTGAGCCAGAGATTGGAGGGGTCGAGCACCAGGTCGTGGGACCCGGCGGCCACCGACGGCGCGGCCAGCTTCTCGGCCAGCCACTCCACCAGCTGGGGCGCCTCGGCGGCGAAATTGTGCTTCTCGACGTACTCCCACCCTCGGGCCACCGGCCGGGCAGTCGAGCGCATGGTCTCCATGAGGCCGGAGCCCTGCTCGTCGATGAGCCCCACCTCGAGCACCGGATGCACCCTGATCCGCTGCTGCACGGTGCGCGTGCCCTCGGTGCTGACGAACAGGCGCTGCTCCTTCACGGAGAGGCAGTAGGCCTC
>JAJYWT010000108.1 GCA_021791345.1 bacterium
GACCCCGCCCCAACCTCCGAGCACCCGAGGACACCCGCCGACCCTGGACCGTCCGTCTGCTGGCCGTCCGTGGCGGTCCGGCCAACCCCTCAACTCCAACTCCGACTAAATGGATACCCCTAAGGTTCACTTATCGGACAGTGACTGAGCTACCATCCCGGAGTGCCCAGGAGAACCCGCAGAACCCCTGCCTGTCCCACCAGCGACCGGCTGGCCCAGGGGATGGTCCAGGTCGCCCGGCAGGCCGCCGAGGCAGCAGCGCGCCGCCACGAGCCCGCGGAGCTGCAGCTAGGCGGGGCGGGCAGCGCCGCCCGTGACTACGCCGAGGCCTCCCGCAGCCCCGCCACCCGCCGCGCCTACCGAACCGCGTGGCGGCTTTTCTCGGAGTGGTGCGCAGGCCCAGAGGCGCCCCCAGGGACTCAGCCCCTCCCGGCCAGCCCGCTCCTCGTGGCCGCCTACGCCGCGCGCCTCGCCCAGCTGGGGCGCCGGCCCAGCACGGTCGCCCAGGCGATGGCCGCCATCTCCGTCGCCCACCAGGCGGCGGGGCATCCCTCACCCACCAGAACGGCCGGGGTCCGGGCGGTGGTCGCCGGCGTCCGCCGGACCCATGGGGCGGCCACGAGTGGCAAGACAGCGCTCGAGACCCCAGCCCTGCGGGAAGCCCTCTCCGCCATCCCCGAGGGCACGAGCCGGGGGATTCGCGACCGGGCGCTGCTGCTGCTCGGCTTCGCCGGCGGTTTCCGGCGCTCCGAGCTCGCCGGCCTGGACGTCGGGGACCTGGAGCTGGTCCCCGAGGGCCTGCGGATCCGCCTGCGCCGCTCCAAGACCGACCAGGAGGGCCGGGGCCGGCTGGTCGGCATCCCCTGGGGCCTCCACGGGGAGACCTGCCCGGTGCGGGCCGTCCAGGCCTGGGTGGAGGCGGCCGGGGCCGCGGAGGGGCCCCTCTTCCGCACCGTCGATCGGGCCGGCCGGATTCTGCCGCTGCGCTGCTCGGAGCGGGCGGTGGCCCGGGCCGTGCAGAGGGCTGTGCGCGCCAGCGGCGGCAACCCCAGCAAGGTCGGCGCGCACAGCCTCCGGTCGGGGTTCGTGACCTCCGCCGCCAGAGCCGGGGCCCCTACCTGGGCCATCCAGCTCCAGACCGGGCACCGCTCCCTCGCCCAGCTCCACGCCTACGTGCGCCCCGCGACCTTGTTCCAGGGGAACGCTGCTAGGTACGTGGGGCTGTGACTATTGGGCCCACTGCGGCATCAGCAGGAGTGGCAATTAATGCGTGCTAGTCGCGGACATGTTGAATAGCGCGGATTGGGCGCTCTCCTGGCCCAGAGAGCTATTCCTCGAGGGTGCGGCTCTTTTCAAGGGACGGCACTCGCCCCCGGAATCGAGTTGCGGAGGTAGCGAGACTGGTGGACCCGGCGTTTCTCGCGGAGGAGATGGAGGCGCCAATGCTCCTCGAAGTCGCCGTTGGTCCGCAAAGCCCGGAGTCTGAGGACTGCTTCGGCACCCGCCAAGCCCCAGCGCGCCCCGGTCGGCACCAATGAGCGTGTCGTCTTTCGTTCCGGCGCCATCAGGGGCCGTCGTGGAGCGGAATACCCAGGGTGTACCGTTTCCCAGAACGGACACGCCGTGGCGCACCGGCACTGCCGACCAGCCTCGCTGAGTCGGGATCGGTCGATCCCGGGTGGTGAACACCATGCCCTGGAGATATGGGAGCGTCGTCGACGTTCCCCGAGACTGCGCCTGCGGGCGTTGCTCCACTAGGAGGAGCTCACCGCCGGTGTGGTCCTTACTGGGTTCGGTCAGATTGATGACCACCTGGAGCGGAAAAACGAGGTCGCCGTGGAGGTCGCAGTGCAGTGCGTTCCAATCACCCGGGCCATACTTCAAGATGAGCGGGGTCGGCTTGGCCTGTCCGGCACGGTGACACTGATCCAGCCACTCGTTGAGGGTTTGGGGCCAGGGGGTGGGCCGGCCGAGCTTGTCGTACCAGTCCCGGGCGATTGGGAGCAAACGCGGATATAGGCCGTGGCGCAGCTCGTTGACGGCCTCGGGAAGGGGGTTCGCTAAGTAGCGGTACTCGCCATGGCCGAAGCGGTACCGCCCCATGACGACCGTCGCGCGGAAGGCCTCGTCCCGCTCGTACAGCTTGATGAACTCGCGGGCGTCGGCCTCAGTCAGCAACCGTGGGAGGAGAGCGCAGCCGAGGACGTCCAGCTCCGAGGTGACTGCCCCCCAATCGGCGGCATCGACCCGCCGCTGGTACGCGTAGGGCGTGCCGGTGGCCTGGGCGGTCATCGCTGCGCCTCCAACTTGAGCAACTGGCGCTTGATCTCCGGGCCGCCGAGGTAGGCGCCGAGCTGCCCATCGGAGCGGATCACCCGGTGGCAGGGGATGACGACCGGCAAAGGGTTGGTGGCACACGCCGTGCCGACGGCCCTTACGGCCTTCGGGTTGTGCACTGCGGTAGCCACGAACTGGTAGCTGGCCGTCTCTCCGTAACCGATGGCCGGCAGGTGGGACAGTACCGATCGACGGAAGCCGGTCGAGAGGCGGAGGTCGATCGGCAGGTCGAAGGTTCTGCGCCGTCCGCCGAAGTACTCCTCGAGCTGGCGGGCGACCTCGTCGAGGCGCCGCGGGGCGCGGAGGATCCGGGGGCTTATCTTGCCTGCCAGGTTGGCGAGCACCGCGTCGAGGCCCTCGCGCTCGTAGGCGACCCGGACCAACCCGTTCGGCGTTGTCGCCAGCAGCAGCGTGCCGACCGGCGTATCGAGGGTGCGGTAGGCGACGTCGAGCAGATCATCGGCAGTGGCGTGCTCGACGAGGCGGGCATGCAGGCGGCCCAGAGCATCGGCGTCGGCGCTGCTGTGGGTGGCGAGCAGGTGGCGCAGCGGCTCGGGTGTGGTCATGGTCTGTCCTCCCGGCCGAGGGTGATACGAAGTTTGGCGATGCCGTCTGCGGCGGCACGCCGGGCGGCGGCTTCGGTGCTGTCGAGCACCTCGGCGACCTGCGCGTAAGGCAGGTCGGCGAGGTAGTGGTAGGCGATGGCGGCCCGCTGCTTGGGCGGCAGCTCGGCCACGTCTCCCCATAGGTCGAGGTCTGTTGGTCGTCTGTCCAACGAGGGCTGCTCGGGGAGGCTGTCGAGAGGGACCGGCGCCCGCCGATTGGCGCGTAGCCGGTCGATGGCTTTGCGGTGGGCGATGGTGACCAGCCAGCCGCGAATGTTGCTGTCCGGTCGTAGTTGGGGGTAGGCGATCAGGGCCGCCAGGAACGTTTCCGCCCAGGCATCCTCGGCGTCATGAGGACCGACCATGGCGCGGCAGACGCGGAGAACGACCGAGCCGTGGTCCGCCACGACCTGCTCGAATGGCGGCAAGCTCACGACGTGCCTTCCCGCTGGAACGGAATGGGTCTCAGCGGGAGGGCCGCGGGGCCGACCGGCCAGGACACGCTCATACCCCTACTAACGTTTCACACGCCTGGTTCGTGAGGTGCGAAGCCCGGGTGGGCACGTCACCTGGAAGTTTCTTGCCCCGGCGATCTCACGAACCCGGGGGGCTGGAGCGTTGGCCTCATATGACCGCATCAAGACCGCTTGGCCGCTCCCGGCCGTCGGCCATCTTGGCAGTGTTGCTCGTCGCGTCATTCCTGGTCTCTGCTGACTCCACCATCACCAACGTCGCCACTCCGTCGATCCGGGTGAGCCTTGGGGCGTCGGGAAGTGCCGTGCAGTTCGTCGTCGGTGGCTACCTGGTAGCCTACGCGGTCCTGCTGATCACCGGCGCCCGGCTCGGCCAGACCCACGGCTACAAACGACTGTTCCTCACCGGCGTCAGCGCATTCGGACTGTGCTCGCTTGCCGCCGGAGTGGCTCCCGACGTCGGCGTGCTGATCGCCATGCGGGTCTTCCAAGGCGCCGCGGCGGCGCTGATGCTCCCGCAGGTACTGACCGGCATCCAGCTCCACTTCGACGGTGAGCGGCGCAGTCACGCCATCGGCCTACACGCCGTCGCTCTGTCGGTCGGCGCCGTCGCCGGGCAAATACTCGGCGGCGTCCTCATCTCCGCCAACATCGCCGGCCAGACCTGGCGTCCAGCGTTCCTCATCAACGTCCCGATCTGCCTCGCCGCGCTGGCGTTCGGGATTAATGTCCTTCCCGCCGACGACCGCCACACCCGCAGCTGTCTCGACCTGCCCGGCGTCGCCATCCTGTCGATTGCCGTGCTCTGCCTGGTCGTCCCACTGACCGTCGGCCCCGACACGGGATGGTCGGCTTGGACCGTGGGGGCCCTCGCCGCCAGCATCCCCGCCCTCACGCTGTTCGTGCATCACCAGCGGCGAGCGCTCCAGCGCGGCCACGTACCACTGGTCCACGTTGCGATCATCTCCCGCCCAGCGATCGGCCTCGGGATGATCGGCCTTGGCAGCTCCTATGCGACCTACTTCGCGCTGCTGTTCACCCTCGCCCAATACCTCCAGACCGGTCTGCACCACAGCGCCCTGTTCTCGGGGCTGATCCTCGTCCCCTGGGCTGCGGCGTTCGGCCTCGCCGGGCAGACCCGCCGCCATCTCCCCGCACGGCTGCTACCCACTCTCCCGGTCGCTGGGTTCGCGCTGCTCGCCATCGTCTACCTGGCAATAGGCGCCGGCGGCCTCGCGGCAGCGCTCTCAACGCCGCTGCTCGCGATCCTGTTCATCCCCGGCGGGTTCGGCTTGGGGCTGCTTTTCACCTCGCTGCTCGGGCACGTGATGGGCGCGGCCCCCCAACACCACGCCGCCGATATCAGCGGCGTCAGCGCCACGGTCACCCAGATCGGCGGGTCGCTCGGGGTCGCCGGCTTCGGCACGCTCTACCTCACCTCCGCCCACACCGACAGCCCCGGTCACGCCTTCGGGATCACCGCCCTCGCCCTCGCAGCCACCGCCTTCATGGCCAGCATCCCCACCTATCTCGCGATCAGAGCGGCTGCCGCCGAGCCAACGCCCACTCAGCGAGTCCCCGCGCCCGCCATCCAAGAACCCCCCATCACGTAGCCCGGACTCGAACCTGTCAGCGAAGCACCATGATTGAACCGCAACCAGACCCACCGCCGATGCCCGCACTGCGTGTTCCCGGTCGCAGCTCGAGCGCTCCTTTGAGGGGGGTCCGTCTCGGTAATGGTGTAACTCCCTTCAAGGGGCGTCACTCTCCCCCGGAATCGAGTTGCGGAGGTAGCGAGACTGGTGGACCCGGCGCTTCTCGCGGAGGAGATGGAAGCGCCAATACTCCTCGAAGTCGCCGTTGGTCCGCAAAGCCCGGAGTTTGAGGACTGCTTCGGCACCCGCCAAGCCCCAGCGCGCCCCAGTGAGATCGAGGCGATCCTTGACCAGGTGGCGGCACGTGCCCTCGATGACGCCACTGGCAATGGGCCATCCCTCCTGCAGCGCCTGAGGGTAGCCCAGATACGGCCGCTTGTTGAGCAGATAGGTGGCGCAGGTGTCAACGCCCTCCCGCCGGGCTGATGCCAGGCCGCGCCGGGTGGCGCTGCGGCGCATGGCCCCGGCCACCTGGCTGGCCTTGCCTTTGAGGACTGCCATGGCCTGGCTGCGCACCCAGGCCTCTGCCGCCGGGTCGCCTTCCGCATGGAAGCACCAGGCGGCCTTCCAGAGGTACTCCAGTACATGGATGAAGTCGACCACGATATGCACCGTCAGTTGGCGCTTGCGGGCTTCACGGTTGATCAGGTCGATCTGGTGGTTGTTGCCATCTACCAGGGCGATCCAGGTGCGCTGGTGATCGGGGTCACGGCGCTCGGCCTCCGCGAAGATCTGCGCCACCACGGTGGCGGCGTCGTCCACGACGCTGGCCGTCACCCACTTCGCCTTGGCTTTCGGGCCCGGTGGGGCCACTTCTTGGTCATCGGGTCGCCGCAGAATCTGCTCTGGCGTCCGGGGAACCGGCGCGAGATCGTAGACGCAGCCGACCTCCGCCATCCGTTTGCGATTCCCCTTCTCTCCCCTGAGGTGGAACGGGGCTGACGCGACCTCAAGCCCCCGCCTCGACCTCCACCCGGTCTACCACTGCCAAGAGAGCCGCAGCCGGGCCCACAGGGCCTGCAGCGTCCCGGAGCCCGCCCGCGACGCCAGCCTCGACCTTCCCGCCCCGGCCTCCTGACCCCCTGCACCTCCCACTTCAGCCACAGATACACGTGGCACTTCCAGCTGCGGAACTCCGGTCAGTCAGGCGGTGTTGTGCTCCGTCGGCGGGCGTCCATTCGCTCTTCGATGGGGTACAGCCAAGATAAGCCTGAAAGGTGCAGTAGCCGCCGTCCAGCGGCGGGGCTGGTCAGGCTGGGGCCCGCGCTGCGGCTGAGCTTGCTGTAAGGGGTTGGCCGCAGTGGCCGGCATCACCGCCCTTTGCGTGGTCTTCTTCGCCGTCTATGGCCCTGTCGAAGTCGCCCTCCCGGTCCTGGTGGCGTCGGTGCTTCACGCCGGAGCCGGCGCCCTCGGCGGGTACTGGACTCTCTTCTCCGTTGGCGCTGCCGCGGGGGCGCTCGGCGCCTCTCGGCTGGAGCGCTTCGGTATGTGGCAGGTGATCGTCGTCTCGGTGGCCGGCTGGGGGATCTGCTTGGTACCCCTTGGCCTGGTTGACTCGCTGGCCGTGGGATTCGGGGCACTGGCCGCAGGCGGCTTCTTCTACGGCCCGTTCTTGCCCTTGAAGGCATCGATCATCCAGCGCAGCGCCTCGCCCAACGACCTCACCGCTGTCGCCGGTGCCAGCGCGTTGTTGACCACCCCCGCCGCGCCCATCGGAACGGCACTCGGCGGACCGATCGTCGCTGCCATCGGAGCCCGCGCCACGCTCACCGGATCAGGACTGGTCACTGTGGCTGCTGCGAGCCTGGCAGCGGCAGTGCTTATTGGGCGGAGGATCCGCCGAAGAAGCGACCGGCACGAACTCGGGGCCGACGTCGAACCATCCGAGGAGTCACATGACGTCCATCAGCATCCGCAAGCGAGGCCCTAGAGGTGATACCGGACAAGCGGGGTGCCGGCCCCCCAAGCCGCCCAGCCCTCTCCCTCCAGTGTCCGATAACCCCCGCTTCTCGGCCGCGGATGGGTAGACAAGGTACCTCTTCGCGAATGGGAAGGGCTCTGGTTGGTTACTGACGACGGGGCTAGTAGGGGTACAGCCAAGATAAGCCCGAAACCCGCAGTAGGCCAGGCTGACGACGGTAGCACACTGGGCCGTGAGGTGGCGGCTGCTGGTAGGGTCCCCTCAGAGTGGGATGTGACCTGGGTCCGGGGCGATGACATCGATCGAGCGGACCGCGTACCCGCGCTTCGGTCGGCTGGTGACGGCCCGGGAGTTGGTAGAGCTGAGCCCAACTCCCGACGAGGTGACCTGGGCCAAGGGCCGCACCCGCTCGGATGCCCATCTGCTGGCGCTGGTGACGTCCCTCAAGTGCCTCCAGCGCCTGGGCTACTTCCCGAGACAGGACCGGGTTCCCGAGGTCGTCGTCGACGGGTTGGGCACCGAGCGCTCCAGGTCGTCGTCGTGGACTCGGTAGGAGTCGAGGGCAGTACAATCTTCGCCGGGCTACACGAACTGTGGAACCGCGATGAGCCTCCGCCCTCGAGGAGGAACGGGCGCTTATGCGCCGTTTCGGGATGAGGACTATCCTAACCTCCTTCCGCCGCGCGGCTATTTAGGAGATCGGATGTTGCTGCAAGCCACTTTGAACGGCCCGTTGACGAAGGCCGATCATGGCGCGGTCCCCGTGACGCTTGAGGAGCTGGCCACCGATGCCTCAGGGTGTATGGCGGCGGGCGCTCGTGCGTTCCATGTCCATCCTCGGGACGGGAGCGGGGCGGAGACCCTGGAGGCGCGCGTAGTCGATCGGGTCGTATCGGCTGTCCGGGCGACCCACGGGATGCCCGTGGGAGTCACGACCGGCGAGTGGATTGAGCCAAACCTGGAGAAGCGGCTGCAGTTGATAAGGGAGTGGAAGCAGCCGGATTACACCTCGGTGAACTTGTCGGAAGCTGGTGCGGTTGAAGTCATGCAGGTACTCCTGGCGACGGGAGTGGGCATTGAGGCTGGCGTGTGGACCGTCGAAGATGCTGAGTTGCTCGTGAGCTGTGGACTGGCTGGTCGTGTGACACGGGTGATGATCGAACCAGTCGAGGTCAGCACGATCGATGCCTTGCCCTTGGTCGCTGCCATCCACGACGTCCTAGACCGGGCGGCGGTGACAGCACCTCGACTCCAGCATGGTGACGGTGAGGCAACCTGGATCCTCATCGAGGACGCCATCCGACGAGGTATCGACACTCGCGTCGGCTTCGAGGACACATTGCGGCTGCCCGACGGTAAACTGGCCAGTAGCAACGCCGACCTCGTACGGGCAGCCTACGAACTCGGAGCCGGTAGGACTTAAGCCTCCGGCAGCTCTGGACCAGCGCGACAGTCACCTGGGCAGCGGAAAGTTTGGTCCGGCTTTTGTAGTCGCCCATGGACATCACTTAAAGTAGCGTAAACGGTGATTTAGGCTACTTTCCCGAGATGCGACCGAGATGAGGCGCCGGTACGCATCAGAGCGAGGGCACGCACCGCGATCCAGCAGTCCGTCGCCCCTCGGGCCGAGGACAAACGTCTCGTCGACAGGCAGGTGCTCGGTGGCGCCCGCCCTTGTCCGCAGCCCCCGGTCGGTCTCGGGCCGCCCAGCCCGGAAGTGGCACCTTCAGTGCCTGTCGAGGAGGGCTGACCGCGCAGGGTGCAGCGCGGTCAGCCCGTCCCGGTCATTCGCGGTGACCAGGGGCACCCCTCCGCATGCTGGGAGCGCCACTCACGGTCGAGGATGGCAAAGTCGAGCTCATCGCTCCAGCGATTCTTGAACCATTCGTTCTCGATCTGGTGCGCCTCCTGGCGCATGCCGAGGCGTGTTGCGAGTCGGGCCGAGGCCTCGTTCTCCCCGTCAACGCGCGCAATGATCCGGCGCAGCTGCAGCCCGTCGAAGGCCAGGTGCAACATGGTGTGGACTGCCTCAGTGGCGTAGCCGCGGCCACCGCAATCCGGATGGAACACGTAGCCGATCTCCCCTGTGCGGTGCAGCTCAGAGCTGAAGAGCAACATCACATCCCCGATGAGCCTGCCGGTCTCCAGGAGTTCAGCACCCAGCGTGATGTGCTGGCCCTCGCCTTCGATCTGCTGAGCTGCCCATGTGGTCGCGAGCCGCTGGCGCACCGTCTGAAGGTCCATCGGGTCGAAGGGGACGAATCGGCACACCTCCGTGAGTGATCGGTACGCGACCAGGGAGGAGGCGTCCCCATCTCTCAGTGGTCGAAGGGCCAGCCGAGAGGCTCTGACGGGGTACTTTGGGCGGAGTTCCATGTGCCTGCCGGATTCTCGATCATGGCCAACACCAAGCGCAAGAAGACCTCAGACGCGGGGCACTAGTGGTCCGTCGGTGAATTAAGTTGGGCCAGTGCGGAGCGCCCCCGACGCACCTTGGCGATGATGTCCGCAGCGGGGGTGTGCCAGACGAAGGGACGGGGATCTTCGTTCCAGTGAGCCACCCAG
>JAJYWT010000010.1 GCA_021791345.1 bacterium
CATCACCGACACCATGTCGAACCCGGCCTCCTCCGCCGTCTGGGCGAGGCCGACGACGTGAGGGAAGAGGCCTGCCGGAGCCACCCCCTCGAAGGTGAAGCTGGGCATGTGAAATCCGAAGAAGGGAACGCTCATCTCCTCACCTCCCGCTCAGTTGTCGCAGGCCGGGCAGGCGGTGGTTGATCACCCGACCTGCACCGACCGCTTGGCTAGGCCGTACCAGAATCCATCAATGACGGTCCGGCGTTCCTCGCCCTCCCCGCTCGCCGCTCCCAGCGCCACGAACAGAGGGGCGAAATGCTCCGTCCTGGGGTGGGCCAGGTGTCCTGCTGGGGCCTTGTTCTCGAAGTCGACGAGGGAATCAAGGTCCCAGCGCGCGAGCGCCTCACTGCCCCACTGGTCGAACTCCGCCGACCAGGACGGCGGCGCCGCCTCCGGGGTTGGCGACAATCGCATCGCCTGGAGGTTATGGGTGAAGAACCCACTCCCCATGATCAGGACCCCCTCGTCACGCAGGGGGGCGAGCTGGGTGCCGGTGGCCAGCAGCCGCTCCGGATCCAGGGTGGGGAGCGACAGCTGGACCACGGGCACGTCCGCCTGCGGATACATCTCCACCAAGGGCACGTAGGCCCCGTGGTCCAGGCCCCGGGCCGGGTCGTTCCGCACCGGCTCGCCAGGCGTGGAAAGCAGGCTCGCAACTCTCTCCGCCAACCAGGGCGCGCCCGGCGCTGGGTACTTCACTTGGTAGTAGCGCTCGGGGAAGCCCCAGAAGTCGTACACCAGGGGCACGGTTGAGGTGGCCCCTACGGTTGCCGGTGCCGACTCCCAGTGCGCCGACACCACCAGGATGGCCCGAGGCTTCGGCATCGCCTTCGCCCAGTCGGCTAGCTCCGACTTCCACTCTTGGTCGTCGGCCAGGGGCGGCGCCCCATGACTGAGGTAGACGACCGGCATCCGGTCCGCCCCGTCGGACGAGCTCTTCACTTCCATCTCACTTCCTCCGCAGCGCGGGGCGAACTCGCATGTAGTTGTACCAGCAACTAGATCCATCCTACCACGTTCTCTAGGCGCCGGCCCGATCGGAGCCGGTAGGACTGCTCAGGCGGGTTGGAACTCCGACCAGGGGATGTTCCAGTCCCCCTCGCCATCCGCCTCGCTGGCCTGCAGGGTGGTCCCCGTGATCACCACCACGTCCCCCGGTATGGACCAGTTGTAGAACCACACGGCGTCGCTGGGGTTCTGCTCCACGCATCCGTGGGAGACGTTGTAGCGGCCATGGTCGTAGATGTCCCAGTTGGCCGAGTGGATGTAGTAGCCATCGGTGCTGATGGCCACGTCGTCGTAGACGTTCTGCGCGTACAGGCCGGGGTAGCCGATGGTGGCGGAGTTCATGAAGACCACCGGCGCCTTGTAAAGGACCACCAGCGTCCCGGAGATGGTGGGGAACCCCGGCCGTCCCAGGCTGACCGGCTCGGTGCGGACCAGCTGGCTCCCGTTGTACACCTGCATCTCGTCGGTGGTGGCGCTGACCTTGGCGATGTGCTGATTGACCACCGTGAAGCGGCTCGAGGCCGAGGAGTTGACCAGCCGCTCGCCATTGATCGCCAGCCCGTTCAGGTTCACGGTGAGGGTGGCCTGCTCGTTCATGGGCCAGAACTGCTCCGGCCTCCCATCCACCTCGGTTGGTGACCACCAGTGCCACCCCACTGGATCGGAGAGGGACTCCCCCGCGGAGAGCCGCTGCAGCACCATCGGCTGGTCCGCAGCCGGAATGGGCCGGCTGAACTGCACGACCCAGGTGGCCCCCATGCCGACCTGCTGGCCGGGACTGGGGGAGATCGATATGCCGATGGTTCCCGGCGGCAGTGGCTGCTGCGGCGTGGTCCAGCTCACCACCTGGGTCACGGTCTTGGCCGGCCGGCCCCCCCGCGCTGTGGCCACCATCCGGAAGGTGGTCGCCCAGGGCATGGGGGCGGTCGGCTTCCAAACCCCGTGGGCCACACTCCCGCCGATCAGCAGACCGGCCGAGGTGCGTACCGAGACCGCCTCCAGGTGAGCGTGCCGCACCGACAGGCTGATCGACGCCGTGGGGGCGATGGTGCCCGAGCTGCTGGGGACCGTCACCGCGAGCTCGGGATGGACGATTGGCAGGGGCCGCGCGGCGGCGGCGATCCCGGTCGCGGCTCCCCCCAGCACCGCCACCGCCCCGAGGCTGAGTCCCACCCGCCGCCAAAGGCGGTGGCCGGAGCCCGACAGAGATGGCATCACGGCAAATATAACCTTCGCCACCGGATTTCGTTCCGCTGGATCACCCGGCCCGGCGGCGCCCGTGGGGTCGGGCGGACCCGTGGCTCGGGTGCGGCTCCCAGCCCGTATAGTTGGTTTGTGCCAACCAACCAGTAGTCGGAGGTGCACGTGTCCCCCACCCAGCCGGCGGCCTCCAGCGCGTCCAGCGGGCGCATCGCCTACAAGTGGATCGCCCTCTCCAACACCACCCTCGGCATCCTGATGGCGACCATCAACTCCTCAATCGTCCTGATCGCCCTCCCCGACATCTTCCGCGGGATTCACCTCAACCCGCTGGCTCCCGGGAACACCCCCTACTTCCTCTGGATGCTGATGGGCTACATGGTGGTGACGGCCGTCCTGGTGGTGAGCCTGGGGCGGATCGGGGACATGTTCGGCCGAGTGCGCATGTACAACCTCGGCTTCGCGGTGTTCACCCTCTTCTCCATCCTCCTCTCACTCACCTTCGGGACCGGCCCCGGCCCGGCGCTCTACCTCATCGTCATGCGCGTTTTGCAGGGGATCGGAGGCGCCTTCCTCTGGGCCAACTCCTCGGCCATCCTCACCGACGCCTTCCCCGCCACCCAGCGCGGACTCGCCCTCGGCACCAACATGGTGGCGGCCATCGCCGGGTCTTTCATCGGTCTCGTCCTGGGGGGAATCCTCGGCCCGATCGAGTGGCACCTGGTCTTCCTGGTCTCAGTGCCGTTCGGTCTCTTCGGGACCGTGTGGGCCTACCTCAAGCTCAAGGACACCGGACAGCGGACGCACTCCACCATCGACTGGTGGGGCAACGCCACCTTCGCGATCGGGTTGATCGCGGTCCTGGTGGGGATCACCTATGGAATCCTCCCCTACCAGGGGCAGTCCATGGGCTGGTCCAACCCCCTGGTCCTGGCCGCTCTGATCGGCGGAGTGGCCTTCCTGGGGCTCTTCACCTGGGTCGAGCTGCGTGTGGACCAGCCCATGTTCCGCATGCCGCTCTTCCGGATCCGTGCCTTCGCCGCCGGCAACCTGGCGGCACTCCTGGCGGCTCTGGCCCGGGGAGGGCTGATGTTCATCCTGATCATCTGGCTGCAGGGAATCTGGCTGCCGCTCCACGGTTACAGCTTCGCCTCCACCCCGCTGTGGGCGGGGATCTACCTGCTGCCCCTAACGGCCGGCTTCCTGGTCGCCGGACCGCTGGCCGGAGCGCTGTCCGACCGCTACGGCTCCCGCACCTTCGCCACCGCCGGCGTGCTCATCTCGGCGGCCACATTTGGGGGGATGCAACTCCTGCCGGCCGACTTCAGCTACCCGGCCTTCGCCGTCCTGCTGTTCATATACGGGCTCTCCAGCGGGCTTTTCGCCTCACCCAATCAGGCGGGGATCATGAACAGCCTGCCCCCCCGGCAGCGCGGGGCAGGAGCGGGCATGGCGGCCACCTTCCAGAACTCCGCCTCCGTCCTGTCGATCGGGATCTTCTTCACCCTGATCATCGTGGGACTTTCCGCCTCCCTTCCGCACGCGCTGTACAGCGGGCTGGTGGCCCAGGGGGTGCCGTCTGCGGCGGCCGCTCGGGTGGCCCATCTTCCGGCTGTCGGCAGCCTCTTCGCCGCCTTCCTCGGCTTCAATCCAGTAGCGACCTTGCTCGGCCCGATCCTTCCCCACCTGGCCCCGGCCCATGCCGCCTACCTCACCGGTCGGGCGTTCTTCCCCCGGTTGATCGCGCCCGCGTTCATGTCCGGACTGAGGGCCGCCCTGGACTTCGCCGCCCTGGCTTGCGCTCTGGCCGCCCTGGCCAGCGCCCTGCGCGGTGGACGGTACGTTCATCCCGAGCTCACTTCCGAGAGCGTCAAGGTCCCGGTCAAGGAGAGGCCAAGCTCCCCACCGGTGCCCAGCCTTTCCCAGATCGAGAGTGGGGGCGGAGAGGGATGAGTGCCCGCGCCGGGGACGGGATTCGCGACGACCTCGAGGGAGGTCTAACCACGCTGGCCAACTGGGTGGTGCGCCATGACGTGCAGATGGAGGTGAGCCGCCGAGCCCGCTGCCCGGTGCCCACCTCCCACGTCTGGGTGGTGAACCGGATCGCGGCCACCGGTCCCTGCCGGCCCAGTGAGCTGGCGGACTACTTCGGAGTGGACAACTCCACCATGACGCCCAAGCTGCGCCGGCTCCTGGTTGAGGGCTTGGTGTACCGCCAGGAGGATCCTGCCGACCGGCGCGCCGTGCTCCTGGCGGTCAGCCCCGGGGGGACGCGGCTGCTGGCTCGCTTGCGGCGCGCCCGGGCGGAGATGCTGGAGGAGAGGATGCACGGCCTCCCACCGGACCGGCGGGCTGCCCTGGCCACCTCCCTCCAGGAGCTGGCTGGGCTCCTCCAAGGAGAGGACGGGTAGCCGCCCGCCGCTCCTCCCGCGTCGAGGGCGAAAGCTAGACTCCAGATGTGTGCAAAGTTTGCCAGCGCCGCCCCGAAGTGGCCGGTGACCCATTCGGACGCTGCGAGTCCTGCGCGAGGGCGGGGCGACGGGTCTACCAGTTTCGCCTCCGGTCGGTGGGATCAGAACTCCAGGTGGCTGCCGGTGAGCTGTCCCCGCGAGCCCTGAACAAGGCCGCCGGTCCAGCGCTGCTGGCCCATTCCGCTCGGCCCTCGGTCCGCCCCCACCTCATCGGGAGCAGCTGCGAGCTGGTCATGGCCGGCAAGCGGCTGGAGACGGTCCGGGCGGCGCCGGCTCTCTCCTCCCGGCTCGATCAGGTGCTGGACGCGCTTCGCGCGGCCGCGCGGCGCACCGACCCGAGCTGGTGAGACCTCAGCCCAGAACCTCCACCTCGGCGTCGACCGTCTCTGGCTCCGCCTCGGAGCCGGCCCTGACCTCGCGGTGGAGGACGAGCCCAGAGGCGTCCGCGTCCACCGTGATCACGTCGCCCTCGGCGAACGTGCCATCGAGGACTCCCACGGCAACCCGATCGGCCAACTGCCGCTGGATCAGCCGCCGCAGTGGGCGGGCGCCGTACACCGGGTCGTAGCCCTTCTCCGCCAGCCACCGCACCGCCGCCGGCAGGGGCCGCAGATCCAGGTGACGGTCGGCCAGCCGCGCGCGCATCTCCTCCAGCTGCAGCGCCACGATGCGCTCAATCTGCGCTAGATCCAGCCGCTGGAAGATGATTATGTCGTCCACGCGGTTGAGGAACTCAGGCCGGAACTGCGAGCGCAGCTCGGCCAGCACCGCCTGCCTGGCCCCCTCCTGAGCCTCCGGACTGGGGTGGTCGGGGAGGGCGGCGATGACCGGACTGCCCAGATTGCTGGTCATGATCACGACGCAGTTGCGGAAGTCGACGGTGTGACCCTTGCCGTCGGTGAGCCGCCCGTCGTCGAGCAGCTGCAGGAGCACGTTGAAGACGTCTGGATGAGCCTTCTCGATCTCGTCCAGGAGGAGGACCGCGTACGGTCGACGGCGCACGGCCTCCGTGAGATGCCCGCCCTCCTCATAGCCGACGTACCCGGGAGGGGCACCCACCAGGCGGGCCACCGAGTGCTTCTCCATGTACTCCGACATGTCCAGGCGGACCATCGCCTCCTCGCTGTCGAAGAGGAATTCCGCCAGCGCTCTCGCCACCTCGGTCTTGCCCACCCCGGTGGGACCGAGGAAGATGAAGGACCCCAGCGGGCGCCTTGGATCCTGAAGGCCGGCCCGGGCCCGGCGCACGGCGCTGGCAACGGCCGAAATCGCCTCGTCCTGGCCCACCACCCGCTGGTGCAGGCGCGCCTCCATCTCCACCAGCTTGTGGACCTCCCCCTCCAGCATCCGCTGCACCGGGATCCCCGTCCAGCGTGAGACCACCTCGGCGATGTCCTCCTCCCCCACCTCCTCCTTGAGAAGCGGCTCGCCATCCGGGGTCTGGTCCAGGCGGGCCTGCTGCTCGGCCAGCTGGGAGCGAAGCTCGGTCAGCCGGCCATAGCGAAGTTCCGCCGCCCGACCGAAGTCGGCCATGCGCTCCGCCCGCTCGGCCTCGAAGGTGACCCGCTCGATCTCCTCCTTGATGGCGCGCGTCCTGGCGATCTGCGCCTTCTCGCGCTCCCAGCGCTGGCGCAGCCCCACCGCCTGCTCCTGCAGGTCCGCCAGCTCCCGCTCCAGCGACTGGAGCCTCTCCGCCGAAGCCCGGTCGGTCTCCTTCCGCAGAGCCTGGCGCTCGATCTCCAGCTGGCGGATGCCGCGCTCCACCTGGTCCAGCTCCACCGGCATGGAGTCGATCTCCATGCGCAGCCGGGAGGCCGCCTCGTCCACCAGGTCGATGGCCTTGTCCGGGAGGAAACGGCCGCTGATGTAGCGGGATGACAGCACCGCGGCGGCCACCAGCGCCGAGTCCTTGATCCGGACCCCGTGGTGGACCTCGTAGCGCTCCTTCAGCCCGCGAAGGATGCTGACCGTGTCCTCCACCGACGGCTCACCGACGTAGACCGGCTGGAAGCGACGTTCCAGCGCCGGATCCTTCTCGATGTGCTTGCGGTACTCGTCATAGGTGGTGGCACCGATCGCCCGCAGCTCTCCCCGCGCCAGGGCCGGCTTGAGCATGTTGCTGGCGTCCATGGCCCCCTCGGCAGCCCCCGCCCCGATCAGGGTGTGCAGCTCGTCGATGAACAGCACCACCTGGCCGCTGGAGTCGGTCACCTCCTTGAGCAGGGCCTTGAGGCGCTCCTCGAACTCACCCCGGAACTTGGTACCGGCGAGCAGGGTGCCCAGATCCAGGGCCACCACCCGCCGATTCTTGAGGGTCTCCGGCACGTCACCCGCGGCGATGCGCTGGGCCAGGCCCTCCACGATGGCGGTCTTGCCCACTCCGGGGTCACCGATCAGCACCGGGTTGTTCTTGGTCCGGCGCGCCAGCACCTGCATGGTGCGGCGAATCTCCTCGTCCCGTCCTATGACCGGGTCGAGTTTGCCCTCGCGCGCCAGCTGGGTGAGATCCCGGGCGTACTTCTCCAGGACCTGGAACTTGCTCTCCGGGTTGGGGTCGGTGACCCGCTGGCCCTGGCGAAGCCCTTCCAGCGCTCGCAGCAGACGTTCCCGGGTCACCCCCGCCGAGCGCAGAACCCCGGCGGCGGGGCCACCGGGCATCGCCGCCAACGCGAGGAGGAGGTGCTCGGTGGAGCAGTACTCGTCCTGGAGCCGCTCCATCTCCTCCCACGCTGAGCGCAGCACCTGTTCCAGCTCCCGAGAGGCAGTCGGTGCCGCTCCCTCCTGCCGGGGCCGCCCGGCGAGGTCCGAACTGACCCGCTGGGCGACCTGCCCGGGATCAACCTCCAACTGGCGGAGGAGCGCCGGCACTGATCCGTCCGTCTGGCGGAGCAGCGCCAGGAGCAGGTGCTCGGGATCCACCTGGGGATGGGAGCCCGAGGTGGCCAGCTGGGTGGCGTCCTCCAGAGCCTCCTGGCTGCGCTGGGTGAACCGGTCGAGTCGCATGAAACACCTCCAGGGCGAAGGTATCGCCCATGAAGGGATATACCCGGCAGTGTGTGCTGCTAACCCAGAGGCGAACCCGCCGACAGCTGTGCCCGGCCCTCTCCCCCCATCCTCTCCGTGCCGCTCTGCCCAGGCCCCGACGCGAGGACACTCGGCGGGGTCAGGACCAGAGCCCGCACCAGCTGCGCTCCGTCCGCAGAAAGGGTGAGCGGCCGGAGACGCCGGTCAGCTGCTGACGCACATCGCTCCACCAGCCCCCGGCGCACAAGCGGGGCCGCAGCCCGGCTGGCACCGCTGGTGGAGAGGCCCAGCGCTGAGGCCAGCTGAACCACCCCGATGCCCTGAGGGCCGGACGCCGCCACCAGGAAGAGCAATCGAGCCGACGTGGGCCCGAGGCGACACCTGAGGCGAATGGCGTGGGCCAGGGCTCGCTCCCGGCTCCGGAGCTCCCGGGCGCCCCAGAGGTCCTGGAACAGATCCCCCGAAGCGGTCCAACCCGACCTAGCCATCCATCCGGCCCTAAGAGTCCGGGTGCCCCAGAAGGTCCGAGCCGAAAGCTGTCGCCAGAGGCTCACCGGGAAGGACCCGGTAAGTTCGAGTCCCATCCGCAAGGCGCTCGGCGCGGAGAAACGCCGCCGGCCGGGGGGGAGATGCCAGAAGTGAGCTCGCCAGCTCAAAGAAGTGGGTCACGATCGCCACCCGCGCTCCGCCCTCCAGAAGCGCGGCTATCACCTGGCGAGCGATCTCGGAACCCTCCAGCTCATTGGTGGATGAAAAGGACTCGTTCATGGCCAGGAGCGCACCTGGCCTCATTTGGTCCACGGTCCTGCTCATCCGCTCCAGCTCATCCGCCAGCCTGCCCCGGGACATGGAATCGTCCTCTGGCCGGACGAAGTGAGTATGGGTGCTGGTGGCCAGGCTCGAGACAAACTCTCGAGCGCCCACGAACATGCCCGATTGAGCCAGCAGCTGGGCGAGGGCCAGGCTTCTGAGGAAGGTGCTCTTTCCTCCGGAGTTGGCTCCAGTGATCACCAGCAAAGCGCAGCCGTCCGCATCCAGATCGTTCCCCACGGGCCGGGTCCCGTCGCGAAGCGGAAGCGTGAGGTCGTAGAGCCCTCGAGCAGACCACCGCAGCTCCTCCCCGGGAGCCAGCCGGGGCCAGCAGACGGGCAGCTCTTGGTCCGCCATGGCGCGGTGGAGATTGAGGCAGCCGAGGTAGAAGCCAAGCTCGAAGCGGAGAGACCGGAAGAACGCCCGCACATGGTCTGCCGCTTCGGACACCGAACCGGCGACCCCGGCCAGCCCCCGGTCGGTCAGGTTTCCAAGAGCCTTCAGCCCCATCTCATCTCGAGGGTCCACGGTGAAGAGGTGCTGTGAACGTTCCCGCACCCCCAGCCGCTCGCCAAGAGGGACCCTTCGCGCCGATGGCCGCAGAAGGAGGTATCCGCTCCCGGCGCCGCCCGCCGCCAGCTTGGCCCCGAACAGCGCCCCTGACTCCAGCCGCAGGGCCCTTAGCAGCGCGCTGACCCGTTCAAGGTAAGCGTCGTCGAGGTCCTGGCTGAGGCTCGCCGCGAACTGGTTCAACCCCCTAGACTTCCAGCTGCTCCTCATGCCCTCACTGAGGTCGCGCAGGCGTCGAGCGGCCGGTACCAGAACTGAGAGCACCTCCACGCCGTGATGCAGCGCACCCGCTGGATGGCGCCCGCTGAGGCCCCAGA
>JAJYWT010000001.1 GCA_021791345.1 bacterium
TTGAAGTTGTTGAAGCTGACGTAGTAGGTGTTGGTGCCGGCGAAAGTGGCCCGGTCGTAGCTGATCAGCGCCACCCCGTGGCTGGAGGCATACGCCTGGATCTCACTGGCCACGGTCGGGTCCAGCGGGTCCACGATCAGGACCTTGGCCCCATGGGTGATGTCCGACTCCGCCATCGACAGTTCGGTCGCATCACTGCCCTGGGCGTTGGTCACAGTGAACTCCGAGCTCGGGTAACCCGCCTTCTGGAACGCCTCAGTCAGGTAGGGGGCGTCGAACTCGGTGTACCGCGTCGACGAGGTGGTGTCCGGCAGGATCGCCCCCACCAGACCCTTGCCCGCCTTCTCCAGCCCCTTGAGCTCGGTCATCGCGGAGAAGTTCAGGGTGAACGAGTGAATGCCGATGTTCGGCACGGTCGCGCTGGGCTTCTTCTGAGTCGTGGTCGTGGTCGTGCCCCCACAGGCGGCCGCCACCAGGGCCACCCCGGCTACCAGAGCCGCCCAGCCCACCCGCTTCAGCCCTCTCCGAGAGCGCACCCCCCGCCGGGTGCCCCCTCCAGTCGCCTCAGCCTCTAGAGACATGTAAAAAACTCCTTCGAAATAACGGTCGAACTTCGCCTTTGGTCGGTTGCCACCGTCGTGGCCTGCTTCAGCAATCGGTACCTCTGATCCGCCGTCTGCCAGGGCTGCGCAGCCCCACCAGGCGCCAACGACTTCGCGGCTCGATGAGGCCGCAATTGTTGTGGGTCCGGCCGACCCCACGGTGGCCCCGGCCCTACCGGGGATCCCTCACCTTGCCCTCTTAACCCTCCCGATGTCGAGTCCCCGGAGGACCCGCTGACTGCTGCTCGCGGCAGCATATGTTGTCGCGGACAACTTGTCAAGGAGGCGCATTGAGTCACCGAGAATCGCACCCTGGGGCGATCGTTCCCTCACCAGGGAATGACACCGAGGGCCGGGCGCCGGAGAGTGGCGGTGAGGGGGCAGGGCCCATCCGCATCCGGGAGCGGTACGAGCTGGCTGAGGAGTTGCGGTGGAAGTGGGCGGGAGTTCGGTCGGCAACGATCCCGATCAGGGCCGTCCGCGCCGGCTCATGGATAGCCGGCCGCGGCCGCGCCGTCGACCAGCATCACCACCCCGTCCACGAAGCTGGAACGCTCATCGCCAAGGAAGGCGATCACCTCAGCCACCTCCTCGCCCTCGGCGAATCGCCCTATCGGCGAGGCGGTCCAGCGCGCCGGGTCCTCGGCACTCGCCTCCGGATCCTGCAGCGTGCCCATGTAGCGCATCCCGGGCAGGGTGTCACCGGGGCAAACCACGTTCACCCGGATCCCCTGCGGAGCCAGGTCCACGGCCAGCATCCGGCCCATCATGTTCACCGCCGCCTTGGAGACGGAGTAGGCGCCCAGGGGCACATCCCCGCGGACTCCGGAGTCGGAGGAGACCAAAACGATCGCCGAAGGCCGGGTTCTGGCCAACAGGCCACGGGCAGCCTGAACCTGGATCAGGTAGCCCAGCACATTGACCGCCAGGAGCCTCTCCAGCTGTTCCGGCGGGGTGTCGATCAGGGGCGCCACCACCCCGACTCCGGCGTTGGCCACCAGCAGGTCGAGCCGGCCGAAGGTGCGGTCCACGAACTCCACGACCCGTGCCACTGCGGCCTGGTCCCGAGAGTCCGCCACCAGGAAGTGCGCCATCGCGCCCCGGGCGCGCAGCTCCGCAGTCGCCTTATCCCCGCGCTCCCGGTCGCGGCCGGTGAGCACCAGCGAAAAGCCGTCCCGACTCAGGCGATGGGCGGTCGCCAGCCCGATCCCGGAGCTGCCCCCGGTGATGAGCGCCACCCGAGGCATTCCCTGGGGGCCGGTCTCGGCGGCGGCCCTGTCCCCCATCACAGGTCAGATCGTAACGGCGCCAAGGACCGGCGTCACGGGGCCGGCGGAGCCGAACCGGCCGCCGCGCCCGCGGTTGACGTCACGCCAGCCCCCGGGCCAGCTTGATCAGGCGATCCAGAACCCGAGACCCATCCACCCGCAGCGCATTGTGCTCGTATTCGTTGGTGATCCAGGGCCGCAGCCCGGCGACCAGCTCCGCCGTCTCCTCCGAGAACCGCCTCTCGACGTAGGGGTCCTCGGCGAAGATCGCCGCTGCCGCCGGCACCTGGTTCGCCCGCAACCGCCCAGCGTCGTAAAGGCGTGGCCACGGCCAGTCGGCAAGGATCCCGGCGGCCTCACGCAGAGGAACCAGGGCGCCGTACTCCTCGAACATCCACGGGAAGACGTGCTCGCCGGTGAAGAGCTCGGGTTGGTCGCGGAAGAGTTGCGGTTGGACGCGTTCCGCCGACCACCGGGTGGGCGCCCCATCCGCATAGCAGGCCTCGTGGATGATGGCGTACAGCGGATTGCGCGCGAACCCGAGCGCTCCCTCCAGATCGTGGAGAAAGGCCGGGGAGTCCGGGGGCAGTTCCAACAGGTAGTGCAGCCGCTGTGGACCATCGCTCATTCCCAGCATGATCCCCAGCTGGCGCAGACGCCGCGGACTGAGGCGGTCGGCGCCCGGTAGGAGGATGCGCTCCTCCAGCAGGCGGCGCTGGAGCGCCAGCACGCGTTCTTTGTCACCGGGAAAGGCCTGATAGTAGCGATGGTTCCGCACCGCCATCCGCTCATACGTGGCCTGATAGACCTCATCGACCGGGCGTCCGACCGGAGGCAGCCCACCGGTGAAATAGACCTCCAGGAGACCCTCGGGAGCCGCGGACAGGTAGCGGAGCGCACAGAACCCGCCGAAGGACTGACCCAGCAGGCTCCAGCGATCCGCGCCCAGACCACTTCGCAAGATCTCCAGGTCAGCAACGATGGAGTCGGCGCGAAAGTGGCTCAGATACTCCGCCTGAGCGCTGGCGCTGAGACCGCACAAGCGCCCCACCGGAGTCGACCTGCCGGTCCCGCGCTGGTCGAGGAAGAGCACCCGGTAGTCCTGCAACGCCCGCTGCAGCCATGATGGGGAGATCGGCGAACCAGTGGGACGGCTGGCCTCGTGCCCGGGGCCGCCTTGGAGATACACCAGATACGGACGATCAGTCCCCTCGGGGAGAGCCACCTCGCGGGCAAAGATCGTGATGGTGGCAGCGCCGGGCTGGGCGTGGTCCAGAGGCACCTCCACCTCATGGTCGATCACCACCAGCCCCGCCATCCTGACCGGCGCCCCCGAGTGAATCACTCGCCGTCCCTCCCTGCATCACCCGTGAAAATCCCCGAAGGCGCGCCAGAATCGCTGCCCATCGGCGCCGGCCGTGCCTCGCCAGCAGGGGCGGAGCCGACCGCCAACCGCGCCGATGGCGAGGGCCGCCGGCCCGCCCGAGTCGAGCTGGCAGGAGGCCGACGCTGCCTGATCATAGCCCTGGGCGTGAGCGACGCCGCGCGGGCCGGATCTGCTGCAGCTGACGGCGCACCCGCACCAGCATGCGCACCATCTCCTCGCCCAGCTCATCGGCGGCCGCCCGGGGATGGTTGTAGACGACGTACTCCTTGGCCACCAGGGTCGCCAGGTAGTCGAGCAGGGACGGTTCATCGTCCTTGACCAGCAGGAAGTCGGGGTGGCCCGGGTTGTAGAACACGATCCCCTCCTCGGCGTCGAACCGGCTCCGGCCGCCGGTGGGGTCTGGGTCCGGCAGCAGCGTGGGCAGGGCCCGGGACCGGCGCCGGTCCGAACCGGCCGTGCCCACCGAAGCCGGTGGATCCGGCGGAGAACTGGGGGCGGAGCTGGGCTCGAGCTGGACCGGGGCGAACTCCTCGTGGTCGTCCGGCGCAGGCACCTCAGCCTCGGATCCAACCTCCTCGTCGAAGGGGATCGCCATCACTCCGCCCTCCCCCGGCTCGGCGCCGAGCCAGGTGTGCATGGGGTTGTCCAGGTCGGCGAGCTCGCGCAGCACCCGGGCGAAGACCTGCCGCACCGCCTCCGAGATCCGCTCGGTAAGCTCACGGTCGAGCTCCGCCGTGATCCGCTCCAGCGCGCGCTGAACCGCCGCCTCGACATCGGTGATCGCCTGTACCAGGGCCGGGAAGGCATCGCGGTCCCGGAGCACCGCCCGGCGTCCAGCACTCTGCTGGAGGGGCTCGTAGATGATCTGGCCGCCGACATGGTCACTGTTCCAGGGGGCGTGGTCGAACTCCTCCAGCTCGCAGAGGTCATCCACGATGGTGGTCCCGGCGCGCCCGACCAGGGCCACCCGCCGATGTCGATCAGGCCGCGGGGCCAGGTACAGGGAGAACTCCACCGGTCCCAGCAGGGTGGGCCTGACCGGGACGGGCAGGCGCACCCCGTCGGGCGGTTCGGGATGGACGACCTCCGAGCTCCGGCCCTGAACCACCTCGATCTGATAGTCACCCCGGGCCAGCGCCACGCCCCGGCGACGCTGGAGGTAGTCGACCAAACGGCGCAGGGTGAGGCCTCGGACTGCCTCCGGATCGAGGTCGCTGAGATAGACGGTGGTCCCGGCACGCACGCGGGCGCGGCGGCGCTCATCCAGGTCCAGGCGGGCCCGCACGCTGCCGCGCTCCAGTCGCAGCGAGTGGGTCCGCTCGCTCCCGACCGGGCGGGTGACGATGTCGCAGCGCCCTCCCAGCTGCTGAAACGCGAGTATCCCAATGGCCTTCTCACCCAGGGTCTTAGGATCGGCGGCCTTGCTGGACTCGAAGAGGTTGGCCGCCACCCGGCGCAACTCCGAGACCGACATCCCGCGTCCGGCATCGTCGACCGCGATCACGGGATGCCGCCCCTGGCGGCGCAGGACCACGGTGATGCGCCCGCCCCGGATACCCGCCTCGAGGTACTCGTCAGCGGCATTTGAGATGAATTCGTTGAGCGCATCCTTGGGATCCTGGTAAGCCTGTCCGGTCACCAGCACCGCCTTGGCCAGGTTGCCGATGCGCAGCCTGACCTCCTCGGTCGTCATCGGCCAGTGACCCCGACCGGACGCGGCCGGAAGGGTTGGCCGACGGTGCCGCCGGGGCACCTACCGGTCGACATCAAGGCCGTCCTCATCGAATTCCTCGTCATCATCGTCACCCAGCTCGCCACTATCCCACTCGTCGAGCCAGCGCGGGGCGATCCCACCGCGCCGGGGACTTGGCACGGGCTCACTTCGCGGCCCGACGTTCGGTCCGACCAGCGCTGTGGGGTCCGCCGACGGCGGATCCTGGAGCTCCCACTGCGTACCACGGCGCCGCAGCAGGTACCAGAGACCATCCCCGCCCCAGCGCAGCTGGAGGCCCACGCGCCCGTGGGTCACGCGGTCCCCTCTGGCGATCGTCCCTGGACCCAGCCGGGCCATCGCGGCTCGGGCCCGCTTCAACTCCATCTCGGGAGCGCGCCCCGGCTCGGCATCCAGCACCACCAGCCCCCTCTTCCCGCCGGCCCTCCAGGCGAGGGCGAGACGCATCAGGACTCGCGCATGCACGCCCAGGCTCTGAGCCCAGGTGTCGAACATGGGATCGCCGATCCGAGAGGCTGCAATGCGGGCGAGATCCTCCTCCTCCGTGAGCAAGAGGGCACCATCGCCAGCTGCGGTGGCGAGCTCAAGGGCCCGGGCCGCAGCGTCCGACGCCAACCACCGTAGGGCCTCGACATCAATCGGGCCGTCGTCCCCCAGCTGGTCGATCAGCGGGCTCGGCCCCCCCGGGGACGCTGGCAAGGGCAGCGGCTCGGGCAGGTGCGATTCCCCGGGATAGCGGGCGACCGAGTCGAGCGGCACCCCCGACGCCAGGCGGTCCACCGCCGCCACATTGAAGTCCTCTGGAGGGAGCGATCCCGCCGACCCAGTCTCGGCCCTTAGGGAGCGCAGGGAGGCCAACACATGGTCTCTACCGCGCCCGCGCAGGGCGAAGACGACGAATGGGTCGGCATCCAGCAGGTCCGCGACCAGGTAGCAGACAGCGGCCGCATGTTTGCAGGGAACGGCCCAGTCGGGGCAGGAGCACTGCGGGCTCAGCTCTCCCGGTCCCGGCAGCAGGCTCAAGCTCTGCTTGCGCAACTCCGCCTCCACCCCCCCGGGGATCACCCCGTCCACCAGCGCCGCCACGTGACTGGCGGTCGTTGCCAGAGTCCTGGTGGCGCGCTCCCACTCCTCGGAAGAGAACGGCCTGACGCGGAGCCGGACGTGGTAGGGCTCGAAGTGCGACCCCTGAACCCGAGCCCGGACCTCTCCGTGGACGACCTCGAGCGCGCTGACCGCGCCGTTGCGCGCGTACGTGCGTCCCCGGGGCAGCCGGTTGGGATCCAGCCGAGCGGTCGACTCCAGCGCCTCGACCCAGGCACGGCCCCACCACGTCTTCCCGAACCCGGTGCGAGACCGGCTCAGGCGACCTGCCAGGCGGCTGCGCGCCGGAACCGATCTCACCGGGGGTCTCCCAGCTCCACCAGCCGGGCGAGCTCCTCGTTGGAGAGCTCGGTGATCCATGACTCCCCCGCGCCCACGATCGAGTCCGCCAGGCCGCGCTTGCGCTCCATCAGCACCGCAATCCTCTCCTCCAGCGTTCCCTGGCAGATGAAGCGATGCACTTGCACGGGCCGGGTCTGCCCGATCCGGTATGCCCGGTCCGTCGCCTGGTCCTCGACCGCGGGGTTCCACCAGCGGTCGTAGTGGATCACATGAGAGGCGCGGGTCAGGTTCAAGCCCACGCCACCCGCCTTGAGCGAGAGCAAGAATACGGGCGCCTCACCGTGCTGAAACGCCTCCACCATCCGGTCTCGCTGGCGGGCCGCGACCCCTCCATGCAGCAGCAGCGTCCGCACGCCCCGGGCTTGCAGATGACGCTCCAGAAGGCGGGCCATGGCGACGTACTGCGTGAACACCAGGGTCGACTCACCCTCCGACCCGATGATCGAGACCAGCTCCTCCAGCGCTGCCAACTTTCCTGAGCGCCCGGGTAGGGGCCCGGTCTGGCGCAGGTAGTGGGCAGGGTGGTTGCAAATCTGCTTCAGCGCGGTGAGCAGCTTCAGCACCATGCCGCGCCGTCGGATCCCCTCCATCTCCCCCAGCGCATCCAGGGTCTCGCGCACCACCGCCTCGTAGAGGGTGGTCTGTTCCGGGCTCAGCGGCACCAGCTGATCGGTCTCGGTCTTGGCGGGCAATTCCGGGACGATGTCCGGGTCGGACTTCCTCCGCCGCAGAATGAAGGGTCGCACGGCCGTGGTCAGGCGCTCGCGGGCGGCCTGGTCACCGTGCCTCTCCACCGGGGTCGCAATCTTCTCCGTAAAGGTCGGCAGGCTGCCCAGCAACCCCGGGGTGGTCCAGTCCAGGATTGCCCACAGCTCGCTCAGGCGGTTCTCGATGGGCGTGCCCGTGAGCGCCACCCGCGCGCGGGCGCTCACCCGGCGCAGCTCGCGAGCGCCCTTGGAGAGGGGATTCTTCACATGCTGAGCCTCATCGGCGACGACCAGATCCCACTCCACCGCATCCAGCGCCTCGCGGTCTCTTCTGACCACTCCGTAGGTGGTGAGCACGACCTCGTTGCTGGCAACCTCGCTCAGGTGTCGACCACCCCCGTGAAAGCGTCTGACCGGCAGATGAGGAGCGAACCGTTCGAGCTCCCGTTCCCAGTTGCCGATCAGGGATGCCGGGCACACCACCAGAGCCGGGCCTCCGGCCCGACGCAGCTGGAGCGCGATCACCTGGATCGTCTTGCCGAGGCCCATGTCATCGGCAAGGCATCCGCCCAACCCCAGCTGACACATCTGGTCCAACCAGGCCAGGCCCCGGTGCTGATAGGGGCGCAACTCCCCGCGCAGCCCCGGCGGGGGCTCCCCGATCGGCGCCACCGCAAGATGCTTGAGCCGGTTTGCCAGATCGGCCAGCGCCGAAGGAACCCGGACCGCCACGCGCTGCTCCGCCACCGCCACCATGCCATCGCCGAGAGCCGCCGCCAGCGCCTCCCCCGCCCGGAGCTCGGGGGGAGGCTGCGCGATCCGGCGGATGAGCTCCGGATCCACCGTCACCCACCGGTCCCGAAGCCGGACCCACGGGCGCCTCGCCTCGACCAGCTCATGCATCTCGGCGGCGGTCAACACCTCCCCTTCGAGGGCGAGCTCCCACTGGAACCGCAGCAGCTGGCGCAGGTCGAACAGCGCCGGCCCTTCACCCTTCCCCGGCGCCGGAGCCAGGGTCGCGGTGACGGTCGGCGCTCCCAGCAGCTCCCTCGGCCACAAAAGCTCGAAGCCGGCGGCGCCCAGACTCGCCGCCGCAGGACCCAGGAGCTGCTCCACCTCCTCATCGGAAACCTCGGCAACGTCCGGCCGGGCCGCCTCGAGCAGCCTGGCCACAGGGCTCCAGGCGGCACTGCCCCGGCGGAGTGCCAGCAGCAGGTCCGTCTCCACCATCGGCCCGAAGCGCGCCATCACCCGCTGCGGGAAACGCCAGAGGTCCACGGCGTCGACCACAACCGCCGGGTCCTGACGGCTGCGCAGCTGCAGCTTGACGCGCGCGGGGCGGTCGGAACCGGTCGGCAGCTCGACGCGCAGGCCGGGCCGGGATTCCTCCCTTGCTGGCTGGTCGGTGACGGCCAGCCAGCCTTCCCAATCCCCCAGGCCAATGCGCGCGCCGCCGCAGTAGACCCGAACCCCCGCCCGCAGCGGGGCCGCCGCCGTCCGCGGGAGGGTGTCGGCGAGCGCGTCCCAGAACTCCCGGATCAGGACATCCGGAGGCAGGATCCGGGAGTTCCCTGGTTCTGCGGACGGCACCCCGCTGCCCTCCCAGGGGAAGCGGGACGAGGCCTGCCGCAGCCACTCCTCGTCGGCGCGGTCGAGCGGACCGACCCTCCAGGTGTCCCATCGTGCCGCGCTCCATGAAGGAAAGATCCGGCCCCGGGCGACCAGGGAGAGCCCGCTGCGCAGCACCACCTCCCAGGCCCGCGCCGAAGCCACCTCCTCGGCCCCGGGGGCGCCTGCCAACAACCACTCGATGCCAGCCTTCATCGGCAGCGTCTGGACCTGGATCAGCTCCCGTCGGGTCGTGGAGCCGTGTTCGACCACCAGATCCGCCAGGTCCGACTTTCCACCGCGGACAGCCCCGGCGGGACCGGCCACGGCGAGCCGCCCCTCCCGGGCCGGATCTCCAGGCAAGAACAGGACCGCCGGACGCACAGACACCCTGCCAAGCTTACTGGCAGCGGGGCCCGGCCCCGAGCGGTGGCCAGGTGGGGATGGCACCGACCGCCCGCCGCGACCGCTGGGGCTACCGTCCCCGAGCGAAAGTGCCAACCCCCGGCAGTCCGTCTGAATCGCACCTCAGACGGGCGGGATGGAGTCGCCGCGCCCCAGGGTGGTCACCTCGACCGACACGGTCTCCCGGTACTTGAGCCCCGCTCCGGTGTTGAGGACCACGACCTCTTCTGACTCGCCGATCCAACCCTGGCGGCGCAGGCGCTCGGCCGCCGCGAAGCAGGCCGC
>JAJYWT010000017.1:0-648 GCA_021791345.1 bacterium
ACGCGCTCGGCCAGCTCCACCGCGGCTGCCGGGCGGCCAGCCAGCAGATGGTGCTCGGCGAGCGCCGTCTCTGCCTGCAGCAGTTGGGTCGCTTCCTTCCCGGCGGCGGCCATTTGCCGCGCCTCCTCCAGCAGCGGCGCCGACCGCGAGAAGTCACCGCGGCGGGTCAGGAGTCGTCCCATGAGCATGGTGCCGTAGCCTATGAACGTGGGTGTCCTGGCAGCCTGGTAGGTCCGCAGCGCGTCCTCCAAGATCGCCTCAGCCTCCTCCAGATGCCCCTGATCCAACAGAACCTCGGCGATATTGCCGGCGGTGACGGCGGCAGTCCACTCGTCCCCTGCTCTGAGGCAGGCATCCCGGGACTCGGTGTAGTAGGCCACCGCCTCCGACCAGTTGCCGGCGAAATAGGCGCGGATGCCCAGCTGGTTGAGCGCCCTGGCCTCCAGCCACGGCTGATTGCCCAGTTCCCGGAGAATCCCCAGCGCCCGCTGGGCGTGGTGCCCGGTGTCGCCGCGGCCCACGGTCAGTTCGGCGATGTCGAGATAGATCAGGGCGGTCGCCAGCACCTCAGCCGCCTCCGCCTGCTCTGCCAGCGCGACCGCGTCCTGCAGCAGTCCGACCGCGTCCAACCCCCTTCCCTGTCGATGA
>JAJYWT010000017.1:658-45768 GCA_021791345.1 bacterium
CGGACCAAGCCGTACAGGGCTCGGACCTCGGCCCGCAGCCGGCGGGCGTTGGAGTCGTCCAGCGCACCGAGGCTGCGCTCGGCGCGCGTCAAGGTTCGCAGCGTCAGCTGGTAGTCGCCGGCCCTGTCGGTGGTGAGGGCCACCTTGTGCAGCAGCCGGGCTCGCGCCGGGGCGTCGGTTGCCCACCCTAGGGCGGTCCGATAGGCTGATGCCGCGCCGGCGAACTCTCCGAGCCTGCTGCGGGCGTCTCCGAGCGACTCGGCCACCTCCATGAGGTCGCTGGCGGATACGTCTCGCAGCGCTCGTGCTGCGGTCAGCGCCTGCTCGAAGAAGCGTGCCGCCTCCACGTGGGCGAAGATCGAGCGGGCATGCTCGCCGGCAAGCCGGGCATAGTGCCACGAGGATCGGTGCTGGGCCGCATTGCCGAAGTGCAGTGCCAGGAGGCCGGCGGTCTCGCCTGCGTGGCGACCGGCCATCCGCTCCAGCACCGCGCCGGCCTTGGCATGGAGCTCACGGCGCCTGGAGTAGGGGAGGCCTTCGTAGGCGGCGTCTCTCAGCATGGTGTGCCGGAACCGCAGGGCTCCCGGGCTGTCGGGGCTGAAGAAGTCGTCGAGGGCTGCCAGCCGGCGGGCCGCGTGCTGCCCCTCGAGCATCTCCGCCAGCACTGCCAGGTCCACCTGCATCCCGAGCACCGAGGCCACCCGCAGCAGGTGCCGGTCAGGCGGCGAGAGCCGGTCCACCTGGCTCGCCAGCAGGGACTCCACCGAGTCCGGAAGCGCGGTGTCAAAGCCGGCCTGCTGGCCGGCCTGAACCAGTTCGAGCAAGAACAGGGGGTTGCCGCCGCTGCGAGTCGAGATCGCGGCGCGTTGATGGGGAGCCAGGGGCCGCTCCGACGTGACGGCGCGGAGCAGCTGTGCCACCGCCTCCTCGCTGAGTGGCTGCAGCTCCAGGCGGACCCGCGACTCCAGGTCGTCCACGGCCAGCCCGCCAGGTTGGGGCCGGCGCCCGGTGACCAGCAGCCAGGGACGGCTGTCCACCTTAGCGGCCAGGGCGCGCAACAAGCTGGCGCTGGACTCGTCCATCCACTGGACATCGTCGAACACCAGCAGGGTGGGATCGGGGAGGGATAGGGAGAGGAGATCGACGAAGGTTGACTCCAGCCGTTCGTTGCGGAAGCGCCGGTCCAGCGCGGTGGTCTCCGGCGTTGCGGCCACGGCCGCTCCGGCCACGTCCGCAAGCAGCGGCAGCCAGGGGGCAAGATTGGGTGCCCAGGCCATGACCGCGGCGGTGAGTTTGTCGCCGACCGCGCCTGCGTCCGCGTCGGCGTCTACCGCGAGGCTCTGCCGGAGCAGGTTGCGGGCCGTCGCAAACGGAATCGTCTCGCGGTACTCGTCGCAGACGACCGTGATCAAGCGCATGCCTACAGCCCGCTCCCGGACAGCCTCTATGAGTCTGGACTTGCCAATCCCCGGCGGTCCCACGATCTCAGCCCAGCTCCCTCGTCCACGCCGAGCGGAGCCGAGCGCTTCCTCGAGCACTTTAAATTCGCGCTCGCGACCCACCAGCACCCCGCTCGCTCCCTGGTCTGGCACGCTCGCGGTCGTCACTGCCTCCACGAGATGGGCCTCGACCGGGACCGCCTTGCCTTTCACCAGAAACGGCTCCAACTTGGAGGCGGAGAAGCGGATGCGGCTGTGGCGCAGCACGCCGTCCGAGGCGTACAGCTCACCGACGTTGGCTCTGGCCATCAGACGTGCCGCTAGATTCACCGCATCGCCCTTGGCGGAGTAGGTGCGCCGATATGACGGCCCGAAGCCGCTCGCGAAGACCCGCCCGCGGTTGACTCCGGCGCGCAGTCTGAGCCGACTGGCCCGGTCGAGGATCTCCCGAACCGCGATCAGCATGCGCCCGTCGTCATCGTCGGTCGCTCTCGGGGCGCCCGCCACCAGCATCACCTTGCCGCCGTCCTCGGAGATGTCGGTCTCCCAGAAGGTGACCTGGTTGCGGACACAGATCTCCTGGATCGTGTCCATCAGCTCTTGTAGGGCCGCGGCCAGGCCGGCTTCTCCAACTTCTGCCAGTGCCTCGCCGGAACCGCTGAATTCGACGAAGGCCACAGCCACCTGACGGTGCTCGCTCTCCACCGGGGCCGCCCTCAGGTGCTGACTGAGCTCTGCGGGGAGGCAGAGGCTGGGCTGCCAATCGAGATTCGCCGGCGCCATGCGGGCGGACCGGGCTGTTCGGACCGCAGGTGGCGCGGCGATGTGAATCCCGTCGGCCTTGGCGGCCCCCAGTGAGGCGTCGCTCAATTCGCTGGCCGTGTCCCGGCTGACCACGATCTCTCCCGCCTCTGCGATCCGTTCCATGCGCGCCGTCTCTGTGGCGGCGGGACCGGTCACCAGCAGCTCCCGGTGGTGCCGGCCCACCAGGAAGAAGTGAAACTGGCCGCTGTTGATTCCGACCGACATGCGCAGGGTGGACGGGCCGACCGACGTCCTCACCCGGCCGATCCTCTTGATCGTCTGCTGCATCCTCCACGCGGCCGCCACCGCCCGCTCCGCATGGGAGTCACCGCCATACCAGACCAGCACCGCGTCGCCGCCCCACTTGATGAGCTCTCCGGAATGGCGGTAGGCGATCCCGATCAGGTCGGCGAACATCCCGTCTAGAAACCCGGTGAGCTCCTCCGCTCCAGCCTTGCCGCACGCGGCCAGCAGCTCGGTGAGGCGGGTGAACCCGGAGATGTCCACGAACGCCATGGTTCCGTCCAGGACCTGGAAGGTGCGTTCGGGATCGGTCTGAAGCCACTCCAGGGTCAGTCTCGGAACGTAGGGGAGCAGCAGGGACTCGGAAGCCGGGTCTGCCACCGGTCGCGACGGCGCGACGATTGCACTCCCTGCGACCGCGGTCGGACTCAACTCGGCCGGTCCCAGCGTTGCTTCCACGAGCCCTCTACCCTTGCAGTGACCGGCGGGTGAGGGGGGAGAGCGGGGATGGGTCGCGGCTGCTGTCTCGGTGCTCGCTGTCAGGGTGCGCGCTCGTCACATCCTCAACCGGGGCCGCGTGCGGTGCCCGCGGCTCCTGCCCCGTCCGTGAAGGGGCGACCCGATCCCCTCGGCCGCCCAGGACCCGGCACTTGAGCGGGCGGCTGGTCGGTATCGGCGACGCGACGGACACGCGGTCGCGTCACCCCTTCCCATCCTGCCCGGCCGCCGCAAGCTGGCGTCGATCACCAACTCGCATCATATGGCACCCATCAGAAAGATGCAGTTGGTCCGGACCGCCGTGCCGCTGCGGGTGAACGGGGCGATCAGGGGCTGGGCGGGAGGTTCTGGAGAAAGTCGACCAGGCCGGAGAAGTACCTCTCCTGGTCGTCGTACATGGCGAGGTGACTGCCATTCGGACAGTGCAGGTAGGTGCCCCGCGGTAGCCGGCGCGCCATCTCCTCCATGTGAGCCGGATCCATGGTGTCGTACGCCGCGCCGATGACCAGGGTCGGCACTTTGATGCGTCTAAGATCGTCGAAGCGGTCCCAGCGGGCAAGCTTAGCGTCAGCGCTCATGCCGAGCTCGCTCGGGCCCTGCATGGGCACGTAGATCGCCGGGTTGATGTGAGCGAAACCGCGCTGGACGGGGTCCGGCCACTCAGCGGTCGGCATCCGCAGCACGTGCTGCTCGTAGTGCATGGGGGTGAGCAGTTCCAGATAGCGGGGGTTGTCGGTGTCATGGGCCGCCTCCAGGGCGCGGACCTCGGCCAGGGCTGCCTGGTCCATGGCCGGGGCCAGAACCTGTTCGGCGTAGGCGGTGTAGGCGGGAGCGCTGGCCATCATGTTCGAGATGACCAGCCCCCGGAGCTGGTCCTGGTGGGAGATGGCGTACTCCATCGCCAGCAACCCGCCCCAGGACTGTCCGTACAGGACGAAGTTGTGGTGGCCCAAGCCCAGCGCCCGGCGCACCTGCTCGACCTCGTCGACGAACCGGTCGAGCTCCCACAGCGACGGATCGTCCGGCCGATCGCTCCACCCGGAGCCAAGCTGGTCGTAGTAGTAGTACTCGACTCCGGCGGCGGGGAGGTAGCTGTCGCACGCTTCGAGATACTCGTGAGTGGAGCCTGGTCCGCCGTGCAGCAGCAGGACCTTGAGGTCGGGGTTGTTGCCGATCCTCTTGGTCCACACGCGAAAGCGCCCGCGCGGGGTGTCGATGGGGATCCTTCGGGAGCCGCCGCTGAGGCGGTCGGGGCGGTCGCTGTAGTCGAGATAGCCCAAGCGAATCTCCCTCCTTAGGTGCGGACGCGGGTGATCACGCCGCGGAGTCCGGTGGCGGACCCGGCCCATCAGAGGATAGCGTGGGATCGGCTGGGAAGAGAGTCGAGTCCGCCCGTTCGGGGTCGAAGTGGCACCCTGCGCCGGCCGCGGTGGCGAGTGACCGCCAGCGGGGTGCCGTAGTTGGCGACCCCACCCCGCCCCTGGCCCTCGGAGGTGCCCATGAATCCAGCCGCCCCTGAGCGTCCGGAGCGCGCGGTTCAGTCGGTGATGCCGGGTGCCACGCGACGGCAGGCTACCGATCGCCGCCGTCGGCGAAACCTTTCGTGGGCCTTCCGCGTCACTATCGCATGCGCCGCGAAAGCCCGGGACGGCCAATGTTCGGCTGGACATTCGGATTCGGGGTGGCGGGCAGCATCGTGCTGGCGGCGCTGCTTCTGGCCGGGATCGTGGGCTGCGGCCAGCCCGCGGTCGCAACCAGCCGCCACACCGACGGTCTTCCTCTCACGACATCCACGCACCGGACGGTGCCATCAGGCACGGCGCGCAGCCAGACGACCCCGGTGCCGCTGCCGGGCGTGATCGCGGATTGCACCGCTCCGCCTCCGGCGGCGGAGAAGGCCACGGTCAGGCCCGTCGCCATCACCCTGGCGTGCGCCGATGACGGGCTGGGCGTCGAGGACCTGCATTGGACGGTGTGGACCGCCCGGGAGGCCGTGGGGACAGGCCGGGTGTGGGAGAACGACTGCACGCCCGATTGCGCGAGCGGGGTGGTGAAGTCATATCCTGCCACCGTCACCCTGTCTGGGGTCGTCATAACCAGGACGGACAGGCCCCTGTTCTCGGAACTGACCGTCACCTATCCCGGCCTCGGGCCGCAGCGGCAAACGTCAGCCCGCTTCCCCCTGCCCCTGGTGCCGTAGCGTGACCCCGGCGACGGCCGGCGGACTGCCTGTTGAGTCGCCCATGAAGTTGGTGGGGCCGAGTGCGGGCGGGATCGGCGAGCCACGTGTGCGGCGAGCGCAGCGGGAGGTGCCGGGAACGCTGCCTGCCTCCTCGCGCGCTCGGCCCTCGAATTGAGCAAGGTCCCACTTGCGGTTGGTGGGCCTGCGCGGCCAGCCGTGGGTGAGACGGGCCTATGGTTGCCCTACCCATCCGTCAGCTTGCACGGGTACCGCTTCCGCCCCGGTCCCGGCGAGAGTTGGGCCGCGTCGGCTGCGCCCGATCTGGGTTGTCCGGAGCCTCCTGCCCATCGGGCTTGGGGGGACTGGATCGCCGTCCGCCACTCCTATATAAATGGTGGGGCGCTGGCGGGTCGATGGGCAGCGCGGCTGTCGCGCGGCCCGGGAGGCGCTGCCCGCGCCACTTCCCGGGGGCGTGACGCCATCTCGGAGCCGGGGGATGCTGCCCCCGATGCGAGTTTGACAGGGCGGCTACCCACAGGTAGAATCAACACCCGCGCCTCCGGAGGGGCGTATTCATCCATGTATGGCCGTCGCCCCGGATCGGCCAGCGTTCTTCAAGGATAAGTTCAGTTTGCCCACCATCCAGCAGCTGGTCCGCAAGGGCCGCTCCCCGGTAGTCAAGAAGACCAAGTCGCCCGCCCTGAAGGGATCGCCCCAGAGGCGGGGAGTCTGCGTGCGCGTCTTCACCACGACTCCGAAGAAGCCGAACTCCGCCCTGCGGAAAGTGGCGAGGGTCAGGCTGACCAGCAAGATCGAGGTGACCGCCTACATCCCCGGGATCGGGCACAACCTCCAGGAGCACTCGGTGGTGCTGGTCAGGGGTGGCCGGGTCAAGGACCTGCCTGGGGTTCGCTACCACGTGGTCCGGGGCGCCCTGGACACCGCTGGGACCAAAGCTCGCAAGCAGGGCCGTAGCAAGTACGGCGCCAAGCGCGAGAAGCCGGCGAAGGGCTGAGATGCCACGCCGTCAGCGGATCTCGAAGCGGGTGGTGGTCCCCGATCCGGTCTACCGGAGTGAGGGGCTGGCGAAGTTCATCAACTGCGTGATGCTCAACGGCAAGCGCAGCACGGCGGAGAAGATCGTCTACGCCTCCTTGAACCGGATCGCCAAGAGTCAGAGGCGCGAGCCGCTCGAGGTGTTCGAGGTGGCGGTCCGCAACGCCACTCCCATCCTGGAGGTCAAGCCCAAGCGAGTCGGCGGCGCCACCTACCAGGTGCCCGTGGAGATTCGCCACGACCGCCGGCTGGCGCTGGCCCGGCGCTGGATCATCCGCAGTGCTCGCCAGCGCCATGGCAAGAGCATGGCGGACAAGCTGGCGGCCGAGCTCATGGATGCCAGCAATGGCATGGGGCAGGCGGTCAAGCGCAAGGAAGACACCCACAAGATGGCCGAGTCCAACAAGGCCTTCTCTCACTTCAGGTACTGATCAATCCCATGACCACCCAGACCACCCTGCCTGCGAGCGCCTCCACCCACGGCCGCAAGGTCCCGCTGGAGCGCGTCCGCAACATCGGCATCATGGCCCACATCGATGCGGGCAAGACCACCACCACCGAGCGCGTCCTCTTCTACACCGGACGCATCCACAAGATGGGGGAGGTCCATGAGGGCGCGGCCACCATGGACTGGATGGTGCAGGAGCAGGAGCGGGGCATCACCATCACCTCGGCGGCCACCGCGGCGGAGTGGCTGGGCCACCAGATCAACATCATCGACACCCCTGGGCATGTGGACTTCACCGTGGAGGTGGAGCGAAGCCTGCGGGTGCTGGACGGTGCGATCGCGGTGTTCGACGCCGTGAGCGGGGTGGAGCCTCAGTCGGAGACGGTCTGGCGCCAGGCCGACCGCTACAACGTGCCGCGCATCTGCTTCATCAACAAGATGGACCGGGTGGGTGCGGACTTCGACCAGGCGGTGACCTCCATCCGCGAGCGCCTGGGCGCGCGCGCGGTGCCGGTGCAGCTTCCGATCGGGGCCGAGGACGGCTTCGAGGGGGTGATCGACCTCATCCGCGAGCAGGCGCTGGTGTACACCGACGACCTGGGCACGACCCACGACACGACCGCGATCCCTGAGGAGTGGGCGGAGCGGGTGCAGACGGCGCGCCAGGAGATGATCGAGGCGGCGGCGGAGTTCGACGACGAGCTGATGCAGGCCTACCTTGATGACCAGCCGATCGACCCGGAGCGGTTGAGCCGGGCGCTGCGCCAGGGGGTGATCTCGGCCGAGCTGTTCCCTGTGCTCTGCGGGGCGGCCCTGCGCAACCGGGGCGTTCAGCCGCTGCTCGACGCGGTCGTGGAGTTTCTGCCCAGCCCGCTGGACCGACCGCCGATCACCGGGCACGCGCCCTCAAGCGACGAGGAGCTGACCCGGGAGGCCTCGGATGACGCTCCCTTTGCGGCGCTCGCCTTCAAGATCATGACCGACCCCTTCGTGGGCAAGCTCACCTTCTTCCGCGTTTACAGCGGGGTGCTCAAGTCCGGCAGCTACGTCTACAACGCCAGCAATGGCGAGCGGGAGCGGGTGGGCCGGATCCTGAAGATGCACGCCAACCGGCGGGAGGAGGTGGAGCAGGTCCTGGCCGGTGACATCGCGGCGGCGATCGGGCTGCGCCACACCTCGACCGGCGACACCCTGACCGATGAGCAGGCGCCGATCGTGCTGGAGTCGATCACCTTCCCCGAGCCGGTGATCTCGGTCGCCATCGAGCCCAAGACCAAGGCGGATCAGGACAAGCTGGCGATCGCGCTGCAGAAGCTGGCGGAGGAGGACCCCACCTTCCAGGTCAGGACCGAGCCAGAGACCGGGCAGAACCTCATCTCCGGGATGGGCGAGCTCCACCTCGAGGTGATCGTCGACCGGCTGCTGCGCGAGTTCAAGGTCGACGCCAACGTGGGCAAGCCCCAGGTCGCCTACCGGGAGACGGTCAGGCGCAAGGCCAAGGGCACCGGCCGGTTCGTGCGCCAGACCGGTGGTCATGGCCAGTACGGGCACTGCGAGCTGGAGGTGGAGCCCAACGAGGCCGGCCACGGTTTCGAGTTCATCAACAAGATCGTGGGTGGGACCATCCCCAGGGAGTACATCGCCCCGATCGAGAAGGGGTGCATCGACGCCATGCAGGCCGGGGTGGTCGCGGGCTACCCGGTGGTCGACGTCAAGGTCACCCTCTACGACGGCTCCTACCACGACGTGGACTCTTCTGAGCAGGCGTTCCAGATCGCGGGCTCCATGGGGATGAAGGACGGGATGCGCAAGGCCAGCCCGGTCCTTCTGGAGCCGATCATGAAGGTCGACGTCACCTGCCCCGAGGCCAACCTGGGCGATATCATTGGTGACCTCGCCTCCCGCCGGGGCCACACCCTGGGGATGGAGAGCCGGCGGTCGATGCAGACCGTCCACGCTGAGGTGCCGCTGGCCAACATGTTCGGCTACGCCACTCAGCTGCGGAGCATGACCCAGGGGCGGGCCAGCTACACGATGGAGTTCGACCACTACCAGGACTTGCCGCAGTCCCTGGCAGAGGAAGTCACGGCCAAGCGGAAGAGTTGAGCAGTAGTTCGAGCAGTTCGAAGGGCAGGTAAAGATGGGTAAGAAGAAGTACGAGAACACCAAGCCCCACCTCAACGTGGGCACCATCGGTCACATCGACCATGGCAAGACCACCCTCACCGCGGCCATCACCAAGGTGCTGTCCGAGAAGGGGCTGTCGGAGTACCGCGAGTTCTCCACGATCGACAACGCCCCCGAGGAGAAGGCGCGCGGGATAACCATCGCCGCCTCCCACGTGGAGTACGAGACCGAGACCCGGCACTACGCCCACGTGGACTGCCCCGGGCACGCCGACTACATCAAGAACATGATCACCGGCGCCGCCCAGATGGATGGGGCGATCCTGGTGGTGGCGGCGACCGACGGCCCCATGCCCCAGACCCGCGAGCACATCCTGCTGGCGCGCCAGGTCGGCGTTCCCTACATCGTGGTGGCGCTCAACAAGGTCGACCAGGTCGACGACGAAGAGCTGCTGGAGCTGGTGGAGCTGGAGGTGCGCGAGCTGCTCACCAAGAACGAGTTCCCCGGCGACGACGTGCCGGTGGTCAGGGTGTCGGCGCTCAAGGCGCTCCAGGGCGACCCCGCTGCCGAGGACCAGATCCGCCAGCTGATGGATGCCGTTGACAGCTACATCCCGGTCCCAGAGCGGCCGATCGACCAGCCCTTCTTCATGCCCATCGAGGATGTGTTCTCGATCGAAGGTCGGGGCACCGTGGTCACCGGCCGGATCGAGCGCGGGGTGGTCAAGGTCAACGACCCCGTGGAGATCGTGGGAATCAGGGAGACCGGCAAGAGCGTGGTAACCGGCGTGGAGATGTTCCACAAGCTGCTGGACCAGGGTGAGGCCGGCATGAACTGCGGCTGCCTGCTCCGGGGGATCAAGCGCGAGGAGGTCGAGCGCGGCCAGGTGCTGGCCAAGCCCGGCTCGGTCAAGCCCCACACCGACTTCGAGGCTCAGGTTTACGTGCTGAGCAAGGAGGAGGGTGGCCGCCACACCGCGTTCTTCGCCAACTACCGGCCTCAGTTCTACATCCGCACGACCGACGTGACCGGCCAGATCGAGCTGCCCGAGGGTCGGGAGCTGGTGATGCCGGGAGACAACGTGGAGCTCAAGGTGTCCCTCATCACCCCGGTCGCGATGGAGGACGGCATGCGGTTCGCCATCCGTGAGGGTGGGCGCACCGTCGGCGCCGGCGTCGTCAGCAAGATCCTCAAGTAGCCGGGGTTCACCAGCAGCAATGGCACAGCGAATTCGGATCCGATTGAAGGCCTACGACCACCGGGTCCTGGACCAGGCGGCGGCTCGCATCGTGGAGACCGCGGCCCGCAACCAGGCTCAGGTGCGCGGCCCTGTGCCGTTGCCGACCGAGATCAACAAGTACACCGTGATCCGGGGGCCCTTCATCGACAAGGACTCCAGGGAGCAGTTCGAGATGCGCACCCACAAGCGGATCGTGGACATCCTCGATCCCAACCCCAAGGTGGTGGACGCGCTGATGCATCTCAACCTCCCCAGCGGTGTCAACATCGAGATCAAGCTCTGATGGGTAAGTCACTGCTGGCGCGCAAGCTGGGGATGGCCCAGGTGTTCGCCGAGGACGGCCGCTGCTACGGGGTGACCGTGCTGGAGGCCGGGCCCTGCCCGGTGGTCCAGGTGAAGAGCCGCGCGGTCGACGGTTACGACGCCGTGCAGGTTGGCTTCGGGGCCAAGCCCAAGCACTTGAACCAGCCGCTCAAGGGGCACTATGAGGTGGCTGGGATCGAGCCCAAGCGCCACCTGCGGGAGTTCCGAGAGATGCCCGACGTGGCGGTGGGCGACGTCCTCACGGTGGCCGGCTTCGAGGCCGGGCAGCGGGTTGATGTCAGCGGCACCAGCAAGGGCAAGGGGTTCGCGGGGCAGCACAAGCGGCACCACTTCGGCCGCGGCCCGGTGACCCACGGCAGCCACAACATCCGCCAGCCCGGCTCGGTGGGGTCGGTCGACGCGGCCCGCACCTTCCGCGGGCTGCCGATGGCCGGCCATCTGGGCGACCGGCGGGCGACCGTCCAGCGGCTCGAGATCTTCCGGGTCGACGAGGAGCGCAACCTGCTGCTGGTCAAGGGCGCGGTGCCGGGGGCGACCGGAGGGCTGCTGACGGTGTCGGAGTCGCGCAGCCGGATCCGCAAGGTGAGGGGTCAGCACTGATGGCCTCAGCTACCTTGCGCGGCGCGGATGGGTCGGAGGCCGGCTCGGTGGAGCTGGCCGAGACCGTCTTCGGGGTCGAGGTGCACCAGCCCAGCCTGCACCAGGCGGTGGTGCGGCAGCTGGCGGGTTCCCGGCAGGGCACCCACGACACCAAGACCCGCGGCGAGGTGAGCGGCGGCGGTCGCAAGCCCTATCGGCAGAAGGGGACCGGCCGCGCCCGCCAGGGTTCGATCCGCGCTCCCCATTGGCGTGGGGGCGGCACCGTCTTCGGTCCCACCCCGCACGGCTACCAGATGGCGATGCCACGCAAGCAGCGGCGGCTGGCGCTGCGCTCGGCGCTGGCGGCCCAGGCCAGAGATGGGTTGATCCAGATCGTCGAGGACTTCAACTACGAGCAGCCCAAGACCCGCGAGTTCGCGACCTTCCTGGAGAAGGTCGGGGCGGGTCGGCGGGTGCTGGTGGTGGTCGCGGAGCGGCAGGAGAATCTGGAGCTCTCCACCCGCAACATCCCCCAGGTCAAGCTGATCCTGGCGTCCAACATCAACGTCCGCGACCTTCTGATCGCGGAGACCATCATCATCACCAAGTCGGCGCTGGCCGCGATCACGGAGCATCTGGGATGAAGGACCCCTCGCAGATCCTGATCCGGCCCGTCATCAGCGAGAAGTCGTACGCGGGGATGGCCCAGCGGCGCTACGTCTTCCAGGTGGCACCCGACGCCAACAAGATCGAGATCAAAAGGGCGGTGGAGTCCGCCTTCAAGGTGAAGGCGGACTCGGTCAACGTCCTGGTGGTGAAGGGGAAGGTGCGCACCCGGATGCGGCGGGGAGGCCGGATCGTGGGGCGCAGCCGCGACTGGAAGAAGGCGATCGTGACCCTGCGGCCGGGGGAGACCATCCCCAACCTCTTCGAGGGAGTCTGAGATGCCTGTAAATCGCTACCGGCCGACCTCGGCGGGGCGCCGCTTCATGAGTGTCAGCTCCTTCGAGGAGGTCACCAAGAAGGGCCCCGAGCGACAGCTGACGGTGGCGCTCAAGAAGCATTCAGGCCGCAACGCCACCGGCAAGATCACGGTGCGCCATCGCGGCGGCGGGCACAAGCGGATCTACCGGATCATCGACTTCAAGCGCGACAAGGTCGACATCCCGGGCAAGGTGGCGGCGGTCGAGTACGACCCCAACCGGTCGGCTCGGATCGCGCTCATTCACTACCGGGACGGGGACAAGCGCTACATCCTGGCGCCCGACGGTCTCAGCGTGGGCGACCAGGTGATGGCCGGCGAGAAGGCCGAGATCCGTCCCGGCAACGCACTGCCGCTGAGCCGCATCCCCCTGGGCACCACGGTTCACAACCTGGAGGTGCAGCTGGGCAAGGGCGGGCAGCTGGTGCGCAGCGCCGGCGTGGGCGCCCAGCTGGTGGCCCGGGAGGGCCGCTACGCGCAGATGCGGATGCCGTCCGGCGAGGTTCGCCTCATCGACGTGCGCTGCCGCGCGACCGTCGGCCAGGTGGGCAACTCCGACCACTCCAACGAGACCATCGGCAAGGCGGGCAAGAACCGCTGGCGGGGATTCCGGCCCACGGTCAGGGGCTCCACCATGAACCCGTTCGATCACCCGCATGGTGGCGGCGAGGGCCGGTCAGGCCCTGGTGGTCACCCCCAGACCCCGTGGGGCAAGCCCGCGCTGGGGCACCGGACCCGCAACAACAAGGCGACCGATCAGATGATCGTGCGCAGGAGACGGAAGTAAGCGATGAGTAGGTCTGTCAAGAAGGGTCCGTTCTGCGACGCCCCGCTGCTGAAGAAGGTGCTGGAGATGAACCACGCCAAGGAGAAGCGGGTCATCCGGACCTGGTCGCGGCGCTCCGACATCTTCCCGGAGATGCTGGGCCACACGATCGCCGTCCATGACGGCCGCAAGCACGTGCCGGTGTTCGTGACCGAGGCGATGGTGGGGCACAAGCTCGGGGAGTTCGTGCCCACCCGCAAGTTCCGCGGCCACGGCCACCACACCGAGCGCAGCAACGCCCTCAAGTAGGACCGGGAGAATCTATTAATGCAGGTGCAGGCGACGGCCAAGTGGGTTCGGGTGCCCCCGCGCAAGGCGCGGCTGGTGGCCGGTCTGGTTGAGGGCATGCCCGTCAACGAGGCCCTCACCACCCTTTCGTTCATGCCGCAGGCGGCGGCCGAGGACGTCAGCAAGGTGGTGCGCTCGGCGGCGGCCAATGCGGAGAACAACTTCAACCTGGATCGGGACCGGCTGCAGCTGGTCCGGCTCGAGGTCGATGGAGGCCCTATCATCAAGAGGTACAGGCCCCGCGCCCGGGGTTCCTCGTACTCGATCTTCAAGCGCACCTGCCATCTGGTGGCGGTCGTTGAGGACAACCTGGATCGCCCAGCCCGCGCGCGCCGGCGGGCTCCCCAGGCGGTGACCCCGACAGAGACTGTCAGCAGCGGCGATGAAGAGGAGTAGTTAAGGGCATGGGACACAAGGTCCACCCCAACGGGTTCCGCCTCGGCGTGTACCGCAACTGGGACGCGCGCTGGTACGCGAGCGGGCCCGAGTACACCAAGCTCCTCCAGGAGGATCTGGCGATGCGGGCGCTGATCCTGGGACGCCTGCGCAACGCCAGCGTCGCCCGGATCGAGACTGAGCGCTCGGCCAACCAGCTGACCGTGATCATCCACACCGCCAAGCCCGGGATCGTGATCGGGCGCAGCGGGGCGTCGGTCGACGCCTTGCGCGACAACCTGGAGCGGATCTCCGGCAAGAAGGTGCGGGTCACGATCCAGGAGATCAAGGTTCCGGAGCTGGACGCCAAGCTGCTGGCGGAGAACGTCGCCAACCAGCTGGAGAAGCGGATCGCGTTCCGGCGGGCGGTGAAGCAGTCGGTGATGCGCTCGATGCGCGCCGGGGCCAAGGGGGTGCGCATCCAGGTCTCCGGCCGGCTCGGGGGCGGCGACATGAGCCGGCGCGAGTGGGATCGCGACGGCCGGGTCCCGCTGCACACGCTGCGGGCCGACATCGACTACGGCCAGACCGAGGCCAAGACCACCTTCGGGCAGATCGGGGTGACGGTCTGGATCTACCGTGGCGAGTTCGCGCCGGCGCAGCCGGTGGCAGCCCCGGTCGTGGAGGCGGTGGCGCCGGTGGCGCCCTCCCCGACCGAGGTGGTGGTGGAGGCGGGAAGCATTCCGTCAGGGCCGGAGCCAGCCGAGGAGGTCAAGCCCGCCGAAGCGGCGGGGGGCGCTGAGCCGGTGGCGGTGGAGGTGCCCGCCGAGGTCGCCAAGCCGAAGCCGGCCCCTCGCCGGCGGGTCGCCAAGGAGCCCGACGCCGAGGCAGCCCCGAGCACCGCTCCCGCCCCCAAGCCGCGGGCGGCTCGCAAGCCCGCCGCCAAGAAGGAGGACGCCTGAGATGCTGATTCCGAGGCGTCCCGCGCACCGCAAGGTGCATCGCGGCCGGATGACCGGAGCCGCCCATCGGGGTTCGACCTTGGCGTTCGGGTCCTACGGCCTGCAGGCGTTGGAGCCCTGCTGGATGACCAACCGCCAGATCGAGGCGGCCCGGCGGGCGATGACCAGGCACGTGCGCCGCGGCGGCAAGATCTGGATCCGGGTCTTTCCGGACAAGCCGATCACCAAGAAGCCGGCCGAGACCCGGATGGGATCCGGCAAGGGCAACCCCGAGGGCTGGGTGTCGGTCATCAAGCCCGGTCGCATTCTGTTCGAGATGGACGGGGTGGGCCAGGACACCGCCCGCGAGGCGATGCGGCTGGCGGCCCACAAGCTGCCGGTCAAGACCAGATTCGTGGCGGTGGAGGAGACGGCTCCGGCGGAGGCCCAGCCGTGAGCAAGCACCGCGACGAGCTGCAGCTGCTGCGGGACATGGACGACTACGGTCTGACTCAGGCTCTGGCCGAGCGCCGGCAGGAGCTGCTGCAGCTGCGGCTGCAGCGCGCCACCGGTCAGCTGGAGCAGCACCGGCGGATTCGGGAGGTGCGCCGGGGGATCGCCCGGGTGATCACCCTGCTTCGGGGTCGGCAGCTGGCGGACCTGATGGAGGAGGGCGAATGAGCGAGAACCCAGAGCAGACCCCAAGGGCTAGGCGCAAGGTGCGCGTGGGCATGGTGGTCAGCGACAAGATGGAGAAGACGGTGGTGGTGCAGGTCGAGGATCTGCGCGCCCACAACCTCTACCGCAAGGTGCTGCGCCGCAGCCGGCGCTTCCAGGCCCATGACGAGGTCAACGAGTGCCGGGTGGGGGACCGGGTGCGGATCATGGAGACCAGGCCGCTCAGCCGCACCAAGCGCTGGCGGGTGGTCGAGATCGTCGAGAAGGCGCGCTGACCGATGATCCAGCAGGAGACCGTGCTCAAGGTGGCCGACAACAGCGGCGCTCGGGAGATCCTCTGCATCCGGGTGATGGGTGGCTCCTACCGCCGCTACGCCTCGCTGGGCGACATCATCGTGGCCGCGGTCAAGGTCGCCCAGCCCAACTCGGCGGTCAAGAAGGGCGACGTCGTCAAGGCGGTGGTGGTGCGGACGGCCAAGGAGTACCGGCGAGCCGACGGCACCAGGATCCGCTTCGACGACAACGCCGCGGTGCTGATCAACCCGCAGAACAACCCGCGCGGCACTCGCATCTTCGGGCCGGTGGCGCGCGAACTGCGCGAGCGCAACTTCATGAAGATCGTTTCCCTGGCTCCGGAGGTGCTCTAGGATGGCCGGTCAGAAGCCTCGGCACCGCCCGCACGTGCGCACCCTCGACATCCGCTCCGGCGACACCGTCGTCGTGATCTCCGGCAGCGAGCGGGGCCGGCGCGGGGTGGTGCAGCGCACCTTCTCGGCCGAGGGCCGGATCGTGGTGGCCGGACTCAACATCCGCAAGCGCCACCAGCGCGCCGGCCAGCAGGCCGGAGGGACCACCGCCATGCAGGGTGGTATCGTTGACTTCCCCGCGCCGCTGCACTACAGCAATGTGCAGCTGGTCTGCAACCGCTGTGATCAGCCGACCCGGCTGGGCCGGCGGTTGGAAGGGGAGCAATACGTGCCCTACTGCAAGCGCTGCGGTGAGGCCTATCTGAGAGGACCCCGCGCATGAGCCCCAACGCCGCTCCACCCCGGTTCGTGGAGACCTACCGAGAGACCGTGGTGCCCGCGCTCATCTCCGAGTTCGGCTACCTGAATGTGATGCAGGTGCCCAAGCTGGAGAAGATCGTGGTCAACATCGGGGTCGGCGAGGCGACCCAGAACGGCAAGGCGCTGGACGCCGCCACCACCGACCTGCGGATCATCACCGGCCAGCAGCCGACCGTGCGCAAGGCGAAGAAGTCGGTCGCCGCCTTCAAGCTGCGGACGGGGATGCCGATCGGGGTCAAGGTCACCCTGCGGGGGGCCCGGATGATGGAGTTCCTGGACCGCCTGATCAGCGTGGCGCTGCCCAGGATCCGCGACTTCCGGGGGATCACCGCGCGCTTCGACGGTCACGGCAACATGACCCTGGGGCTGCGCGAGCAGCTGGTGTTCCCCGAGATCGACTACGACAAGATCGACAAGCTGAGGGGGCTGGAGATCACGATTGTTACCACCGCCAAGAGCGATGCCGAGGGGCGCAGCCTGCTGGCCGCCCTGGGCATGCCGTTTCGGCGCTAGGGAGGCTGCAGATGGCCAAGAAGTCGAAGATTATGGCCAGCCGCCGGGCCCCCCGGTTCCCGGTGCAGGCCCGCAGCCGCTGCAATCTCTGCGGGCGGCCACGGGGCTACATGCGCAAATTCGGCCTCTGCCGGATCTGCTTCAGAATTCACGCTTCCCAGGGTCAGATCCCCGGGGTGCGGAAGTCGAGTTGGTAGGAAGTCGATGCTGAGTGATCCGATCGCCGACATGCTGACCCGCGTGCGCAACGCCAACCTGGCCGGCCATGAGCGGGTGGAGATGCCCGCCAGCAAGGTCAAGGTGGAGATCGCGCGCGTGCTCCAGGAGGAGGGCTACATCCAGGGCTTCGGGACCACCGAGGGTGCCCACCGCCAGCTCTGGCTCGAGCTCAAGCGCGCCACCAAGGAGGGCCGGGCGCTGACGGGCCTCAGGCGGGTGAGCCGGCCCGGTCTGAGGGTGTACCGCGGGCGCCAGGAGATCCCCAGGGTTCTGGGGGGGCTGGGAACGGCGATCGTGTCGACCCCCCAGGGCATCATGTCCGGGCGCGACGCGCGCCGGCTCGGCATCGGCGGCGAGATCCTCGCCGAGATCTGGTAGCAGGGGCAGACATGTCACGCATTGGAAGATCTCCGATCACCGTCCCCGCCGGGGTGACGGTCACGATCGAGGGCCAGAACGTCAAAGTCGTCGGCCCGCTGGGCGAGATGGCCCGGGCGCTGCCGTATCCGATCAGGGCCCGTCAGGAGGGAGCCGAGGTTTTGGTCGAGCGACCGACCGACTCCTCGACCCACCGTTCGCTCCACGGCCTGAGCCGGACTCTGGTCCAGAACATGGTGACCGGGGTCACGACCGGATTCAGACGGGAGCTGGAGCTGCAGGGAGTGGGTTACCGCGCGGCGTTGCAGGGCACGGACCTGCAGCTGCAGCTGGGGTACTCGCACCCGGTCCGCATCACCCCGCTGCCGGGGCTCAAGGTGGAGGTGCCCGAACCGACCAGGATCGCGGTCTCCGGGATGGACAAGGAGTCGGTGGGCCAGCTGGCCGCCAAGATCCGCTCCACCAGGCCGCCCGAGCCCTACAAGGGCAAGGGCGTCCGGTACCGGGGCGAGGTCGTGCGGCGCAAGGCTGGCAAGAGCGGCAAGGGAGCCAAGGGCTGATATGAGCACCACGGATCGTGAGAGCGCGCGTCAGCACCGCCACCATCGGGTGCGGCGGCGGGTGGTCGGGACCTCCGAGCGGCCGCGGCTGTGCGTCTATCGGAGCCTGCGGCATGTGTACGCCCAGGTGGTCGACGACACCACCGGCCGTACCCTGGTGGCCGCCAGCACGGTCGATGGGCAGGTGACGGCCAAGGGGTCGAACAAGGCGAGTGCGGCGGCCGTCGGGACCGCGGTCGCGGAGCGAGCGGTGGCGGCAGGGGTGCGCCGGGTCGTCTTCGACCGCGGCGGGTACCTGTACCATGGTCGAATTCAAGCCCTAGCAGATGCGGCCCGCGCGGCCGGTCTGGAATTCTGAAGGCAGTTTCATGAGCATGAACATGGCGCGCTCCGACCGCGAGGCCAGGAGCGAGTTCTCTGAGCGGGTGGTGAGCCTCAACCGGGTCGCCAAGGTGGTCCAGGGCGGGCGCCGCTTCTCGTTCTCTGCGCTGGTGGTGGTCGGCGACGGCGCCGGCCGGGTCGGCGCTGGGCTGGGCAAGGCCGGGGAGGTTCCGGAGGCCATCCGCAAGGGGGTGGATGACGCCAAGAAGCACATGATCCAGGTCCCGATGGTGGGCCGGACGATCCCCCACGCGGTGCTCCGCAAGGAGGGGGCGGCCCGGGTTCTGCTGCGGCCGGCCTCGCCCGGGACCGGGGTCATCTCCGGCGGCGCGATGCGGGCGGTGGTGGAGCTGGCGGGGATCAAGGACATCCTCACCAAGTCCTTGGGGAGTGACAACTCGATCAACACCGTGCGCGCCACCATCGCCGCGCTCAAGGAGCTGCGGACCGCGGAGACGGTGGCTCGGCTCCGGGGCAAGACCCTGGCCGAGCTGGGGGTCAGGCCGGCGGCCGAGCCGGTCGCGGTGGGAGACCCGGGCCGTGAGTGAGCAGCCGCTGCGGATCACCTGGACCAAGAGCGCGATCGGCTATGCCGAGAACCAGAAGCGCACCATCGCCGCCCTGGGGCTGCACCGGCTGCACCAGACCGTGGAGCACAAGGACAGCCCGGCGATCCGGGGCATGATCTCGACCGTGCCCCACCTGGTGAAGGTGGAGGGCGGCCGGACCGCGGAGGGCTCCCGGTGAGGCTCGATCAGGTCCAGCCTGCCAGGGGCAGCCGACGGGAGCGCAAGCGGGTCGGCCGTGGGATCTCCGCGGGAGGGGGCAAGACCGCCGGCCGGGGGCAGAAGGGCCAGGGAGCGCGGAGCTCCTGGAGTCTGCCCCGCGCGTTCGAGGGTGGGCAGATGCCCCTCAGCCAACGGGTTCCCAAGCTGCGCGGTTTCTACAACCGCTTTCGGGTCGAGTATCAGGTCGTCAACTGCGGCAAGCTCAAGCGGTTCGATGAGGGAGCGGTGGTCGATCTGGCGGCGCTCCACGAGGCTGGGCTGGTGCGTCAGGCGGGGCTGCCCGTGAAGTTGTTGGCCGGTGGGGGATCCCCTCCCAAGCTCACGGTCAAGGTCCACAGGGCCAGCGCCTCGGCCCGGGCCGCGGTCGAGGCCGCCGGCGGGTCGGTGGAGCTGTTGGATGCCGAGCCGGCTGAGCCCTCGGACGGAGGGCAGGTCAGCGCCCCATGAACCTGTTCGGTGCTCTCCGCGCCGCCATGCAGGTCCCCGAGCTTCGCCGCAAGCTCCTGATCACGATCGGGCTGGTAGTCGTGTTCCGGATGCTGGCCTCGATCACCATTCCCGCGGTCAACGGGGCGGTGCTGAAGCAGCTCTTCGACAGCAACAGCATTTTGGGGCTGGTCAACCTCTTCTCCGGTAGCGGTTTCAGCACCGGTGGCTCCAACGCCGGCATCTCGATCGTGGCCCTGGGGCTGAACCCCTACATCAACGCCACCATCATCATGCAGCTGATGACGGTCATCTCCACCAGGGTCAAGGAGATGTCCAAGGAGGGCGACCTGGGCCGGCGCCGGCTCACCCAGTACGCCCGGTACCTGACGGTGCTGCTGGCCTTGCTGCAGTCCTTCGGCTACACCAGGCTGTTCGAGACCTACACCTTCCAGGGCCAGAACATCCTGTCCCCCAACACCTCGTTCCCCGCCACCGTCGGGATCATCCTGATCCTGACCGGGGGCACTGTGATCATGATGTGGTTCGGGGAGCTGATCACCGAGTACGGCCTGGGCAACGGGGTCTCGATCATCATCATGGTGGGGATCGTGGCCCAGATCCCCAACGGGCTGATCACCTTCACCAACGGCGGCCACAGCCAGACCTTCACCATCTTCGTATTCGCGGTGATCGGGATCCTGGTGGCGGCGGGGATCATCTTCGTGCAGCAGGCGACCCGGAAGATCCCGATCCAGTCCTCCCAGCGGGTGGTGGGGCGGCAGGTCTATCAGGGGCGCAGCAGCTTTTTGCCGCTCCGCGTCAACCAGGCGGGGGTCATCCCGATCATCTTCGCCATCTCGATCATGTTCTTCCCCACCTTGTTCGCCAACTTCTTCCTGCCGGCGGTCGGCCAGACCGGGGGGGTGGTGGGCCAGCTGGCGACCTGGTTCCACACCTATTGGAACCCGGTGGGGCCGAGCCTGACCGTGGACATCGCCTACGAGGTCATCTACTTCGCGCTGATCATGGGGTTCACCTTCTTCTACACGGCGGTCACCTTCGATCCCGAGGATGCCGCCGACAACCTCAAGAAGAGCGCCACCTACATCCCCGGGATCCGGCCGGGGGCGGCCACGGCGCAGTACCTGGCCCGGGTCATGAGCCGGATCACCCTGGCGGGCGCGATCTTCTTGGGGGTGGTCACGGTCGTGCTCCCGCTGCTGACCGCGTTTTTGACCGGCCAGCAACCCAACACCGGCCTGTACCTGGGCGGCACCGCGGTCCTGATCGTGGTGGGGGTGTCACTGGACACCATGAAGCAGCTGGAGACCCAGCTGCTGATGCGGCAATACCGAGGGTTCATCCGCTGAGAGGAGGCCATGGAGGGGAAGGGACTGCGGCACAATCTGATCCTGTTCGGTCCGCCGGGATCGGGGAAGGGAACCCAGGCGGAGCTGTTGCGGGAGCAGCAGGGGCTGGATCACATCGCTCCCGGGGACATGCTGAGGGAGAACCTGGCCGCCGGGACCGAGCTGGGCGAGATGGCGTCGTCCTACATGGCGGCGGGCAAGCTGGTCCCCGACGAGATCATCGTGAGGATGATCCGCCACCGCTTGGAGGATGGCTCGAGCCCCCACGGCTTCGTGCTCGATGGCTTTCCCCGGACCGTGGCCCAGGCACGGGAGCTGGAGCAGATGCTGGCTGAGATGGAGCGCCCCCTGGATCTGGTGGTTGTCCTCGACGTGCCGGAGCCCGACCTGATCGAGCGTCTCACCCGCCGAGCAGGGCTGGAGCACCGGGAGGACGACCGCCCGGAGGTGGTGGGGCAGCGGCTCGCCGTTTACCACGACCAGACCGAGCCGGTGCTGGCCTACCTGCGAGACCGGGTGCCAGTGGTGGCGGTGGACGGCACCCCGTCCGTGGAGGAGGTCCACCGGAGCCTGCTCCGGATGCTGGTTTGATCACCCTCAAGCGGCCGGAGGAGGTGGCCTTGATGCGCCAGGCCGGCCACCTGCTGGCCGAGGTTCTGGGAGAGCTGGCGGCGATGGTCGAGCCCGGGGTCACCACCTCCGAGCTGGACCGGGCCGCCAACCGCGCGATCCGCAAGCGCGGGTGCTTCCCCGGATTCCTGGGCTACGACGGCTTCCCCAAGCACCTGTGCGTGTCGGTGAACGAGCAGGTGGTCCACGGGATCCCCGACGGCCGTCGCATCGAGGAGGGTGACCTGGTCAGCCTGGATTGCGGGCTGATCCACCAGGGCTGGTGGGCGGATGCCGGGTTGACCGTCGGTTGCGGGGAGCTGGACCCGGTCTCGGAGCGGCTCATCCTGGTGACCCGGGAGGCGCTGCGCCGAGGCATCAACCAGGCTCGCCCCGGCAACCGACTGGGTGACATCGGCCAGGCGGTGCAGCAGCATGTCGAGGCCAACGGCTTCTCGGTGGTGCGCGGCTACACCGGCCACGGGATCGGGAGGGACATGCACGAGGACCCCGAGGTCCCCAACTACGGGAGGGCGGGTCGGGGGGTGGAGATCCGCCCCGGGCTGTGCATCGCCATCGAGCCGATCGTGAACCAGGGGCAGCCGGGGACGGTGGTGCGGCCGGACGGCTGGACCGTGGTCACGGCCGACGGCCAGCGCTCCTGCTACTTCGAGCACTCGCTGGTGGTGACCGAGGCGGGACCCGAGGTGCTGACCACCAACGACCCCCAGGAGGTGTGGGTTGACTGAGTCCCGGCCCGCGATCGGCTATACTCTTCGCGGGCGAAGCCTGCTCTGGTTTTCGTGTGCCCTCCGACTTGTCTGACCCCGGGACGTACCAGGGTCGCATCCTAGAACCCTTGCCGAACTCGCTCTTCCGGGTCGAGCTTGAGGGTGGAGACAAGCTGGTGGCTCACGCTGCCGGAAGGGCGCGCCTGGCGAGTGTGCGGCTCCTTCCCGGGGACAGGGTCTTGGTCGAGCGGTCGGCCACGGATCCGGGGCGGGGCCGGATACTGACCCGGTTGGTATGAGCAAGCAGCAGTCCGCTAGGAGTACGAGATGAAGGTCCGGGCCTCGGTGAAGAGGATCTGCGACAAGTGCAAGGTGATCCGGCGCTCGGGCACCGTGCGCGTCATCTGCGAGAACCCCAAGCACAAGCAGCGCCAGGGATAGGAGAACGATGGCACGCATTGCCGGCGTAGACCTCCCGCGGGACAAGCGGATCGAGATCGGGCTCACCTACATCTACGGCATCGGCCTGACCACCAGCCAGAGGCTGCTGCGGTCGGCCCAGATCGACCCCGGGATCAAGGTCAACGACCTCAGCGAGTCCCAGGTCAGTCGGCTGCGGGACGTCATCGCCAAGGAGATGCCGGGCCGGGTGGAGGGTGACCTCCGCCGCCAGGTGGCGCTCAACATCAAGCGGCTGATGGAGATCGGCACGTATCGGGGGCTGCGCCACCGGCGCGGCCTGCCGGTTCGGGGACAGCGGACCAGGACCAACGCCAGGTCGCGCCGTGGCCCCCGTAAGACCGTCGGCGTGCGGCGGAAGAAGGGCAAGTAATCACCCGGCCCGCGCTGGCGGGCCAGAGCGAGGAGACGGTTTGGCGAAGAAGAAGAAGGTAGTCCGGACGAGGCGCCGCGAGCGCAAGAACATCGCGGTTGGGCAGGCGCACGTGCTGAGCACCTTCAACAACACGATCGTGACCCTCACCGACACCCAGGGCAACACCATCGCCTCTGGCAGCGCCGGCTCGTCGGGCTTCAAGGGATCGCGCAAGAGCACTCCCTACGCGGCCCAGACCACCGCCGAGAACGCCGCCAAGCGGGCGATGGAGCATGGCCTCAAGACCATCGAGGTTTTGGTGAAGGGGCCGGGCTCGGGGCGGGAGGCGGCCATCCGCCAGCTGCAGGCCGCCGGGTTGGAGATCACCGCCATCATCGACGTCACTCCGGTGCCGCACAACGGGTGTCGGCCGCCGAAGCGGCGGCGGGTCTGAGGGGCGCTGGTATGGCCAACCCACACGCTCCGGTCTGCCGCCTCTGCCGCCGGGAGGGGGTGAAGCTCTTCCTCAAGGGTGAGAAGTGCGTGGGCGACCGCTGCACCTTCACCAAGCGCAACGCGACCCCGCCCGGCCAGCACGGAATGGCTCGGCGCCGGCGCATCAGCGAGTACGGGATCCAGCTGCGCGCGAAGCAGCGCGGACGGCGGGTCTACGGGGTGCTGGAGGCCCAGTTCCAGAACTACTTCCAGGCCGCCTCGGCGCGCAAGGGGGTTACCGGGACCGAGCTGCTGCAGATGCTGGAGCAGCGGCTGGACAATGTCGTCTACCGCGCCGGTTTCGCCTCCTCCCGCAAGGAGGCACGTCAACTGGTCTCGCACCGTCACTTCCAGGTCGACGGGAAGATGGTGAACATCCCCTCCTACCAGCTGCGCACCGGCCAGGTGGTGCAGGTGAGGGAGCGCAGCCGCGAGATCGAACCCATCCGCCGCTCCGTGGAGTTCCGCGGCGGGCAGGCGGTGCCGAGCTGGCTGACCCTGTACCCGCAGGAGCTGCGGGTGGACGTCACCCGGCAGCCGGAGCGGGGGGAGATGGAGACCAGCATCGACGAGCAGTTGATCGTCGAGTACTACTCCCGCTAGCCACCACCGGGGCGCGGCCGTCCCCAATCACGAGGAAATTGCTTCAGATGCCAGAGACCGCAGTACAGCCGACAGTCCGTGAGGTTGCCCATGAGGACAACTACGGGCGATTTGAGATCGAGCCGCTGGAGACCGGGTACGGGACCACCCTGGGGAACTCCCTGCGGCGGGTGCTCCTGTCCTCGCTGACCGGGGCCGCGGTGACCGCGGTCTCCATCGACGGGGTGGCCCATGAGTTCTCCAGCATCAAGCACGTCAAGGAGGACGTCGGCGAGATCCTCCTCAACCTCAAGCAGCTGAGCCTCACCTGCCACAATCCCGACGGCGCCCATCTGATCCTGGAGGTGCACGGCGGCAAGCGCGTGACCGCCGCCGACATCGTGCCCAACTCGGATGTGGAGATCGCCAACCCCGACCTCTACATCTGCACTCTGGACGGGCCCCAGGCGCGCCTGCGCATGGACCTCACCGTGGAACGCGGACGGGGTTACACCCCCGCCGAGCGGAACAAGAAGGAGGGCCAGCCCATCGGGGTGATCCCGGTCGACTCGATCTTCACCCCGGTCGTCAAGGCCAACTTCGTGGTCGAGAAGACCAGGGTGGGGCAGGACACCGACTGGGAGAAGCTGGGCCTTGAGGTCTGGACCAATGGCACCATCACCCCGGTCGAGGCGGTGAGCCGGGCGGCCCAGTACTACACCCGCCACTTGGACCTGTTCTCCAGCTTCGGGGAGAGCCTGACCCAGAGCGCCGAGGCGGCCGTCGTCGGCACCGACCTCCCCAGCCGCCTCAGCACGGTGCCGGTCGAGGAACTGGAGCTCAGCGTGCGCGCCCTCAACTGCCTCAAGGCCAACGACATCAGCAAGGTCGGCGAGCTGCTGGCGATGCGGCTGGATGAGCTGATGGCACTGCGCAACTTCGGCCAGAAGTCACTGGACGAGATCAAGCAGAAGCTGGTGGAGAAGGGGTTCGTTACCGAGGACGAGATCGACTCGGTCTTTCAGCAGGCGGAGCGCTAGGGAAGATGCGACATCTCAAGGCCGGCCGAAAGCTGGGGCGTACGTCAGCCCACCGCATGGCTCTCACCAAGAACCTGGCGACCGCTCTGGTGGAGCATGGGCGCATCGAGACCACCGAGGCCAAGGCGAAGGAGCTGAGGCGCTGGGTGGAGAAGCTCGTCACCACTGCCAAGAGCGATGACCTGCACGCGCACCGTCAGGTGGCCCGGGTGGTGACCCGCCCCGATGTGGCGGCCAAGCTCTTCGGGGAGTACGCGGAGCGCTTCCGCGACCGTCCCGGGGGCTACACCCGGATCATCAACAAGGGCCCTCGCCAGGGCGACGGCGCCGAGGTGGTGATCATGGAGTTCGTCGATTGAGCGGTTCTCCAGCCGGCAGCACCTATCGCCTGGTGCTCGCCTATGACGGCACCGAGTATCACGGCTGGCAGCTCCAGGCCGGGGTGCCGACGGTCGCTGGGCGCTTCCTCGACGCCTTGGAGTCGGCGACCGGGGCCCGGCCCCGGGTGCGGGCGGCCGGCCGCACCGATGCGGGTGTGCACGCCCACGGTCAGGTGGTCTCGTTTGCGCTGGAGCGCCCGATCCCACCGGCGCGGCTGTTGCATGCTTGTAACCAGCACCTTCCCCACGACATCGCGGTCGTGGCGGCGGAGCTGGCCGAGGATGGCTTCGACCCCCGCCGGGACGCCTGGAGGCGCAGCTACCGCTACCTGCTGAGCCCCAGCTCCACGATCAGCCCGTGGCTGGCCCGCTACAGCTGGAGGGTGAGCCCCGCGCTTGAGCTCGAGCCGATGCGAGAGGCGGCCCGCGCCCTGCTGGGAACCCACGACTTCGGGGCGCTGGGCCGAAGCCCCTGGCCCGGAGGGTCGACCACCAGGACCCTCGACATGATCGCGATCGAGCGGACCGAGGGGCTGGTGCGGGTCGACGTCAGGGGTGACGCCTTCTTGAGGGGGATGCTGCGCAACCTGGTTGGGGCGCTGGTGAGCTTTGGGGTTCATCACCCCCGCCGCGTCGATGTCACCACGATCCTTGAGCCCGGGCGGGGCCGGCGCTGGCTGACGGCGCCGGCGAGGGGGCTGCATCAGTGGCGGGTGGAGTACCATCGGCCGGCAATGGTGGGAGTTTTACCGTGAGTAGCCAAGTGATTCAGCGGAGCTTTGTCGCCACTGGCGAGGCGGTCTCGGAGCAGTGGTGGCTGGTGGATGCCCGGGGCCAGACCCTGGGCCGGCTGGCGGTGAACATCGCCAGGGTTCTGCGAGGAAAGCACCTGCCCACCTACACCCCCCATGCCCTGATGGGCGAACACGTGGTGGTGATCAACGCCGCCGACCTGGTGGTGACGGGCAGCAAGCGCACCACCAAGATCTATGACCGTTACACGGGATACCCCGGGGGGCGCCGTGAGCGCACCTACGAGGAGGTGGTCAAGCGCGACCCAACCGTCCCGCTGCGCGAGGCGGTGAAGGGGATGTTGCAGCACAACACCCTGGGGGGGCGGCAGTTGAAGATGTTGAAGATCTACGCCGGCTCGGATCACCCGCACACGGCCCAGAAGCCCCGGGCGATCACCTTCGGCGATTGCGGAGAGGTGGTGCAGTTGTGAGCGAGGACGAGCAGCTTCGGTACGCCTATGGGACCGGCCGGAGGAAGACCGCGATCGCCAGGGTGCGGATCTACCCCGGGCAGGGTACCGCCCTCATCAACGATCGCGAGCCGCTGCGGCACTTCGGCCGCCGGGAGCTCGAGGAGGCGGCTTTGCGCCCGCTCCAGCTCACCGGGCTGCGCGAGCGCTGCCACGTGACCGTAAAGGTCGAGGGTGGAGGCGTGTCCGGCCAGGCGGGGGCGGTGGCCCACGGGCTGGCACGGGCTCTGTGCGCGATGGACGCGAGCCTGCGCCCGCAGTTGAAGGCGGCCGGGCTGATGACCCGCGATCCACGCATGAAGGAGCGCAAGAAGCCCGGTCTCAAGCGCGCTCGCAAGGCTCCGCAGTACACCAAGCGCTGATTCGCGACCTCGCGCGCTCCGTATACTGGCGCCAGAGTTGAGACCTCCGGCCTTGGGTGGAATGCCTTGGTAAGCGCCCTGCGGGGACGGGACTTCCTGGCGGTGGCGGACCTCCAGAGGTCGGACCTCACCGGGCTGTTGGATCTGGCGACCGACCTCAAGCGGGGGTGGGACCCAGGGACGCCGCTGGCCCGTCGCTCGGTGGCGCTGGTGTTCCTGCGCCCCAGCAACCGCACTCGGGTCTCCTTTGAGGCCGCGATCCACCGTCTGGGCGGCCACCCGATCGCGCTGTTCGACCGGGAGATCGAGCTCGGGAGGCGGGAGTCGGTCAGTGACGTGGGCCGGATCCTGGACCGCTATGTCGACGCGCTGGTGGCCCGCATCCCCTCGGCGCGGGACCTCACTGGACTGGCGGCCAGCATGAGCCACCCGGTCATCAACGCCATGACCGATTCCGGGCACCCCTGCCAGATCCTCGCCGACTGCCTCACCCTGCGCGAGCTGCGCGGCAGCCTGGAAGGGGCACGGGTGACCTTCGTCGGCGACGGCAACAACGTCTGCAACTCCTGGATCGAGGCGGCAGCGGTGGCGGGGATCGAGCTGCGGGTGGTGACCCCTGCGGGCTACGAGCCGAAGGAGCGGGAGCTGGCCCGCATCGAGGAGATCGCCCCAGGAAGCCGGGAGCGGGTTTTGGTAACCAACGATCTCGACTTGGGCTTGGCGGATACGGAGGTGATCTACACTGACGTCTGGACCAGCATGGGTCAGGAAGACCAGCACGAAGACCGCCGTCAGGATTTCGGCCCCTACCAGATCAACGAGGGCGTCCTCGGCCGGGCTCCGGGCGGAGTCAGGGTGATGCACTGTCTGCCCGCTCACCGCGGTGAGGAGATCACCGACGAGGTGATCGACGGTCCCCAGTCGGTGGTCTTCGACCAGGCCGAGAACCGCTACTGGGTTCAGCTCGCCCTGCTCTGCTCGATCTTCTCCGCGGATCCCGCATGAGCGTCGGAGTGGCCCGCTGATGCTGGTCCTGGGTGGCCTGAACCTCGGCGAGGCGCTGCGGGTGCTGTTGCAGACCGTGAGCTGGCGGGACCTGCTGGACGTCGCCATCATCACCTTTTTGGTCTACCGGCTGTTCCTGCTGGTGCGCGGCACCCAGGCCGTCCAGATCCTCATGGGGCTGCTGCTGATCGGGGCGCTGGGGGCGGTCGCCTTCATCCTCGACCTGCCCGTCCTCAAGTTCATCTACAGCAACGGCGGCCAGGTGATCCTGATCGCGGTCATCATCCTGTTCCAGCCGGAGCTGCGCCGGGCGCTGGACCAGATGGGCCGGCTCAGCACGTTGCGGCGGGGGCTGCTGGGTCCGGAGACCGCTCAGCTGCGCCGGACCGTGGACGAGGTGACGCGCGCCGCCATGCGCCTCAGCGAGACCGCGACCGGGGCCCTGATCGTGATCCAGGGAGACGTGGGGTTGGAGGAGATCGCCGCCACCGGGGTGCGGCTGGACGCTTTGGTCTCGGCCGAGGTGCTGGGAACGATCTTCACCTACAAGTCGCCGCTGCACGATGGCGCCGCCCTGGTGCATGGGGGCCGGGTGGTGGCCGCGGGCTGCGTGCTGCCGTTGGCAGAGCGGAGCGACCGCCATCAGCGCAGCGGCACCCGCCACCTGGCGGCGGTCGGACTCACCCAGGTGACCGACGCCGGGGTGGTCGTGGTGTCGGAGGAGACGGGGCGGGTCAGCTGGGCCTTCGGGGGGGAGTTGGAGGGGGAGCTGGACTCCGACCAACTGACGGCCCGTCTGGGCAGCTTCCTGCGGCTGCCGCTCTACCAGAGCCACCGCCGCAGCCTGCGCTTTCGGGCCCGCAGCAGCCGCAGCGGTGAGGCCACCACCGCAGGCAGAAGCTGATGAGCTTCGCGTTCCTGGTCCGCAACTGGCGGCTCAAGGTGCTGGCGCTGCTGGTCGCCTGCGGGATGTGGGTGGGGGTGGTCTACGCCAGCAATCCGCCGGCGATCGCAACCTACTACGTCACGCCCCAGGTGAGCGGCCTCAGCCCCAACCTGCTGCTGCTCTACCCGGTGAAGAGCGTGGCGATCAAGGTGGGTGGGGTCTACTCCAACGTCCACAGCCGGCTGGTGCGGGAGCACCTGGCCGCCGCCATCAACCTCGACCACATCAAGGGCCCGGGCGTGTACCAGGTCCACCTCACCACCACCCTGCAGGATCCCAACGCCTTCTTGTGGTCCTCGCCGTCGACGGTGGCGGTGACCGTGGACCGCTGGGAGACGGCCTCTGTGCCGGTCAGGGTGGTGGTGCCGAGCAAGGAGCTGCCCCAGCCGGGATACAAGTTCGAATCCTCGGCAACCACGGTCAGCCCCGCCGACGTCACCGTGAGGGCGCCCGCCAGCATCATCGCCAGCCTTCAGCCACAGGCGACGGTCGATCTGTCGAGCTGGAAGGCGTCGGTGGACCTTCCCGCCACGGTGCAGGTCTCCCTTCCCAAGGGGGTCGCCTCGAGCGAGGTGACGGTGACGCCCCAGCAGGTCACGGTGCACGCGGCGATCACCTCGGAGACCAACCAGCTCAACCTGCCGGTCGACTACATCGTCAGCGGGCAGGTGGCGGCCGGCTACGAGCTCAGTGCCGCCCAGGTGACGCCGCAGACGGTCAGCGTGACCGGCCCGCCCGACATAGTGGATGGGCTGAGCGCGGTCGACACCCAGCCGATCGACATCTCCGGGATCAGCCGGGACACCACCTACCAGGTCCGGCTGAACCTCCCCTCGGGGGTCACCAGCTCGGTCGCCTCGGTCACCGTCGTGGTGACCGTCACGCCGCTGCCGACGGCGACCCCGAGCCCGACCCCCAGCCCCAGCCCGAGCCCTTAGCGTCCCGCTCTTCCCAACTCGAAAGCGGGAATGCGAAGTTGGGAACTGTAACCTGGGAGGCGGCCTCGACGTTGGTCCTAGCGCAGGCGGCCCAAGAGGGGAGGTGCGAGCGAGTATGTGTGGAATCATCGGGTATCTGGGGGAGCGCGCGGCCGCCCCGGTCCTCCTCGACAGCCTCCAGCGGCTCGAATACCGGGGCTACGACTCCGCCGGAGTCGTGGTGCTGGGGGCCGACGGTCAGCCGACCAGCATCAAGGCCGCAGGTAAGGTCGAGGCCCTGCTGGCCCGCATCGACGGTGAGGAGCTCGAGGGACGGGTGGGCATGGGCCACACCCGATGGGCGACCCACGGGCGGCCGAGCCATGACAACGCCCATCCCCACTGTGATTGCAGCGGACGGTTCTACGTCATCCACAACGGCATCATCGAGAACTTCGCCTCCTTGCGCCAGGAGCTGGAGGCTTCAGGGCACGTCTTTCGCTCCGAGACCGACACCGAGGTGGTTCCGCACCTCATCGAGCAGTACTACCAGGGAGACCTGGTGGTGGCGACCAGGAGGGCTTTGGCGCGGCTCAACGGAGCGTATGCGGTGGTGGTGCTGAGCTCGACCGACCCCGACACCCTGATCGGGGCTCGCCTCAACGCCCCCCTGGTCATCGGGGTCGGCACCGACGAGTGGTTCTTGAGCTCCGACCTCACCGCGATCATCCCCTACACCAGACAGGCGATCGTGCTCGGCGAGGGCCAGATGGCGGTCCTCAGCCCGGTCGGCCCGGTCGTCACCTCGATCACCGACGGGTCCGAGGTCGCCCCGAGCGTCGTCAGGGTGGAGTGGGACGTGATCCAGGCGGAGCGCGGGGGGTATCCCAACTTCATGTCCAAGGAGATCCACGAGCAGCCAGCGGCGCTGGAGAACGCCCTGCGGGGCAGGCTGCTCTCGGACGGACGGGTGGAGTTCCCCGACTGGGGGATCGGCGACGAGCAGCTGCGTTCGATCGAACGGGTCCAGATCGTCGCCGCGGGGAGCGCCTACTACGCCGGCATGATCGCCAAGTACGCGCTCGAGGACCTGGCCCAGATTCCGGCGACCGTGGAGGTGGCCTCGGAGTGGCGGTATCGCCCCCAGCCTCTCAACCGCCAGACGCTGACGGTGGCGATCTCGCAGTCCGGGGAGACCGCGGACACCCTCGCCGCGGCGCGCCTGGCCAAGCAGCGCGGCAGCTTCGTCCTCGCGCTCACCAACGTGGTGGGCAGCACCCTGGCGATGGAGGCCGACGGTGTCATCAACCTTCACGCCGGTCCGGAGATCTGCGTCGTGGCGACCAAGACCTTCACCAACCAGGTCGCCTGCTCGCTGCTGCTGGCGCTGCGACTGGCCCAGGCCCGCCAGACCAAGGGAGAGGGCGACCTCAGGGAGCTGGCCGCGTCGCTGCGGTCGGTGGCGGGGGTCCAGCGGCAGCTCTTGGCCCAGGACGAGGGGTTCCAGCCGCTGGGGGCGTGGTTGGCCGAGCACCAGAGCGCCCTCTACATGGGGCGGGGTTACAACTACCCCGCGGCGGTGGAGGCGGCCCTGAAGTTGAAGGAGGTCGCCTACGTCCATGCCGAGGGCTATCCCGCCGGCGAGCTGAAGCATGGCCCGATCGCGCTGTTGGACGAGACCATGCCGTTGGTGGCGTTCGCCACCGAGGCGGCCACCCGGGACAAGGTGCGCAGCAACGTCCAGGAGGCGCACGCCCGACGCAGCCCGGTGCTGGCTGTGGTGAGCGAGGGCGACCACTCCCTGGACGACCAGGTGGCGTTCAAGGTGGAGGTGCCCTGGGTGCCGGAGGTGGTGTCTCCGCTGGTGACCGCTCTGGTGGGCCAGCTGCTGGGGTACCATGCCGCCATGGCCCGTGGCTACGACGTCGACCGGCCCCGCAACCTCGCCAAGTCAGTCACGGTGGAGTGAGGCCGCAGCCGCAGCCGGAGCATCCATGAGGCCGGTCACGACCGGGGTCGACGTCGCCTCGGTGGAGCGGATCGCGGCTCTGGTCCGGCGCCGCCCTTCGTTCGCCACCAAGATGTTCAGCCCTGAGGAGGTTGCCTACTGTGAGGGGCGGCCGGAGCGGCTGGCGGCTCGCTGGGCCGCCAAGGAGGCGGTCCGCAAGGTCTTCGGCAGCAGCGGCCTGGCTCTGCCCACCTATCCCAGCATCTCGGTGGTGCACCGGAGGGGGGGCGCGCCCCAGGCGCTGGTCGATGGCGTCGCGGTCCCCGGACTGGAGCTCAGTCTGAGCCACGATGCCGGAGTTGCGATCGCGGTCGCGGTGCTGAGCCCAGCCCCGGGTCTGGACTTCCCCGTCCCCGAGGCGGTGGTCCTGCCGGAGCGGATCGACACCGGTCACAAGGGGACCTTCGGCACGGTCCTGGTTCTCGCCGGAAGTGCCGGCTTCCCCGGGGCTGCCCAGCTCGCAAGTCGAGGGGCGCTGCGCGGGGGCGCGGGCCGGGTGCGAGCGGCGGTGCCCGAGGGCGCGGGGGGTGAGGGGTTTCCCGCCGAGGTGATCCGGGTCCCGCTGCCGGTGGAGAGCGGCTCGTTCGGGGGAGCGGCGGCGGCCCTGCTGGCGAGCCAGCTGGCGGCCGCGCAGGCGGTCGTCTGCGGCCCCGGGCTGGGCTCGAGCCCAGCCATCCGGGGATTCCTCGGCGGGGTGCTGCGGGCCCTCAGGGGTCATGGGGACCGCCTGGTCCTGGACGCCGACGGTCTCAACGTCCTGGCCGCCAACCCGGATCTTCAGGAGCTGCTGCCCTCGGGGGCCGTGATCACCCCCCATCCCCTGGAGGCGGCCAGGCTGGCCGGGGTCGAGGTGGCCGAAATTCAGCGGGACCGCGCGCTGTCGGCTCACCGGTTGGCCAGCCGCTTTGGTGCCACCGTCGTGCTCAAGGGGGCCGGTACCGTGGTCGCCACCGACGCTGATGAGCCCTGGTTGGACGACCATCGCACCGCGGTGCTGGCGGCCGGCGGAACCGGCGATGTGCTCGCCGGGCTGATCGGGGCCCTGATCGCCCAGGGGCTTGACCCCTTCGCGGCAGCCCGTTCCGGAGTGTTCCTCCATGGCCAGGCCGGCGTCTGGCTGGGGGAGACAAGGGGGCACTCGGGGATCCTGGCCAGCGAGGTCGCGGACGCCCTGGTTGGGGTTCAGGAGGCGGTGCGCCGCCGGCGGCACGCTTCCAGCCCCAGCTGATGCTCCGCCTGGCCGACCTGCTCGAGGCGGCGGCGGCGGAGCAGCCGGTGGTGCTGAGTTCCGGGGCCGAGGTCTTCAGCGCGATCGCCCACGATTCCCGCAACGTCGAGCCCGGCGAGCTGTTCGTGGCGATCCGCACCGCCCACGGCGACGGCCACAGTCACATCGAGGAGGCGCTTGCGCGCGGTGCCGGGGGGCTGCTTGTGGAGCGGTGGCCGGAGCCATGGGGCGCAGATGTGCCGGCCCCCGTGACCACCGTGGTCGTGCGGAGCACCGGGGGCGCGCTCCGAGCCTGGGCGCGGTGGAGGCTGCGCCGGGCCACCACTGTGGCGGTGATGGGCAGCCTGGGAAAGAGCACCGCGCAGGCGGCGCTGCGGCTGGCCTGGGCCGGCGCAGCGGCTGGGCAGGTGTACGGCGTCGGCGACCGCAACGACTCCCTGGGGATCCCGGTCGCCCTGGGAAGTCTGCCACCATCAGCCTCACGGATCGTGCTCGAGGTGGTGGCGGGGTCGACCTCGGAGCGCCGCCAGGTACGAGAGATGTGCCGGCCCCAGGTTGTGGGTGTCACCACCACCCGAGACGCGGATCAGCTGTGGTGGCGGTCCGCGACGGAGCTGGCCGCCAGCGTCGAGGAGCTCGTCGACGAGGGCGCCATCATGGTCCTGCCGGCAGCGGAGGCCGCCATCTTCAGGGCCTCACCTAACCGCCCTCGAGTCACATTCGGGCCCCTGGGTTCCGCGGCTGACCTGGAGTTGGGCCCGGACCCTAACGCGCCCGCTCCGCAGTGGCCCAGGCCGTGGAGCCTACTGGTCGTGGCCAAAGGGGCGAGCTGGCGGGTGCAGTGTCCTTTGCATCCGGTGGTGGCGGCGACGTCCTGGGCACCAGCCCTGGCCTGCGTGCTCGCACTGGGGCTCGAGGTGGAGCGAGGGATTCCCGCCCTGGCGAGTTCGCGGCCACTGCCGGGAAGGCTGCGGCTCTGGCCCGGCCGGGGGGGTGGCACCGTTGTGGACGACAGCTTCGATGCCAGCCCGGCCTCGACGGAGCTGGCGGTATCGGCGCTGGCGCAGCTGCCCCCGCCCCGTTTGGCGTGCGTCGGGCCCGGGACCGCGCCGCTGCTGGCACCGGCGACGGTCGTGGCGGCGGGCACGGCAGGGGTCCGGCTCGTGGTCCCCGAGGAGACGCTGGGGCCGTCGGCCGCGCCGCCGGAGGCCGCGGAGGTGCTCCCTCTGGGCGACGTGGTGGCCAGCGCCCGCACGGTGCTGAGCGCGGGGGGGACGGTGCTGGTCAAGGGGGTGGCCCAGCAGCGGCTGGAGCGGGTGACCGCCGCCCTGGTCGCGGCCGACTCCGAGCTGGTGCGCCAGGATCGGGGTCGGCGGCTGATGGCGTTCCGCTCGCCGCGGCGGCCCACCTGGGTCGAGGTTGACCTGGAGGCGTTGGCGGCCAATGTCGCCGAGATCGCCACGGAGCTGGGGCCGACCCGCCTGATGGCGGTGGTGAAGGCGGACGCCTACGGCCACGGCGCGGTTCAGGTGGCGCGGGCGGCTCTGTCGAGCGGCGCCACCTGGGTCGCGACCGCGACCCTGGCCGAGGCGGCCGAGCTCCGGCGGCGGGGGATCGATGCGCCGCTGCTGGTCTTGGGCTACACACCTCCGGAGCTGGTGGAGCCGGCCCAGCGGCTGGGGCTGGCGCTGACAGTCTTCGACGAGGACGTGCTCGAGGCGCTGGATCGGGCCGGAGAGCGGCTGGGGGTCCGGGCCAGGGCCCATCTCAAGGTGGACACGGGGATGTCCCGGCTGGGGGTGGCGCCCGAGCGGTGCGGCGAGATCGTGACGCTGGCCAGGTCACTGGAGCACCTGGAGCTGGAGGGGATTTACACGCACTTCCGCAAGGGCCAGGACGATCAGGCGGTGCGCGACCAGATGGAGCGCTTCGAGCTCGCGCTGGGCCTGGCCGAGCGCGCGGGACACCGGTTCCGCATCCGCCACGCGGCCAACAGCTCCGCCTGGAAGCATGCCGTCTCTGCCCGGCTCGACATGGTCCGGCTGGGTGGTGAGCTCCTGGGCCTGATGACCGCGGACGGTAGGCGACGGCGTCCGGTGCTCAGCTTCAAGACCACCGTGGCCCAGATCCGGAGGATCGCGAAGGGCACCCATGTGGGGTATGGAGACGCGTTCACGGCCCCCGCGGAGATGACCGTGGCAACCCTGCCGGTCGGCTATGGGGACGGGTTCCGCCGGGGCCCGCGCAACTTCGAGACGGTGCTGATCAGGGGGCGCCATCACCGGCTGGTGGGGGACGTCTCGATGGACATGTGCATGGTCGATGTCACCGCGGACCCTGCCATCAGCCGGGGCGATGAGGTGGTGATCATCGGACGCCAGGGCGTAGCCGAGATCTCCGCCGAGGATGTGGCGCGCCGGGTTGGGACCATCAACTACGAGGTGGTGACCCAGATCCTCCCCCGGGTGCCCCGAGAGGCGATCGGCTGGGTCGAGAACTACCACTGAATACAATTGAGCTATGTCCCAGCCGTCGGCCGGGTCCAGTGGGCCGGCCACGGGCGCCGGCCTGAGAGAGCGACTGCAGGCCGCCCGCCTGTATTTGGTTTCCGACGATGCCACCCCCGCGGCGCGGCTACCGCTGGTCCTCGAGGCCGCGATCGCCGGTGGGGTCGACATCTTCCAGCTGCGACGCAAGGGGGTTGAGCCCGAGGAGCTGCGTGAGCTGGCGGTCCAATGTCGCGAGATCTGCCACGAGCGGGGGGTTCTGTTCATCGTGGACGACTGGGTCGACCTGGCCCGGGAATGCGGGGCTGACGGCGTCCATCTCGGGCAGACCGACATGCCCCTTGAGGAGGCGCGCCGACGGTTGGGGGACGAGGCTCTGATCGGCCGCTCCACGCACAACCGCGAGCAGGTGGTGGAGGCGATGGCGCACCGGGCTGACTACGTCTCGGCTGGTCCCATCCACGAGACCCCGACCAAGCCGGGGCGCCCCGCCGTCGGCTTCGAGCACGTGGCCGTGGCCGCCCGCCGGACCGAGGTTCCCGTGGTGGCGATCGGTGGGCTTGGGCCACAGGAGGCGCGCCTGGCCCTGGAGAGCGGAGCCGACATGGTGGCGGTGGTGCGGGCGATCTGCGCAGCGGACGATCCCCGGGAGGCGGCCAGCGGGTTTCGGGATGCCATGCGCGAGGCTCAGACCTGGCCCTGGATCTTCATCAACGGGGTTCCTCGCAAGTGCCGACCGGGCGAGCATCTGGGGGAGCTGGCGGCCGCCCTGGAACTCGACGATGCGGGAGTGGTGGTCGAGGTTAACGGCAGCATCCCCGCGCGTGACAGCTGGGCCCTGGTCGAGCTGCGGGAGGGTGACCGGCTCGAGGTGGTGCACTTTGTGGGAGGTGGCTCAGGTGACTGAAGATGACGCTCTGCGCCTTGGTGGAGTGAGCCTTGGCTCGCGGCTGATCCACGGCACCGGTAAGTTCTCGTCCGCCGGGGTGCTGGGCGAGGCGATCCGAGCCTCCGGCGCCCAGATGATCACGCTGGCGGTCCGGCGCCTGCATCTCGACGGCGACCGGCGTTCCGAGCTGGAGGGAATCGACCTGACCAGCTACACCCTGCTCCCCAACACCGCTGGCGCGACCAGCGCGCAGGAGGCGGTGCGGCTCGCCCGCCTGGCCCGAGCCGCGGGGTTGTCAGACTTCATCAAGGTGGAGGTGGTGGGCGAGCCCGAGACGCTCCTGCCCGATCCCATCGAGACCCTGACGGCGACCGCGCAGCTGGTCAAGGAGGGCTTCACGGTGATGCCCTACGCGAGTGACGACGTCGCTCTGGCCCTTCGCCTGGCGGAAGCGGGCGCGGCGGCGGTGATGCCTGGCGCCGCGCCGATCGGCTCCACCCTGGGTGTCCTCAACGCCCACAACCTGCGCCTGATAATCGCCAAGTGCCCGGTCCCCGTGATCGTCGACGCGGGGCTGGCGGCGCCTTCGGACGCGGCCCGGGTGATGGAGTGGGGGGCGGATGGGGTGCTGGTGAACACCGGGATCGCCAGGGCCGGCGACCCGGTCGCCATGGCGCGCGCATTCTCAGCGGCGGTCGCCGCGGGTCGGGCTGCCCACCGGGCCGGGTTGGCCGAGGAGGCTCATGCCCGGGCCAGCTCTCCCACGGAGGGAATGCCATCGGCGCCGGTTCGACCCTGACCGGGCGTGGGGACGCCGGCCCACGCCACGCGGGCTGGGAGACGGGTGAAGGCGCCACCCTGGGCGATGTGGGTGAGGAGGCGATTCTCGACCGCCTGGTCTGCCTGGCCGGCTCCGGAGGCGCGGTCCCGGCCGGCGACGACGCCGCCGGCTGGGAGCAGGACGCGGGATTAGTGCTCATCTCCACCGACAGCATGGTGGAGGGGGTGCACTTTCGCAGGGCCTACCAAAGCCCTTACCAACTGGGGCGGAAGGCCTGGGCCCAGGCGACGTCCGACATCGCGGCCATGGGCGCCTGGCCACGGCTCGGGGTGGTGGCGGCGGTGTTCCCGGAGTCGACGCCGGCAGCGGCGGCCGAGGCCGTGCAGCTGGGTCTGGTGGACGCGGCGGAGTCGGTCGGGGCCAGGGTAGTCGGGGGAGACCTCAGCTCCGGTCCGGTGGTGTTCCTAGGCGTGACCATAGTCGGCAGCGTCAGGGGCGGGGCCCCGCTCCGGCTGGGTGGAGCCCGGCCGGGAGACCGTCTGCTGTTGACCGGCAGGCTGGGCTGGGCCGCCGCGGCGCTGGCCGCCCTCGAATCAGGAGACCCCTCCCGTGGAGTGCCCGGCTCCTGGATGAAGCGGCTCCTCGACCCCAGCCCCCGCCTCTTGGAGGGGGAGCAGCTGAGGCGGCTGGGCTGTTCCGCGCTCACGGATGTCAGCGACGGCCTGCTGCTGGACGCGGGGCGCATGGCCCGCGCGAGCCAGGTCGCGATCGAGCTTTGGGCGGACCGCCTCGAGGAGACGGGGGTCGGCCCCGGGCTCGGGCTGGCCCTGGCTGGGGGTGAGGACTACGAGCTGTTGGCGGCGGCGCCGGCTGCGACCATGGCCCAGCTGACCGGGCGCTGGCCGGCAGGACTGGCCCCCCTCAGCGTGGTTGGAACAGTCCGGGCGGGGGAGGGGGTCACGGTGCTGGACCGGGAGGGTGGTCGGCCGCTGACATTGGACGTCGCCCATGGCTATCAGCACTTCAAGGGGGCCTGACCGCGGCATGGTGACGGTCATCACCCATACGCCCGACGAGACCATGGCCCTGGGCCGCCGCCTGGGCGAGCATCTGCGTCCGGGCGACTGCCTGGGCCTAAGCGGTGACCTGGGTGCCGGCAAGACGACTCTCACCAAGGGCCTGGTGGACGGCGCAGGCGGGGACGATGACGTGCGCAGCCCGACCTTCCTGCTGCATCAGGTGCATCCGGGCCGGATCACGCTGCACCATCTGGATCTCTACCGCCTCCCCCAGGGCACCGATCTCAGCACCCTCGGCCTGGAGGAGCTGCTGGTGGATGGGGCGGCGGTGGTGGAGTGGTCCGAGCGCGCCGACCCCTCGTGGTTCAACGGCACGATCGAGCTGTCGGTCCAGGGCGAGCTCTCCCGGGAGGTGAAGCTGACGCTCCCGGCGCATCTGGAGGAGGCCCTGGATGGCTGAGGCGTCGCCGGTCCAGCTCGGGCTCGACCTCTCAGTGCGCGGCGAGGGGATGGCGCTGCTGGTGCGCGGGGCCGACGTGGTCGAGCTGAGGGCCGGCCTCCACCAGGTGGCCTCGGTCGCGGCCGCCGTCCGGGACCTCGCCGACGCCGCCGGCTCCCAGCTGGCGGGGGTGGTGGTGGCCCGCGGCCCGGGTTCGTACATCGGAGTGCGCTCCGCGCTCGCCGCCGCGATCGGGCTGGCCCAGGCACGCCGGCTCCCGCTCGGCCTGGTGGGGAGCCTGGCGGTGGTGGCACACCGCGTCGACCCTGGCCCGGGTCGCCTGGTGGTGGCGGTCGGCGCCGGTCGAGGGGGGCTGTTCGTGCAGCGGTTCACCGCCGCCGGAGATGGGGATGATGTTCGCTGGCAGGAGGTTGGCCCCGCCGAGGCGATGAGCCTCGCCTCACCTCCCGACGGGGCGCTGGATGGCGACCTTTTGCTGGACCCCGGTTCGGTCGTGGAACGCCCGCTCGGGGAACGGGTGGCGGCGGTGCGATCGGGAGAGGAGGCGTTGGCGCTGCTGATCGCCCGCGGCGGCTACGCCGTCAGCGGCTACGATCTGGTCAGCGCCGACTACGGCGTCAGACGAGGAGATCCCACGTGATCCTGATCGGGCAGCGGCTGGCGATCAAGCCGATGCAGTTGGGGGACATCCCGGCGGTGCGGGCGATCGAGCTCGACGTCTTCCCCACCCCCTGGCCCAGCAACGCCTATCAGCGTGAGCTGAGCGGCAATCGCTCGGCGCACTACTCGTGTCTGTGGAAGGAGTCGGAGATCGCCGCCTACAGCGGGCTCTGGAACGTCGGCGAGGAGGCCCACGTGACCACCATCGGGGTGCGCCGTAGCGACCAGGGGCAGGGGCTGGGCAAGGTCATGTTCGCCTACCTGGTCAACCTCTCCTACGAGCTCAGGGCCAACTTCATCAGCCTCGAGGTGCGCCCCACCAACGAGGTCGCGATCCACCTCTACGAGAGCTTCGGGTTCAAGGTCCTGGGGAGGCGCCGGGGCTACTACACCGACAACGGCGAGGATGCCATGGTGATGTGGTCTGACCTCATCCACGCCCCCCGGTTCAAGCAGCGCTTCCTGGAGATCATGAAGGACATCGAGGTGGAAGGGATGGGTCAGCCACCGGATCCGGGGTGGCCCAGATCTTGAGGCTGTTGGCGATCGAGACCTCGTGCGACGAGACGGCGGCGGCCCTGGTGTCGGATTCCTTCTCGGTCGAGAGCTCGGTGGTCGCGTCCCAGGCCAAGGCGCATGCGGCCTACGGCGGCGTGGTCCCGGAGTTGGCGGCGCGGATGCACCTGGAGCGGATCGCCGGGGTGGTCAAGGCCGCCATGGCCCCGTTGGAGCAGGACTTCTCGGCGCTCGACGGGGTGGCCGTGACCAGGGGACCTGGGCTGGTGGGCTGCCTGGCGGTTGGGGCCAGCTACGCGCAGGCGCTCGCCGCCGGGGCCGGCCTGCCTGTGGTGGGGGTGAACCACATGACCGGCCACGTGCTGGCGGCGGAGATCGAGGACCCTCAGCTGGAACCACCGTTCGTCGGGCTGGTGGTGAGCGGCGGGCACACCGACTTGATCCACTACCGGTCCCACCAGGACGTGGAGCTTCTCGGTGCGACCCGGGACGACGCGGTCGGCGAGGCGTTCGACAAGGTGGCGCGCATGCTGGGCTTGCCATACCCCGGAGGTCCGGAGATCGACCGGGTGGCGCAGCTGGGGGATCCGAACCGCTTCCGGCTGCCGCGGCCGGTGCTGCCCAACTTCGGGTTCTCGTTCAGCGGGCTGAAGACGGCAGTGCTCTACCTGCTTCGCGATCTCGGAGAGGTCGACGAGCAGACCCGGGCGGATGTGGCGGCAGCCTTCAGGCTGGCGGCGGTGGAGACCCTCTGCCTCCAGCTGGAGGCGGCCGTGGAGCAGACCGGTTGCCGGCGGGCGGTGCTGGCGGGCGGGGTGGCCAGCAACCGGCTGCTGCGAGAGATGGCGCGGGCCCGGTTGGAGGGCCTGGCCGAGCTGACCATCCCCGCCCCTCCCCTGTGCACCGACAATGCGGCGATGATCGGGGCGGCGGGGGTGGTCCGCCTTCAGATCCATGGGTTCGACTCCAGTCCCCTGGAGATCGATCCGGGCCTGCGGGCCTACGCCTGAGCGGTCCACGCCCGCTGGCCCTTCGATCTCCAGGCGATGGTCCGCCGGCTGATGGTGCGGTGCTCAGGCTCGCCCATGTCTCCTCGGGCCCAGCCCGCTACCCGCTGGCGACGAGCGACTGTGAGCCGAAAGCTGCGCGGTGCAGGCGGCGGGAGTTCGCCAGCCCGTGATGCTTCGCCGCTTACGATCAGCTAGCCGAAGTCACGGAGGTGCCGGACCGGCAGGTACTCGGCGCTGCCGCCGACACCGAGCAGATGCCCGCTGACGCGCCGCGCCGCCGCGCGCGCTCTTCGGTATTCGGAGCTGTAGACGAGACTTCCCGTAGCCAGCGCCACGATCCCCTCCACTGGGAGTGCGACCGGGGAGCCCAGGGCCAGCGCGGCACCGGTCGCCGCCGCGCTGGCGGCTCCGCCGATCAGCATCTCCACCTTGGCGTGGCTCCTCACGGCAGCCTGGGCTCGGTGCTGGGCGAGGGCGGAAGCACGGCCCTCGAGTCCCGCCGATATCTTCCTGGCGTCCTCGTCGCGGATCGACCACAGGAAGGTGCCGGCCGCGTTCAGCTCCGGGCCCAGCGGCACCAGGGTGAACTCATCCAAGATCGGCGGGAGGTTGCCGCGCCTCCGGCAGAACAGTTCCAATCCGTCGCCGCAGCGGTCGAGCACCTCCTTCAACAGTCGCTGGCCGGTTTGGCTCGTGGGGGTTGAGTGTCGGGTGGTCACGTACTGCACGGCCGGATGGCGCTCGGGGGCCGAGCCGGCGGCCTCGGCCGCAGCCAGCAGGCCGGTGTCGAAGTAGAAGGTGCGCATCGGATTCTTGGCCACGGCGCTCAGGTAGACCGCCTGAGCCAGCCTGGTCCACTCGGGCGTCGGCCGCTTGCCGGCGTGATGGGCCTCGTGGGCGCAGCTCAGGACCTCCTCGATGTCGGCGATCAGCGAGTACGCCTTAGCCGTGACGAGCCGGCTCCACCGTTCGAAGTAGGCGAGGGCTCCAAGGTCATCTTCCGGAGGCCGCTGGTCCAGGTGGAGCCGGAGCGACCCCGGGGGCAGAAGCTCCAGCAACTCCTCCTCCGCCCCTTGGTCAGGGTCGTCAGGCAGGAGCATGCCGTAGCGTTCACTCGGGATGGTCAGGCCGCTGGAGGCGGATTGCACCGAGTACCGATTGCGAACACTGTCGAAGCCCTCCGGCGACTGCAGTATCGGAGACCAGTAGAAGCGGATCCCAGACAGATAGAAGTGGGTGCTGTGTTGGCACTGATACGGCAGAAATCGCGTGAAGAGGCCCTTCCTCTGGATCCCGAAGGTCAAAGCGTCCTTCACCGCTTGGATCTGCCCGGCGAGCACCAGGGAGAGGGTGGGGTCCTCCTGGTGCGGCCCGGTGATCTGCCGGTAGTAGCGGCTGTACTGGTCGGAGCGCTGCTTTCGAAAGTCTTCCTCCAATTCGCTCCACACCTTGGCCAGCCTCTTGGAGGCACGACTGTAGGGATGCCGCAGGTGCAGGAACCGGTTCGGCGTGGCGTGCAGCGCCTGTCCCAGCAGGATCGCCAGCTCACCGAGCTGCCAGCAGTAGTACAGGCCCCGAAATGGGGACAGGTAGAGCCCTGGGGCCTGCAGGGAGTCTTGGAGGCAGGTGTCGGAGAAGCTGGGCAGAAAGATCGGCTCCCCGTCCACCTCCACGGACATCGCGTCCACGTAGTCGAGGAGAGTGTCCACCGGGGCGCGATCGGCTGACGCCTTGGCGTGGCCCATCTCGACCAGCCTGGCTACCAGGGCCGGTGCGGTCCTCTCTGCCTCGGAGACGACTCGGAGGTAGCGCTTCGTGAAGTCCACCGCCCACGGATGGCTCGCCAGCGCCTTGAGATCGCCCCGGGTTGCGGACAGCCAGTGGTCGAGGGCCGTCTCAAGCGCCCGGGAGGGATCGCGCGCACTGACCACTTCTCATCCTCGAGCGCGGCGGAGAAAGGACTGCGGTGCTCCAAACCATTGCGGAGCGACCAAGCACAGGCCCGTCACAGCGGTGAGCGCCGCCGCCGGTCGCAGTATGTCGAGCTCCGGAGCACTTGTCAACGGCATCTGTCCGTCTCGCCCATTTTCATCCCCGGCCCGCAGCCGAGAGATGCCGATTGCAGGGTGGCCCATGGGGCCAGATGGGCCGCTCCGGTCCCAGGGATCGCCTATTACACGGGGGCCATGGCCCGAAGCTGAGCGGAGACGGTTTCGGTGCTGCGCGTTGCCGCCGGACCTGCGAGCGTGGATCCGAGCGACCCGGAACGCGCTCGGTGGTCGCTCGCGGACTGCCGTAAGCTTGCCCTCGGTGCGGACGTGGGGTTCGCCCCGCCCTTGACGATCCTGGATGGGAGGTGCATCGACCATGGCGAGTTGGCTTCGACTGAGATCGCTGCGGCTGGCCGGGCTGGGGCTCTGCCTGCCGATCCTGATCGCCGCCTGTGGCAACACCGCCTCCAGCACGACGCCGAAGTCCGGGGGGGTGGTCACGTTTGCCGAGCAGCCGAACTCCCCTCCAAATTACATCCTGCCGCTGGCCAGCGGCTCGTACTTCAGCGTCGTCAACCTGTACACCTTCTCCCAGAACATGTACGTGCCCCTGTACTGGTTCGGCACCCATGGGCAGCCTACTTTGAACCGCGCCCTGAGCGTCGCCAACCCTCCCGTCTTTTCGCAGAACGACAGTGTCGTCACCATCAATCTGAAGCATTGGCAGTGGTCCGACGGGGCCCCGATCACCGCGCGCGACGTGGTGATGTGGATGAACCTGCTCAGCGCGGTCACCGATCCCCAGGCCCCCAGCGTGGGGAGCAACTCGGCCCCCGGACCGGGGTGGGGCGCCGCCATCCCCGGCGCGTTCCCGCAGAACGTGGTGAGTTACAGCGCGACCGGTACCTACACCGTGCAGATGAAGTTGAACGGCTCCTACAACCCGACCTGGTTCACCTACAACGAGCTCCGTCAGATCTATCCGCTGCCCCAGGCGGCCTGGGACAAGCTGTCCAGCGGGGGAGCGGTGGGCAACTATGACGCGTCGGCGCAGACCAGAGTCCTGGCGCCGGCTTCCGACCACCTGCCTGCGAACTCCTACGTGCCCGCCAACCCCGGGACCGCGACCAGTGGGGCTCTGGGGGTCGCCCAGTACCTGAACAGCCAGTCCCAGGATCTGGGGACCTACACGTCCAACCCTCTCTGGAAGGTGGTCGATGGGCCCTTCAAGCTGAGTCAGTTCACCACCAGCGGGTTCGTCAAGTTCGTCCCCAACCGGGATTACTCAGGGACGCCGAAGGCGTCGATCAGCGCCTTCGAGCTGGAGCCGTTCACCACCGACACGGCCGAGTTCGACGCGCTCCACAACGGCAGCCTCACGATTGGGTACATCCCGGTTCAGGACCTGAATCAGAGAGCCGCTCTCGAGAAGTCGGAGGGCTACAGCTACAGCCCCTGGTTCGACTTCGGAATCGTCTACTTCCCCTACAACTTCACCAATCCCACGGTCGGCCCCATCTTCCGACAGCTCTACTTCCGCCAGGCCTTTCAGTCCCTGATCGACCAACCCCAGTACATCAAGGACTTCCTGGGAGGCATCGGCACCGTCGGAAATGGCCCGGTCCCGGAGTTCCCGCCGCACAATCCGTTCGAGAGCCCGCTGGAGTCTGGTGGGCAGGTGTACCCGTACGATCCGAACAAGACCGTCAGCCTGCTCACGGCCAATGGCTGGAGGGTCCAGCCGGCGGGGGTGAGCGTCTGCGCCAAGCCCGGGAGTGGCCCGGGTCAGTGCGGTGCCGGGATCAAGGCGGGCCAGCCGCTCACCTTCACCCTGCTCTACGCCAGCGGCAGCACCTCCCTCACCAACCAGATGGAGGCGATGCAGTCGACCATGCGCGCCAAGGCGGGGATCACGCTCAGCCTGAAGACGGCACCGTTCGCGCAGGTGATCGGGACCGCCTTCGACGGCTGCAGCTTTGCCAAGCCCTGTTCGGGTTGGGAGCTGGCGGACTGGGGCGGCGGCTGGGTCTACGGCTTCGACCCCCTGCCGACCGGTGGCGAGCTCTTCAGCACCGGCGCCTCGAGCAACCCCGGTGATTACTCCAACCCGGTGAACGACGCCAACATCAAGGCGACCCACACCGCCCCCTCATACGCCGCC
>JAJYWT010000041.1 GCA_021791345.1 bacterium
ATGAGCTCCAGCGCCAGATCGAGGAGACCGACTCGGACTGGGACCGGGAGAAGCTGCAGGAGCGCAAGGCCAGGCTGGTGGGCGGGGTTGCGGTCATCAAGGTCGGGGCTCCCACCGAGACCGACCTCAAGGAGCGCAAGGAGCGGGTCGAGGATGCCCTGGAGGCCACCAAGGCCGCGGTCGAGCAGGGGATCCTCCCCGGCGGTGGGCGCAGCCTGCTGGTGGCCGCCTCCCATCTGAAGGGCCTGGGTGCCGACGAGGACGAGCGCACCGGGGTTGAGATCGTGAGGCGGGCCCTCGAGATCCCCACCAGGCAGCTTGCCGCCAATGCCGGTGTGGAGGGTTCGGTCGTCTGCCAGAAGGTTGGCGAGATGGGTGAGCACGAGGGCTTCGACGTCGAGCGGCTGGCGTACTGCGACCTGCTCAAGGCGGGGATCGTCGACCCCACCAAGGTGGTCAAGGCCAGCCTGGAGAGCGCGGCGTCAGTCGCGGCGATGCTGCTCACCACCGAGGCCGCCGTGGCCGATGTGCCGGAGCCGGAGCCGGCCGCGATGCCGGGCGGCGGGGATCCGATGGGTGGCATGGGCGGCATGGGCGGGATGGATGGCATGGACGACATGGACTTCTGACCGTCCCCAGGACGGACAATGGGTCCATGCCCGACTCACCCCGCGTAACCGTCGCCCTCTGCCAGTACGCCCCCCAGGTGGGGGAGCCTGAGCGCAATCGCAGCCTGGGATCCGAATGGATCGGCAGGGCCGTTGACGCGGGTGCCGATCTGGTGATCCTCCCCGAGCTGGCCGCTTCGGGATACACCTTCCAGGGCGAGGATGAGGCTGCCCGCTGCGCACAGGCAGTGAGGGGCCAAACGATCTCGGCCTGGGGGGAGATCTGTCGGCAGCGCTCGGTCCATGTGGTCTGCGGCTTCTCGGAGGACGCCGGGGGCGTCCGCTACAACGCGGCGGCGGTCCTGGGACCCGGGGGGGTGGTGGGGGTGTACCGCAAGGCCCACCTCTTCAACGACGAGAAGAGCTATTTCGCCCCCGGCGACACCGGCTTTCCGGTCTTCCAGCTGCCGTTCGGGAAGATCGGGGTGCTCATCTGCTATGACCTCTGGTTCCCCGAGGCGGCTCGGGTCTTGACCCTCAAGGGTGCGGAGCTGGTGGCGGTTCCCACCAACTGGGTCGCCAACTTCCGCAAACAGGCAGCCGACGAGCGCGGCTGGACCATGGGCGATTACGCCTGCGTCGGGATCGCCACTCAGAACCAGGTCTTCGTGGCCGCGGCGGACCGAATCGGGGAGGAGCGGGGGGTCCGCTTTGTCGGCTGCAGCTGCCTGGTCGGTCCCGATGGCAGCATGCTGCAGGGGCCGGCCCCGGTTGCGGAGGAGGCTCTGCTGCTGGAGACCATCGATCTGGAGTGGGCCAGACGTGCCCGCCGCCGGACGCCTCGCAACGACACGGTGGCGGATCGACGACCGGAGCTCTATGGCGAGCTGACCGTCGCCGACTCCCCCAGGTCCTCGTGAGCCGAGTGCCTGCCGGGGCGGTCACGACCACCGAATCCGACCGCCTGCTGCAGGGGCTCAACCCCGCTCAGGCAGAGGCGGTGGCGGCGCCAGATCAGCCGGTCCTGGTGCTGGCCGGGGCGGGCTCCGGTAAGACCAGGGTGCTGACCCATCGCATCGCCTACCTCATCGCCACCGGCCGGGCGGCGGAGGACTCCGTGCTCGCCGTCACCTTCACGAACAAGGCGGCGAGGGAGATGCGCTCCCGGCTCTCGGGGCTCCTGGGCGCCGAGCCCCGGGGAATGTGGCTGGGGACCTTTCACGCCTGCGCCGCGCGGATGCTGCGGATGCGAGGAGAACTGGGCGGGGTGCCCCGGGACTTCGTGATCTATGACGAGGCCGACCGCGCGGCGGTGGTCAAGGAGGCGATGCGGCGGGCCGGCGTGGAGGAGAAGCGGACCAGCGCCGCCACGGTGGCGGCCGAGATCTCGCGGGCCAAGAACGACCTGCAGGACTCGCTGCTCTATGGCGCCGGCGCCCAGGGCTATGTCGAAGGCCAGGTGGCGCGAGTGTTTCCCCACTACGAGCTGCTCTTGGAGGAGAACCGGGCGCTGGACTTCGACGACCTCCTGCTCCGAGCGGTGAGGCTGGTGGAGGATTCGGAGCAGGCGCGTCACGACTTCCGTCGGCGCTTCCAGCACGTCTTGGTGGACGAGTACCAGGACACCAACCGCGCCCAGTACATGCTGCTCCGGCTCCTGGTCGAGGAGCATCGCCGGGTGACGGTGGTGGGCGACCCTGACCAGTCGGTCTACAGCTGGCGGGGCGCGGACATCCGCAACATCCTGGAGTTCCAGCGGGACTATCCCGATGCCCTGGTGATCCCGCTGGAACAGAACTATCGGAGCACTGCCGCGATCCTCAGGGCGGCGGGCTCGGTGATCCAGGAGAACTCCCTGCGTGTGGAGAAGAGCCTCTGGACGGAGGGCCCGGAGGGCAGCCCGGTGACGGTCGCCCAGTTCTACGACGAGCGCGAGGAGGCGACCGCGGTCGCCCGCGAGATCCTGGCCCTGGTTGAAGCTGGTGAGGCGCAGCTCGGCGATGTCGCCGTGCTCTACCGCACCAACGCGCAGTCGCGGTCCTTCGAGGAGGTGTTGCTCAGGGCCGGAATCGCGTACCGGCTGGTGGGTGGGGTTCGCTTCTACCAGCGCAAGGAGGTCAAGGATGTGCTCGCCTACCTGCGCCTGCTGATCTATCACCAGGACCGGGTGGCGTTCGAGCGGGTGGTCAACGTGCCCCGACGCGGGGTGGGCGCGCAGTCGCTGCAGCAGCTGGTGACGGCGGCGCAGCGGTCAAACACACCCTTCTGGGATCTGCTGGCTGACCCTGTGCGCTGTGGCATCCGGGGCCAGGCGGCGGCCGGCCTCATCCGCTTCGCCACTACCTTGGAGGAGGTCTACGAGTGGGGCCTGTCCTGGCCCCTGGTGGAGGTCTTTGATCGTCTGGTGGAGCGCACCGGCTACCGCGGCTTCATCAGGGACGGAAGCCCGGAGGGAGAGGAGCGCTGGGCCAACGTCATGGAGCTCAGGGGGCTGGCGGCCGAGCAGGGTGACCTGCCGGCGGCGGAGGCGCTGCCGGCCTTTCTGGAGCAGGTGGCGCTGGCCGGCGACGGCGACCAACTGGAGGAGGATGCGCGGGCGGTGACCCTGATCACCCTGCATCAGGTCAAAGGACTTGAGTTTCCGGTGGTGTTCGTGACCGGGGTGGAGGAGGGGCTGCTGCCCCACAGCCGGTCCCTGGACACGGTGGCCGAGCTGGAGGAGGAGCGACGCCTGCTCTACGTCGGGATGACCCGGGCCAAGCGGCTCCTCTACCTCAGCCACTGCTTCCAGCGCCACCTCTACGGAAGTCCCAAGGTGGCGGTGCCGTCGCGGTTCCTGGGGGCGCTAGCCGACGGCGGCGCGATGGCACGTTGGGGGAACGGCGCCGGCCGAGATGGGGCTGCCCGGCCCTATGTGGCGCCGGTGGCCAGCCGCGCCCAGCCCGCTCCGCTTCTGCGGGCCGCCCAGTACCTGGGCGACCGGGCGGTTGCGCCCGGGCGCCCGGTGGACGCCCCTGCCCGCTTCCAGGCCGGGGACCGGGTGGAGCATGCCCGTTTCGGGAAGGGCTCGATCGCTCTGAGCGAGATGACCCAGGGCGGTGAGGAGGTCGTGATCGACTTCGACACCGCGGGTCGGCGCCGGTTCGCGGTGACCGATGCCGTGCTGCGCAAGCTGGGCTGACGAAGATGTCGGCCGAGGTGGTGCCCCGCGAGGCGAGATCCCGGGCCTCCGCCCTGCGGCGGGAGATCAACCACCACAACTACCTGTACTACGTCCTCGACTCTCCTGAGATCTCCGACTTCGACTACGACCAGCTGCTCCGCGAGCTCCAGGAGCTGGAGGCGAGGTATCCCCGGCTCCGCACCAAGGACTCGCCGACCCAGCGGGTGGGCGGTGGCCTCTCCACCCCCTTTCGCAAGGTTCGTCACCTGGCTCCGATGCGGTCGCTGGCCGATGCCTTCAACGAGGAGGAGGTGGAGCAGTTCCGCGACCGGGTCCGCCGGGCCCTTGGCACCGATCCGGACCTCGTGGCGGAGTTGAAGATGGACGGGCTGGCGGTGAGCCTAACCTACAGTGACGGGGTTCTGCGCCAGGGGGCGACCCGCGGCGATGGCGAGGTGGGCGAGGAGATCACGGCCAACGTGCGCGCGGTGAGTGAGATTCCTCAGGAGCTGGTCGACGCGGGCGGAACCGGGGTCCTGGAAGTCCGGGGTGAGGTCTACATGCCGAAGGCGGTGCTGGCGGCGCTCAACCGTGATCGTGCCGCCAAGGGGTTGGAGCTGTACGCCAACTGCCGGAACGCCGCCGCAGGCAGCCTGCGCCAGCTGGACCCGGAGATCACTAGGACCAGGCAGCTCAGCGCCTTCTTCTACGCCTGTGACCCGCCCCCCCGGGGAGTCGCGACTCAGAGCGATCTCCTGTCCTGGCTGGAACGCGTGGGCCTGCCGGTCAACCCCGAGCGGCGCCTGCTTCCCGCAGGCCAGGGGGTGGTCGAGGTGCTGGCGGAGTGGCAGCAGCACCGCCATCTGCTGCCCTATGAGATCGACGGTGTGGTCCTCAAGGTGGACCGGCTTGCCTGGCAGGACGAGCTGGGAGCGGACAGCCGCGCCCCGCGATGGGCGATCGCCTACAAGTTCCCGCCGGAGGAGCGCGAGACGGTCGTCAAGGAGATCCTGGTCAGCGTGGGCCGCACCGGTGCGGTCACGCCGCTGGCGGTGCTGGAGCCGGTCCTGGTCGCAGGCTCGGTGGTGAGTCACGTGACCCTGCACAACGAGGACCAGGTGCGGGCGAAGGACGTCCGGGTCGGTGACCGAGTTGTGATCCGCAAGGCCGGCGATGTCATCCCGGAGCTGGTTAGGGTGTTGACCGAGGCCCGAGGGCCGAAGTCCGAGCCGTTCCGCATGCCACGCAGCTGTCCCTCGTGCGGGGCGGAGTTGGTCCGCGAGCCCGGGGAGGCGGTGACCAGGTGCATCAACCCACTCTGCCCGGCTCAGGTCCAGCGCCGGCTGGAGCATCTGGTGAGCCGGGGAGCCCTCGACATCGATCGCCTGGGGCCGGTGGTTTTGGCGGAGCTCCTCACGCGGCAGCGGGTGCGGGTGCCGGCGGACCTCTTCCGGCTCACCGAGGCCGATCTGCGCGATATCCCAGGTCAGGGGGACCGATCCTCGCGCCAGCTGGTGGCGGCAATCCAGGCGCGACGCAGGCCGTCGCTGGGCCGTTTCCTCTATGCGCTCGGGATCCGTCACATCGGCGAGCGCACCGCCGAGCTGCTGGCCGAGCACTTCGGCACCCTGGACCAGCTCCGTGCGGCGTCGGTCGAGCAGCTGGCGGCGGTCAATGGCGTGGGGCCGGTGCTGGCGGAGTCGGTGCACCGGTTCCTCCACAGCCCCGGGGGCGAGGAGCTCATCGACCAGCTGCTGGCGGCCGGGGTGGAGCCTCAGGGGATGACCCGGGTCGAGGGCCCGTGGCGAGGGCTGACCGTGGTGCTGACCGGGAGCCTGTCGCGCCTCACCCGCAGCCAGGCGGAGGCGGAGATCAAGCGGCGGGGCGGCACCGCGGGCAGCAGCGTCTCCCGCAAGACCTCGGCGGTGGTCGCGGGGGCTGCGCCCGGCTCCAAGCTGGCGACCGCCGAGCGGCTGGGCGTGCCCGTCCTGGATGAGGAGCAGTTCCAACGCTGGCTGGCCGAGCCCACCCTCACCCCGGCTGACCTGGTCGCAGCGGAAGCGCCAGCCGGGTAGGCCGCGGTGGTGGGCTGACCAGAGCAGGCGACTCCCCGGTGCGTGTGGCCGGTGCCTACGGATCGACCCCGCCCGGGTCGGCGCGCTGCAGCGCCGCCAGGGCGTCCTGGATGGCCCGGCTGGAAGGATCGTCCAGATTTCCGAGCCTGGCTGCCGCCTCCATGGCCGCGCGTAGGATCTGACTGGCGTCCAGGATCGCGAGCCGCAGGGCGCGGGTCTCGGCCATCGGCACCAGCTCCTCCGGAGAGAGATCCAGGTCCGCCGCTAGTCCCCTCATCAGGGCGCCCCAGCGGTCCCGGGCGCGCTCGAGCTGGGCCGCGGCCTGCTCCATCGCGCTCTGCGCCTTGATGCTGGCCCGGCGGGCGCCGGAGATGGGACGGGACCGGACGACGGCATTCGCGCCCAGCCGTCCCGGGTTGTCCAGGATCCGACGGGCGGCACGGGTGGCTACGAAGGCCTCCACCGCCGCCTCCAGAGCGAGCTCGGTCGGGGGGGAGGCCGCGGGCTCGGGGGTTGGGGTGCTGATGCTGATCTCCCGGAGTTGGCGCTGGCCGTTCCTATAATCCACTCTTGGTGGCTGATGAGAATGCGCCCGAGCTCAAGGCGTCCGTCTTCGAGCCAGCCCAGGTCGCGCACCTGAGCCGGCTCGCCAGACTGGGGTTGACCGAATCCGAGCTCCGTGAGCTCGGGGGACAGCTCGCTGACATCGTGAACGCGGTCGGTCGGCTCGCGCAGGCTCCGACCGATCAGGTCGACCCCACCGCTCAAGTGGGGGGCCTCTACAACGTGATGCGCGAGGATGTGGTGGTCGACGGCTTGAGCCAGGAGGAGGCCCTCGTCAACGCCCCCAGCCATGAGGCCGGCCTGATCCGGGTCCCCGCCATCCAGTGACCCTCCTCGACCTGTCCATTGCGGAGATGGCGCGCGGCCTCAGGGCCCGTGAGTTCAGTTCCCTGGAGCTGGTCGATGCCGCCTACCGGGAGATCGAGAGATTCGATGGGGAGTTGGGAGCCTTTCTCCGGACCACCAAGGATCAGGCGCGGGCCACGGCCCTTGAGTGCGACTCAGAGCTGGCGGGTTCGGCTGAAGACCCTGGCGACCTCTTCGGGATCCCGGTCGCGTACAAGGACGTGCTCTGCACCAAGGGGGTGGAGACCACCGCGGCGAGCCGGATCCTGACGGGATTCGTCCCCCCCTATGACGCCACCGTCGTTGCGCGTCTGGGCCGGAGGGGAGCGATCGGCCTGGGCAAGCTGAACTGCGACGAGTTCGCCATGGGCAGCTCCAATGAGAACTCCGCCTTCCAGGAGACCAGAAACCCCTGGGCCCGAGACCGCGTCCCCGGGGGGTCCAGCGGCGGGTCGGCGGTCGCGGTCGCGGCGAGGATGGCGGCCGCCACCCTGGGGAGCGACACCGGGGGTTCGATCCGGCTGCCGGCCTCGTTCTGCGGGGTGGTCGGGGTCAAGCCCAGCTACGGCCGGGTGAGCCGCTACGGGCTCATCGCCTTCGCGAGCTCCCTGGACCAGGTCGGGCCGCTGGCGAAGACCGTGGACGACGCCGCCCTGGTGCTGGAGGCGATCGCGGGCAACGACCCGCACGACGCGACCTCCTCGGCAGCCACGACCGGTGGTTACCGCGCCGCCTGCCTCAGGGGTGTGTCGGGGCTCAAGGTGGGGATCCCCAAGGAGTACCTGGCCATGGGGGTGGAGCCGGGGGTGAGGGCGGTCTTCGACCGGGCGGTCGCCTGGCTCGAGGGGGCGGGGGCGCGAGTGGTGGAGGTGTCCCTGCCCAGCACCGAATATGCGCTGGCCGCCTACTACGTGATCGCGCCCGCGGAGGTGAGCAGCAACCTGGCGCGCATGGACGGGGTCCGATTCGGGCCGGGGTTCGGCGACGCCGCCAACCTGGGTGAGGCCTACGAGCACGCGCGGCACCAGGGCTTCGGGCCCGAGGCGCGGCGCCGGATCGCTCTGGGCACCTACGTGCTCAGCAGCGGTTACTACGACGCCTACTACCTGCGCGCCCAGAAGGTGCGCACCCTGGTCGCCCAGGATTTCGAGCGGGTGTTCGGTGAGGTGGACTGCCTCATCTCCCCGACCGCGCCGACCGCCGCCTTCAGGATCGGTGAGCGAGTCGCCGACCCGCTGGCGATGTACGCCACCGACCTGCTGACCCTGCCGGCCAACCTGGCCGGAATTTCCGGGATCTCGGTCCCCGCCGGGTACAGCGACTCGCTGCCCGTGGGCCTGCAGGTTCTGGGTCCCTACCTGGGGGAGGAGACCTGCTTCCAGGTGGCGGCTACGGTGGAGGCGGCAGCCGACATCTGGCGGGATCGTCCCGGCGCCGTGGCCGCGGCTCGGGAGCTGAGGTGAGCGATCGCTGGGAGGCCGTGATCGGCCTGGAGGTGCATGCCCAGCTGCTGACCCAGAGCAAGATGTTCTGTGGCTGCCGCGCCCAGTACCTGGGTCGGCCCCCCAACAGCAACACCTGCCCGGTCTGCCTGGGTCTGCCGGGGACCTTGCCGGTGATGAACCGGGCGGCGGTGGAGATGACCATCAGGACCGCGCTGGCGCTGGGCTGCGAGATCCCGGAGTTCACCAAGTTCGATCGCAAGAACTACTTCTATCCCGATCTCCCCAAGGGTTACCAGATCTCGCAGTACGACCTTCCCCTGTCGCGCAACGGCTGCCTGGAGTTCGAGGTCGGAGGCCGGGTGGTCAGGGCCGGGATCACCAGGGTGCATCTCGAAGAGGACGCCGGGACCCTGCATCACGCCGGCGAGATCCATACCTCGGCGTTCTCTCTGGTGGACCTGAACCGGGCGGGCGTCCCGCTCATGGAGATCGTGGGCGAGCCTGACCTGCGCCGCCCCGAGGAGGCCCCGGCGTATCTGGCGGCGCTGCGGCAGACCCTGATGTACCTGGGGGTCAACGACGGCAACATGGAGGAGGGCAGCCTGCGCTGCGACGCCAACATCTCCCTTCGGGAGCGGGGCTCATCGGAGCTGGGCGCCAAGGTCGAGGTCAAGAACATGAACTCCTTCCGCAGCATCCAGCGGGCCCTCGAGTTCGAGCTGGAGCGCCAGTCGGACCTTCTCGACCAGGGGCGGACCATCGCCCAGGAGACCAGGGGTTGGAGCGAGCTGGAGCAGGTCACGGTCTCCCAGCGCAGCAAGGAGGAGGCCCAGGAGTACCGCTACTTTCCCGAGCCCGACCTGCCCCCGCTGCGGGTCGCGCGCGACTATGTCGAGCGCCTGCGGTCCGAGCTGCCCGAGCTACCTCGGGCCAAGCGCCGGCGTCTGGTCGAGGCGTACTCCTTGAGCGAAGATCAGGCGCGGGTCATCTCGGAGAGCCCGGCGGATGCTGCCTACTTCGAGGCGGTGGTCGCGGCCGGCGCCGAGCCGCGCTCGGCGGCCAACTGGCAGGTGCAGAACCTGCAGGCCCTCTGCAACGCCGCCAAGATGCGGGTCGCCGATTGCCGGATCCCGCCTGCGGCCCTGGCCGAACTGGTGAGGCTGGTCGACCAGG
>JAJYWT010000028.1 GCA_021791345.1 bacterium
CCACGCACGGTCTGGTACACGGAGGCCTCGCTCATCGCCATCCCGCCTCCACCAACTGGGAGTAGGCGTCGAGGTCAACCACAACCTCGGGGCCCAGCCCCGCCAGCAACTTCTCCGCCTCGGCCCGTGCGGTGGCTCCCGGTGGGTAGTTGCCCTTGCGGTCGCACGGGGCCTTGGAGGTGAACTGGGCCAGCACCACCTCCTCCAGCGCCGCCGCCTGCTCTTGGCTCCGCACCACCGCCCCCGAGCCTCTCGGTGCCAGCCGGCGGCTCGCCAGCAGTACCCCGGACGGCGCATGGATCTCCAGGCTGTTGGTCCCCAGTCGGTGCCGCAGCCGCAGCTCCACTCCCGTCAACCCCGGTGGCACCCCATACCGGTTGCCGCGAAAGGCCACCGTGGCATTGGCAGCCACGGGCGCCACAGTCTCGATCTGGGCCGGGTAGGGCACTGGCGGCAGGGCCCGCAACGGCTCCGTTCCCGCCAGCTCGCCCACCGTCGGCCACGCTGCCCGGCTGCCGCCCTCAGGAGGGTCGAGCAGCTTGCCAGGGGGCCGCAGACGCTGGTCCGCGATGGTGGCGCAGAAGGTGTCGAAGCTCACCTGGGCGGCCTCCAGATCCACCGCCGTCATGGTCCTCCACCACCTCCCGCACGAGAAGCGCACCGCCGCTTCGACCACCCCTTTCCGATTCCCGCGCCGGGGAGGACAAGGCGCCACGATCGCCCCGTAGTGCTTGGCCACCGGGGCGAAGCTGGCCTGCACATCGCCAGTCCCCGGCACGATCACGGTCGCCAGTCGATCGGTTCGCCACACCCGGGCCGTGCCGCCCAAGCGGTGCAGCACCGCGTCCATTGCCTCGATCAGGTGGGCTTGGTCCAAGTGCTCCGCCAGCACCCCCCGCACCTTCCCTGAGTACGACAGCGTGCCCAGCAGGATGTTGGCCGTCCCTCCCCACGGGGCACGCCTGTGGAACCAGTCCCACTGGATCTCCTCCCCCGGCGGATGGGAGATCTCGATGTATTCCCGCCCCTTCACCCCGGCGCACGCCTCACAGTGCGGCCGCAACCCCGTCTGCCGCAGCTGCCGCACGAAGCTCGGGTAGCTGCTCGGGTATCCCAGCCCGACCACCTCGTCGTACAGAGCCGTCGCCCAGATGTGGGCGTTGTCCGCGAACCGCCCTTGGAGGTAGGCCACGAACGGTCCGAGCCGGTCCGGCGCCGACCGCTGCCGCACCCTTGCCTCCCGATCACCCCTCAGGTGCGCCCGCACCGTCTTCCGGTCTCTTCCCAGGTGGCGGGCGATGGCCGCGACCGACCACCCCCTCTCCCGTAGTGCACTCGCTTCCACGTCTTCTCCCCGTGTGATCATGGGTTGGGACTCCTCTGGCTGACCGGCTACAACACCGTCAGCTTGGGGGGTCCTATTCCTTTCTCCGACCTCTTCTGAGCTGGCCCTCGGGCCAGCTCAGGGGTGGGGAATTTCGATGATCGAAAGTGGGGAGTTTCAGATGATCCTCAGCACGGTACAAACCACCCTAATGTTCGCTGGACAAGAGCCGGGATGCCCGGCGCTGGGGGAGAGGCGCTCGAGCTCCCCTCCTCCTCCGGGGAGTCAGGGAGTTGGGGTCGATGAGTGTGTGAGATCTCGCGGGGCTCGTCCCCTTGAGCTCGGCCACCAGTTCCAGCGACCGACAATGACAACCGTCGAGGGCACCAGCAGCGTGCGGACCAAGAAGGTGTCCATGAGAATCCCGATAGCCAACCCGAAGCCGATGTCCTGGATCTCCGATCCATTGGGGCCGCTGCCACCGGAGAAGGCGAGCACGGCGAACGTGCCGGCCAGCACCAGCCCGGCCGATGTCACGGTTGGCCCGGTCAGCCTTATCGCTCGAATCACGGCTTCGCGAAGAGGGAGACCGGCGTTCTCCTCGCGGATCCGGGTTATGACCAGGATGTTGTAGTCCTCACCGAGCGCTAGCAGGAAGATGAACATCAGGAACGGCAGGAGGAAGGTCAGGCCGGTGGTGCCTCCGAGGTCGATGAACACCAAGACTGCGGCTCCCAGGGCGGCCAGGTACGAGAGCACCACACTGGCGATCAGGTACGTAGGCGCGACCACGCTGCGCAGCAGAAGCCCCAGCAGCAACGCTATCGCCAGCACCGCCAGGGGGACGACGTGGAGGAGATCCTGGTTGGAGAGAGCGCTCACGTCGGCCAGCGCGGCCGCCTCGCCGGCGACGCCATACTCCGTGGCCCCGGACGCGCGAGCCGCCCGCGCCAGCGTAGCACGGACGGCGGGAATCTCCGCCATGGCGGCGGTGGAGCTGGCCGGCCCGGCTGCCAGGCTGGCTTCGAACTGCACGGTCCGCCCGCTTGAGCTCACAAGCGGCGCAGTCGCCCGATATGCGTTGTAGATGGCTGGCGGGAGGGACACAGCCGCACGTGAAACGGGCGGGAGGGCCCCTGGCGGGCCCAGGGTGGTGTGCAGACTGGACAGCTCAGCTGGTGTCAGCGGCTTTCCGTTGGGGTCCAGCGGCCCCAGCAAGCGTTTGAATTCCCCGCTTCCGCTCAGGACCCTCTGGGCTCGAAGCAAGACTTCGGGGTCAGACCAGACCGAGGTGGGGAACCGGAGGATGAGGTTGCTGGGGCTGGCAGCCGTCTGCGGGAAATAGCGAGCCAGGACGGCATCGCCCTTTGCCGCCTCGGTTCCAATGGGAGCCGTCGCCGTCCCCTGGTAGCCGGCCGCCCGGAACCCCGTCGCCGCGACGGCCAGCGCGCCGAAGACCACCACGCCGGTCATCAGCGTGAGCCTCGGTCTGGCCACAACGCGCGCCGCCACACGGCCCCACAGGCCCGGGCGGACCAGGCCCGGGCGGATCTGGGTCGGCCAGAAGACCGCTTTCCCAAAGATCGCCAACAGGGCCGGCAGCAGCGTCAGGCCCGCCATGAGCATCACGGCGACTCCCACGGCAAGGGGTACTCCCAAGTCGTGGTACAAGCCGAATGTGGCCGCTAACAGTGTGAGCAGGGCCAGGATCACGGTGCCCGCCGAGGCGGTGATAGACTCCCCAACCCGGCTGAGCGCGCCGACGATGGCCTCGCCGGGGTCCTGTCCTGTTTGCAGCTCCTCGCGGACTCGGAAGACCAGGAAGAGCCCGTAATCGGTGCCGGCGCCAAGGATCAAGACGATCAGGAGCACCTGGGTCACCTGGGAGATCTGCAGACCAGCAGCTCCCAGCCAGCCGATCAGGCTGCTGGCCAGGGCCAGGGCGAAGACCGCTGGCAGCAGCGTCAGCAGGGGGGCGAGAACAGAGCGGTAGACGATCAGAAGTAGGACCACGATGAAGAGGATCGAGAGCAGCTGGACCTCGCGGCTGGTGCTCTTCGCCGCCGCCTGGTCGGCCGCTGCGGTGGCCACTTGGCCGGCGACGTCCAGGCTGAGTCCCGAAGGTGGTCGCGCCGACCCAAGGGTGGCCTGAATGCTGGCCACCAATTGCTTGGCCGCCTCCTGATTGGACTGGGAGAGGGTTGCGGAGATCACCACCTGGGCGGCCCGACCGTCCGGGGAGATTGCGAGTTCTCGGACTGAGACGACCTGGGGTACCCGCTCGGCCAGAGCGACCTCCCGGGCAATCGCGGCTTGGTCGCCGGCTGTGAGCGGACCCGCCGCTCGAGATGCGACCACCACGACCTGACCTACACCCTTCTTGATTCCCAGAGGACCAGCAAGGCTGGCTGCTCTTACGCTCGGGGCTGTCGCGGGAAGGAAGTCGCTGTTACTGGTGTCAACCTGGCTGGCCAGTGACGGGAGCAGACGTCCAGCCGCCAGTGTGCCCACCAGCCAGATCACCACGATTGGCCAGGGGTGCCTTACCACCAGCCGTCCCAGGCGTAGGAAGACGGTGCTCAAAACCACCCTCCCTGTTCAGCCGCCGGTGGGCAGAGGATGAGCTCCGGCCTCGGCCCTGACACCGCTGGGGGGGTTGGTGGCCGGGGCGTCGACAAGTGGCGCGGGCTGGCGGGCCAACTCCTGCACCAGGACATTGAGGCCCTCCAACAGCACCTCCCCCTGCTGACGGCCGAGCCGGTCGAGTGTTCGTTGGAGTGGTTGGAGGTGAGTGTTCACCACCTGGAGAACCTCGTCGGATCGGCTCTGCCTGACAGATACCAAGGTGCGGCGGTGGTCGGCCGCGTCCTCTCTGCGCTCCAACAGTCCAGCGTCAGCCAGCTGGGTGACGACCAGGCTGGTAGTAGTCAGGGCCACGCCGAGCCTCTCGGTCAGAGCAGACACGCTCAAGGGTCCATGGAGTACAACTTGGGTGAGGGCAGCAACGTGGCGCGGCGCCAGCGGAGCCCCAGCTCGTGAGGCGGACGCCGTGTGCGCGAACCCGCGCTGTCGTCGTTCTGCCTGAGCGACCCTGACCAGGGCCAGGAGAAGTTGATCTGCATCGGGGGGGTGAGGCCCTGACGCCGGAGCCGCGCCCTTGCCAGAACCTTTTGGCATGTACACTATTTTGATAGTAACACCGTTGACCCAGGGCCGCGGCTGGTTCCGCAGAGGCAGGACTTGGGTGCGCCGACTCCTGACGCGGTCCCGCGGCTGGCGTTGAGAACCTCAGTTGGGTGACCTCACCCAGTCGGCGAAGACCCCAGGCGGCAGTCACTGCGGAGCCAATGCCCGCTGCTCCAACATAGGAGCGGACGACACTCGTGGAATCTATGGCCCCCAGGGACCGTCGCTGAGTCCGCTTCGAACCATTGACTCCAGGCGGCCTGGCGCTCGTCCTGGCGGCGGTCCTGGCTCCGCCATGGACCCCTGGACCCGTACGACCGCTGGATCCGCCGCGACCCAAGCCATTCCCCAGCGACGCTGCCGGGCGCATTCCCCCAGCAGCGCACCCTCACGGACTCGTGGTCGGTGATGGAGAGGGCTCAGCGGCGCGCCTTGGCCGAAGCGAGCGGCAGGCGGCTCGAGCCGCCTTGGCCTGGGCGGAACTCGGCGTGCCACCGGAGGAGGGCGAACTCGTCCCCGTCGGCTTGGCGGGCAGGCCGTGAGCGGCCAGGCAGGAGCGGTACACACGACGGGCACTGCGGGACCGAAGCGAGCGGCAGGCGGCTCGAGCGGCCTTGGCCTGGGCGGAACTCGGCGTACCGCCGGAGGAGGGCGAACTCGTCCCCGTCGGCTTGGCGGGCAGGCCGTGAGCGGCCAGGCAGGAGCGGTAGGCCTGCCCCGGCGCTGACGTGGCCTGCGCAGCTGGCGCCCTGGACAGTGACGAGTTGGCAGACCCACATGCGGTCAGCGCGATCCCCAGGGACAGGGTGGTCCCCAGCACAGCGAGGCGGACCGTCCACCGCCGCATGGTGGCTGATCTCGCAGCGGGTGCGAGGCCAGGCCCGCAGGGTGGCTCTGGAACCTCGCCCTCCCGACCCCAGGCGGGTGGGTTGGCTGAGCGAGTCACGCGCTGCGCAGTGCCTCGATCGGTGAGAGCCGGGCGGCCCTGGCAGCTGGATAAACGCCGAAGCCCAGGCCGATCCCGACCGCGACCACCACCGCTCCGACCACGGCCGGTGGTGAGATGACGATGGGCGCATGCAACAGTGGTGGAGCCAGCAGCGAACCGCCCACACCCAGGCCCACGCCGAGCACGCCGCCGGCCAGGCCCAGGAGGGATGCCTCGATCAGGAACTGCCGCAGGATCACACCGGGCGTTGCTCCCAGGGCCTTGCGCAGACCGATCTCCTGGACCCGCTCCGACACCGACACCAGCATGATGTTCATCACCCCTATCCCGCCCACCAGCAGCGCTATGGCGGCAATGCCCCCCAGCAGCACCGTCATGGTCTGGGAGACCGAGCTGGCGGTCGCGAGCAGGCTGGTCTGGGGGGTGATTGTGAAGTCGGCGGCTCTTGCGGTGGGCAGCTGGTGGAGCTCAAGCAGCAGGCTGTCGGCCTCCTGGTAAGCGGCGCTCATGGAGGTCGGGCCGGTGGCTGACAGGAGGATCTGCGAGAGGCTCTGCGCGTACGGCCCCCGGGAGCCGAAGATGCCCTCGGCCACGGAGATCGGGATGACCACCAGATTGTCTTGGTTGGCGTTGGCCGACGAGCCCGCCTCATTCAGCTCGCCGACCACAGCGAAGGGCACGCCATTGACCGTGATGGCGCGGCCGACGGCTCGGGATGTGGGAAAGAGGTTCTGTGCCACCTCCGTGCCGATCAGGGCCACATGGGCCTGGGTCTGCACGTCCGCGGCAGTGAAGGGTTGCCCCAACACAACCTGACGGTCGCGGATGGCGAGGTAGGCGGGCGTGGTGCCGACGACAGGGGCCGTCCAGGTGTTGGTCCCTGCCGTCAGGGACCCGGTGCGCTGCAGGACTGGAGCGACCCGGCTGATCTGCGGACAGTCAGTCGCAGTCCCCAGGGCATTGGCGTCCGCCAGGGTCAGTGTGCTGGCCGACCCCAGGCCGCCGCTCACCCCCGCTGTGGTCACTGAGCCCGGGGTCACGATGAGCATGTTGGTCCCGAGCGCCGAGATCGCGCTGCCCACCTGAGCCTGGGCCCCCTCGCCCAGGCCCACGGTCAGGATCACGGCGGCGATGCCGATCAGCAGCCCCAGTACTGTGAGAATGGAGCGGCTGCGCCTCTCGAGGAGGCTGTCCAGGGCGCCCCGGGCGAGGTCCAACCAGCTCATGCTGGTTGGGTGGCGTCGGAGACGATTTGGCCATCGCGGACCCGCACCTTGCGCCTCGCCCTCCGCGCCACGTCCGCGTCGTGGGTGATCAGTACCACCGTCCGTCCCGCGTCGTGGACTGAGTCAAAGATCGAGAGCAGGCTATCGGCCTGATCCGAGGCCAGGTTACCGGTGGGCTCGTCCGCCAGCAGGATGTCAGGATCTGTCACCAACGCACGCGCGATGGCCACACGCTGCTGCTGGCCTCCCGATAGCTGGGTTGGTTTATGGTCCCTGCGGTCCGCCAGGCCCACACTCGCCAGGGCCTGCTCAGCAAGCTCTTTCCGCACCGCTCGCGGGTGGATCCCGCCGTAGATCAGCGGCAACTCCACGTTGCGCGACGCCGAGATCCGCGGAAGGAGATGGAACTGTTGAAAGACAAAGCCGACTCTGCGGTTGCGTACCTCCGCCAGCGCGGCTTCGGTCAATTGGGACACGTCGGTGCCGCCGAGCCGGTAGCTGCCGGAGGTGGGAACATCGAGACACCCGAGGATGTGCATCAGGGTGGACTTGCCCGAGCCCGACTGTCCCATGATGGCCAAGTATTCGCCGCGCTGGACTACCAGATCGACTGAACGCAGGGCGTCGACTCGGGCCGCTCCTGAGCCGTATGACTTGGACACGGATGCGAGTTCCAGCAGCGGGGCCGCCGTGCGGGAGGCTCCAACTGAGAGCGAGTCCGAGTCGCCCGTCCCGGCCGCCGGCTTTCGCCTGCGGCCGATCACGGTATTCCTCCACCTCCACCCCCCTTGCCACCGCGGTGGGCCTTGCCGCCCCCGCCCAGCCCCCGGCGTCCGAGAAGGCCGGTGGCACCGGCGGGCAGGGGCTTGTTGATCTGGGCCAGGACCACCCGGTCGCCGACCGCCAGCCCCGACGTCACCTGGGCCAGGACAGCGTCGGTCGCGCCTATCTTGACCGTCTGCTTGACGGCGCGGCCAGCCTTGACCACGAGCACGTACGTCACCCGAGATCCGCTGCCGTGGATGCTGCTGGCGGGCACCGTGAGGACGTGGGCGACTCGTTGCACGACTATCGCGGCCTCCGCGTCCGCTCCCGCGAACAGGCCGGGGGGACTCCCGGTCAAGGTTATGACGACCGGAAACGCAGGAACTCCCTGGACGATAGTGGCCAGCGGCGTGATCGCTGTGACCGTGCCCGGCAAAGGCTGCGTCTGGCCGGCCGGGGTAACCACCGCTGGCTGGCCCACGTGCACCTGCGCGACCTGGGCGTCGCTGACACTGGCGGCGACCTCAAACGCACCCAAGCCGTCGATCACTATGTCCGGGGTATTGGCCGCTGCCCGGACGCTGCTGGCACCGTCGGGCTGCCCGGCAGTGATGTTGATCTGGGCCACCACCCCAGCCGCCGGAGCCGTGAGATGGGTGGAGTTGACTGCAGTCTGGGCGCTGGTCACCGCGGCCTGGGCGATGCTGACCTCAGCCTGATCTATCGTGATCTGGGCCGGGGGGGACGACGATCCCTCGGCGAGCGTGAGCTTGGCCTGGGCGATGGTCAGATTCGCCTCGGCCTGGGTCAACTGGGCCTGTAGCGTGGCGGGGTCGAGGGTGGCCAGCAGCTGGCCTGGGCTCACCGTCTGACCCGGTGCCACGTTGACCGTGGCCACCACGCCGGGAGCTGGGAAGCTCAGATTCCAGGTCTGCGCAGGCTGGAGCGTGCCTGCCACCACGACGGTGTCCGTGACCGTGCCGTAGCGGGCGGCGGCCGTCACGAAGGGATCCGAGGCGGGCCGGGTGCGCGCGTAGACCACTCCACCGGCGCCCAGGAGGACTGCCAGTCCCACCAGGAGCCAGCGACGCCTGTACCGCCACGGCCGCAGGCCTCCGGCCACCCGAGCGGATACAGCCGGACCTTCAGGGCTCGATGCTGACACGGCTACCCGACCACCCGCTCATCGGGATCGCGCAGCGCGTTCCCGCCATCCGTGCCCAGGAATAGCGGCCGTCCTTTCATCACCAACAGGATCGCCAGGCCGGCGGCGCCATGCCTTAAACCAGACTGAATGTCTGTGGTCACGACGGTAGGGACCGCGCGAGCGCCCACTCCGCAGCTTAGCTGGAGATAAAGCCTGGAGCTCCACGGCCTGGTGCGCTCTCCTCCTGTGGTCCGCTAGTGCTGGGTGGAGAGGCATCACGAAGAGTGGTGGCGCCTGCTCACGCTTCACACCTCAACGGTCCTTGGCCCCCAGATAGGGTGGCCCAACGGGGAGCGCTTGTTCGAGGACCGGTGAATGCGCCTACACCTTTCTTTCGCCTCATTCACCAATCCTTATCTCCCGATTAATCGTGTGGACCTAGCCTCTCTCTGGGGTGACTGGCATCCCGGGTACGACATCTCGGCCTGGCTAGTCGGCAGGCCGTGACTGGGCAGACCGCAAGCCAAGGGAGTGCAGCGATGGTGATGGTCCGGCTGGAAGCGGTGAGCAAGAGTTTCGCCAACCGCTACGCGGTGGAGGGCGTGTCGCTGGAAATAGGCGATGGCGAGTTCTTCACCATGGTCGGTCCGTCAGGCTGTGGCAAGACGACGCTGCTGCGCATGCTGGCCGGCCTGG
>JAJYWT010000098.1 GCA_021791345.1 bacterium
TCAGCTCGGGGGTGGACACGCTCCACTTCTCGGTCCGCGGGGAGCTCCAGGAGGGGCTCCTGGTCTTCCTGGAGGCGCTGAAGCGGGAGGCGCAAACCTCGAAGGAGCTCCAGGTGGTCACCTGGGGGGAGCAGTCCCTCTCGGTGGCTCTCCGCCCGCATGGCTGGAGAAGCTACCCCTTCTGGGCCAGCTCACCCAACATAGAGGTGGCGATCGGGGCACCATCCCCCTTCCCGCCGGTATTCGTTCAGACACACTCCGCATACCTCCACTCCCGGGGGGCGGACCAGGCGGTGGCCGAGATCTCGGACTGGCTGGCCGCGAACGTGATGCGTGACGAGTCCCAGCTCGGGATCTCCCGGATGGACCTCTACTGCGACCTCCAGGGATGGTCTCCGGTCATCGAGGACTTCGACCGCTTCCACTGCCGTGGGGTACGCCGGCGGGCCTACTCGATGCCGGCGCAGGACCAGGCCCATCTCAGAGGCCGCCGGCCGAGTGGCTTCGTCTTCGGGGGCGGTGACCTGATGGCCCGATGCTACGACAAGACCCTCGAGCTCCGGGTGCGTGGGTCCGAGTGGTCCAAGGCGATCTGGAAGGACTGGGACCAGGAGCAGCCGGTCTGGCGGGTGGAGTTCCAGTTCCGCCGCCGCTCCCTGGTGTCACTGGGGTGCTCCACTCCGTCTGCGGCCCTGGCCGCCCGTCAGGAGCTGTGGCGCTACGCGACCCAGTGGCTCTCCCTCCGGGTTCCGACCGCGGACTCCAACCGCGCCCGCTGGCCCGAGGCTCCAGAGTGGGAGGTGATCCGGGAGGCCGAGATCGGCTCGCCAACGTCTCCGCTGGTGCGGGACCTGGTCCGCTCGGCGGACGAACTTCGGATCATCCGGGGGCTGGTGGGCTACGCCTCCAGCCTCGCCGCTCTGGGCAGCGCCCACGGCGTGGGAGCCGCGCTGCGGCGCACCGTGCCAGGAGTCTCCGACTACCTGGAGCGGCGAGGTGAGACCTTCACCGACATCGTCCAGCGGAAGCGCCGGCAGCTGATGGAAGTGGTGGACGATCCCGCCCCGGCAACCGCGAGCTGCCCAGTAGCCCGTCCAGCGGCCCACGCCGGAACCACGGCGCGCGAAGTTGGCCCGCATGAGCGGGAAGCGTGAGCGCGCTGCCGCCCCTGGACCGACTCGGCCTAGCCATGGCTCCGAATACTCGGGACGTCGGCGACCTCTTCAACGCCGCCATCAGTACTGTGGTGGCGGGGCAGGGGATCTCTTTGCACGCGCTCCTCTGGCACGCTCTTGTAGTGGGGCTGGCTCCGTGAGGAACGCCGGTGGATTGAGGGTCGCGGATGAGGCGCTCTGGACGGTCCAGGATCTGCAGGAGTACCTCAGGGTGGGGCGGACCCTCGCGTGGTCGTTGATCGCCCGAGGTGAGATCCCAGTCGTGCGGGTGGGGCGTGCCGTTCGCCTCCGGCCGGTCGACGTGCGCGCCTGGACAGCCCGCCAGGCAGGGCTGCCGGAGTAATACCTATCGCTGACCATCGTGCGAGTGATGGCCGCCGGAGATCCTCCTCAAGAGCTTCGGCACCTAGGACGAAGTCATCCGGCCTATCCCCACACGGGGCCGCGCCCTCTCACGGACGTTTCCTGACGGCTTGCCGGAAGTCGCTCGTTACCGCGTCGCCGCCCCGTCTCGTTCCCCCCTCGGGACCGCGCGGTACTGACTAACTCACCTCCCGCCGTATTGACTAGCGAAGTGCCCCGTCTACTGACTAATCTACTGACTAACGCGCGGACGCGACCGAACCTTGGCGGTATCTAGCGGCACTCCGTGAGATCAAAAGTGGTCGGCCCGGTGGGACTTGAACCCACGACCTGAGCTTTATAAGAGCCCTGCTCTAACCAACTGAGCTACGGGCCGTCCCAGGCAAGAATAGGCTCAACTGCAGCCGTGGGGTCCTAGAATGGAGGCGGTGCCGCGGATCGACCAAGGCGTCTGGCTCGACGCGCAATACCGTGACAGCCGGAATCTGGCGAGCCGCCAGCGGCTGCACCAGGTGGCCTCGACGGCGAAGACCCCCTGGCAGAGGTTCGTGTTTCAGCGTCTGCTGGTAGCCGGCTGCCGGGGCCCCGTTCTGGAGGTGGGCTGCGGCCCGGCCCAACTTTGGACGGAAAACGCCGACCGGATCCCTGCGGGGTGGCGGATCACCCTCACTGACCGATCCGCCGGGATGGTCACCGCCGCGAGAGCTGCCACCAGCGCCCTTGACGCGTCGATCCACGTCCAGGGCGCTGAGGTCACCGCCCTCCCCTTCGCGGACGGCTCCTTCCACCTGGTGATCGCCAACCATATGCTCTACCACGTCGCCCAACGCCAGCTGGGCCTGGCTGAGATCGCCCGGGTTCTTGCCCCCGGGGGTGCGCTGGTGGCGGCGACCAACGGGCCGGCCCACATGGCCGAACTGCATGACCTTCTCCAGCGGGTGGGTCTGCGCGCTGAGGCGGCCCGCGCCTCCTCCGGCTTCGACCTCGTGAATGGGCCAGGCCAGCTCAAACCTTGGTTCACGGCCATCCGAGTGATCCGCCACCGCAACCAGCTTCGGGTTGCGGATCCCTCGCTGGTGGTCGACTATGTCCGGTCGCTGGGCGGGGGAGAGCTCCCGGCGGGCGCTGAAGCCGAGATCCGCGGGCGGGTCGCGGGCACGGTGGCCGAACGCGGTTGCTTCTCGATCCGCCCTGAGTCCGGGCTGATAGTGGCGAAACGCCGGCGGCGATTGCCCAGCCGCCATAGGGCGGCCAGCTCAGCGCTGGGGGACCACCAGGTTCACCTGGCGATCCGGGACCACGAACACCTTGGTTGGGGTGCTGCCATCGAGCAGTTCCTGGATGCGCTTCGATCCCAGGGCCCGGCGCCGAAGCTCGTCCTCTGAGAGCCCGGGAGGGACGTCCATCTGGTCTCGCTTCCTGCCGTTGATGGAGATGACCACCACCACCTGATCCCGGGTGAGCATGTTCTGGTCGACGGTGGGCCAGGGCTGCTGGTGCACCGAGTAGGGGTTTCCCAGCCTCTCCCAAATCTCCTCCGCCGCATGGGGACAGAAAGGGGCCAGCAGCAGTGCCAATGTCTCCATGGCCGGTCGAGGCACTGGCGGGGCGGCCGCCTGGAGGTGCTTGACGAAGGTCATCATCGCGGCGATGGCGGTGTTGTACTTCAATTCCGGAGTGTCCCGGGTGACATCGCGGATGCAGCGATTCCGGGCCCGCGCCAATTCCAGTGGCTCGACTTCCGCAGTCCCCGGTGCCTCCACCTGTGCGAGCAGGCGGAATACGTGGTTCAGGAACCGCTGGGGGCCATTGATGCCGGTGTCGCGAAAGTCCCCGCCCTCCGAGAACGGTCCCATGGCAAGCAGGTAAAGCCGAAAGGCATCCGCGCCGAATCGCTCGATGTACTCGTCCGGCACCACCACATTGCCGCGTGACTTGGACATCTTGGCGCCGTCCTTGGTGATCATGCCGTGCGCCCGAAAGCGCTTGAACGGCTCGTCGAAGTCAAGCCAGCCGAGGTCATGGAGCGCCATGGCGATGAAGCGGGAGTAGAGCAGGTGCAGCACCGCGTGCTCATTGCCCCCGATGTAGGTGTCGACCGGTAGCCAACGCCGGGTGAGCGCGCGGTCGAAGGCGACATCGTCGCGGTCCGCTGACGGGTAACGCAGGTAGTACCAGGCGCTGTCGAGGAAGTTGTCGGAGACATCGGTCTCGCGCTTGGCGGGTCCCCCGCAAACCGGACAGGTGGTGTTGTAGAAATCCGGGTCGCGTGCCAGTGGGGACTCGCCCGTCCCCAGCGGTCGGAAGTCGTCGATGTGGGGGAGCAGCACCGGCAGCTCCGACTCGGGAACCGGGACCGCCCCGTGGACCGGGCAGTGGATGGCGGGAATCGGTGGCCCCCAGTAACGCTGCCGCGAGATGCCCCAGTCCCGCAACTTGTAGGTGATCTGGCGTTGCCCCAGTCCCTGCTCGGTGAGCGCCGCGACCACCATCTCCCGAGCCGGATCCGGCGCTCCCAGGCCGTCGAACGGACCGCTGTTGATGAGGGTGCCCGAGCCGCTGTGAGCGCCGTCCCGGGACTCCCCGGTGACGACCGGGATGATGGGGAGCTCAAACGCAGTGGCGAACGCGTGGTCGCGCTGATCATGGGCAGGAACCGCCATGATCGCCCCGGTGCCGTAGTCGGAGAGCACGTACTCGGCCGTGAAGAGCGGGATCTCCGCGCCGGTCAGGGGATGGCGGGCGTTGCGTCCCAGCGCGAGGCCCTGGGGTTGGTCGCTGTCGCTGCGCACCCCCGCGATGCGCCGACGCGCCGCCTCGGCGACGTAGTCGGCAACGGCGGCCCGCCGCTCGGGTGACGCGAGGGAGAGGGTACGCGGGTGATTGGGTGCCAGCACCATGAAGGTGGCACCGAAGATGGTGTCCGGCCGGGTGGTGAAAACTCGCAGCGGCTCCTGCCCCTCGATGGGGAAGTCGATGTGTGCCCCTTCGCTGCGGCCGATCCAGTGCCGCTGCAGGAGCTTGGTGCTCTCAGACCAATCCAGCCAGTCCAGGTTCGCCAACAGCTTGTCGGTGTAGGCGGAGATGCGCAGGAACCACTGCTCCAGCTCCCGCTCGACGACCAATGTTCCGCAGCGCTCGCAGGTCCCGTCCCCCATCACCTGCTCATCGGCCAGCACCGTGAGGTCGGTGGGGCACCACTTGACGTTGCGCCGAGCCCGGTAGGCGAGTCCGCCCTTCCACAGCTGCAAGAACAGCCACTGGGTCCAGCGGTAGTAGCGTGGATCGGTGGTGGCGACCGTCTTGCTCCAGTCGAATTGCCCGCCCAGCCGCTCCAGCTGTCGGCGGAAGTTGGCCACATTGCCGGCGATCAGGTCGGCGGGATGCCGGTTCACCTTGAGGGCGAAGTTCTCACTGTGAATCCCGAAGGCGTCGAACCCCATCGGTTCGAACACCTGGTGGCCCTGCATGCGCTGGAAGCGACCGTGGGCATCGGCTCCGGCGAAGGCGTACATGTTGCCCACGTGCAGCCCTTCCGCCGAGGGATAGGGGAACATCATGAGGTTGTAGTACGGATTTGGAGCGGTCAGCAGGTCAGGCTCATAGATGTGGCTCCCCTGCCAGCGCTGGCGCCACTTCATCTCCAGGGCAGCGTGATCGTATTCAGAGGGCATCGTGGGATTTGATGATAGTGGCCGGAGTTGGCGGGACTGTTCGTCTATACTCCGGGACTCCGGACCTGCGGTCGCCAGCGGTGATGGGATGCCGGCGGTGACCTCGCCGTCGGCCCAGGGGCAGAGGAGGAGAGTTCGTGGCTGAGGCACAGGCCCAAGAGGGGAGTCGCCCCCAGCGCCGACCCCGCTCGAGGGCCAGAGTCAAACGCCAGCAGCGGCGCGGCGGCCTGGGGTGGGGGCTGTCGCGGGGAGTGTTTGGGCTGTTCGCGTTGGTGGCCCTGGGTCTGCTCGCAGCGGGCCTGCTGGCGGCGCGGTTCACGATCTTTGCCAGCAACGGCCCTCCTGCCCACCGGGCCGCGCGGCTCGCCCCCTCAACGACCCCTGCCGCATCTGTCCCGATCGGAAGTCCTGTGGACGGCACCATCCTGGCGGTCTCGGTGGCGCAGAGTCTGATTGGGATTCAGCCCGCCTCCGGCCCACCGGTCGAGGCCACGGTCACCGCCACTTCCAAGCTGACCCGAGGCGGCCGGCCGGCGACCCTGGGCAGCCTCATCCCAGGCGAGGCCGTGATCGTCACCTTCGCGGTGGGTCCCCACCAGACCCTGGTCGTGGCTGAGCTCCAGGACATCGAGTCGGTGCCCACCAACACCCCGAGCCCCAGCTACTCAGCCTACGCTCCACCGCCCTACTACCCGTCCTCGGCTCCGACGCCCAAGCACAAGAAGGATCACAAGTCGAAGCTCACCCCGCCTCCGATAGGGCCGTCCGCGCCCCCGCCCCCCTCCCCGTCCAGCGCTCCCTCCCCAGGCTGAGGGGCGGTCGAGCCCCTACGGAGCACCCGGATCAGGGCGCCGGGATGGGGACGGTGATCTCGATGCCGTTGCGGGCGAGGATCTCCAGGGGGGCGCGCTGAGACACCCGAAGGATCTCCTCGATGTCCAGTCCGCTGCCCTGCAGCAGCTGTCGCTGTCGCTCGGAGGTCAAAAGGGCCTCAGGCCGATGGGCATCCGAATCGAGGACCAGCTTGGCGCCGACCAGGGCCGCGATCTTGGCCACGTGTCCGTTGGTCATTCCATGCAGACCGGCCGCACTGATCTCCAGGTGGATGCCCTGTTCCCGGGCCGCTTCCGCAGCTTCCTCCGTGATCAGCCCGGGGTGGCCCAGGATGTCCACGTCACGACAGCGGGCGGCGGCGAGGTTCAGCCCTGGCTGGGGGAAGTCCCCGATGGTCTCGCCGTGGACCACCACGAGCCGGGCGCCCAGGGAGCGCGCCCGGGCCGCGACCCGAGCGACGCGATCCGGAGCGACTCGGGTCACCTCCACTGCGGGGACAGCGGGGAGGTCCAGCTCACGGGTCACCTGCAGACACGCCGCCACGATCTCTGGGACCCGGCGTTCAACGGTCGCCTCATCCACGTGGTCGCTGCAGACGTAGGCGGAGTACCCGTTCTGCTGGCAGCGCCGGGCCATCTCCATCGGAGCTGCATGGCCATCGGAAATCGAGGTGTGGGTGTGGAAGTCAAAGAGGGCCATGGCTCCAGCTTAGACCAAGGGGAGCGATCCCCGGTCGCCCGGCCCCATCGAGCCCGCCGCGGCACGGGCGAGTGCCGGCTTCCTGGGCGGCTGCGGCCGAACGGGCCCGGAGGCGACAGGACACCCCTCAGCCCCCGCCATGACCCGGGATCGCCTGACCTTCTCAGCCGGTGCGGGTAGGGCGTCGAGTGCGGGAAGCCGCCACCGCCAGGACCACCCCGTCGCGCAGCCCGCGCTCCGTCACCGTGACCCCTTCGCCCTGATAGCGCTCCAGCAGCCCCGAGAGGATGATCAGGCCCCCAGCCATCAGTCTGGCCCGGCGCCCGCTGAGGCCGGTTTCCGACGCCAGCTGGTCGCTGGGGCGAGTGAGGACCAACTCCAGGGCCTGAGCGATCTGGCTGCGCGTGAGAAATTGCCAGGCCGCGCCGACCTCGGGCCGGAGCGCATCACCGTCCTCTTCGGAGGCCGGGGGTCGCAGCCGGAGTACTACCGGGACGTTGGAGGCCGTGCCCCCGGTGGCCAGCAGATGGATGAAGGGGTCGGCCCGCGGAGCTCCCTCCAGCATCATCGACACGCGGGCGGCCGCGTGCGCCTGCTGCTGGCTGGTGGGCGGATCAGCGGCCCCCACCATGGTCAGCAGCTGGTCGGAACCCAGCTTGAGGCTCACCCCCTGCTGGGGGCGCGTGCCCACTCCGCGAACCACCTCGGTGCTGCCCCCGCCCACATCCGCCACGATCGCGGGCTCTCCGGCCTGCACCTTGAAGGCGGTGGCGCCGAGGTAGCTCAGGCGGGCCTCCGCCTCCCCGGTCAGGATCCGGAGCGTCCGCCCCGTCGCCTCCTGAACCGAAGCCACCAGCTGCTGGGAGTCGGCACAGTTGCGCACCGCCTCGGTGGCCACCATTCCGATCGCTTCCGCGCCGTCATCTCTGGCCATCTCCACCATCGCCCGCACCGACTCGGTCACCGTGGCCGTGAGGACCTCACCCAGCCGTCCCCGAGCCGCGACCTCATGGCCAAGGTTGACCATCTCCACATGGTGCAGCCTTCTCGTCAGCCCCTCCGGCTCGAGCGACGCCACCAGCAGATGGATGGTGTTGGAGCCGACGTCAATCGCGGCCAGGCGCTGGCTCAGAGCTGTTCATCCTCATCTTCGGTGGGCTCCAGGCGGACCAGCACCTCGCCCCGGGGACTCACCCGGACGTCGAAGTGGCGAACGAAGATTGCGTCCGACACCGGGGATATGCCGGTCCGGACGTCGTACGGTTCGCCGTCCAAGGGGCAGGTGACCACGTAGCCGCGCAACTGGCCCTCACCGATCGAGCCGCCACTGGCGCAGGCGTTCTCCAGGGCGTGATACACCCCATCGGTGTTGAACACGGCGATCTCCACGCCATCAGCGTCGACCACCCTGCCTGTGCCGGCGGGAATGTCAGCTGCGTTGCAAACGGGGACGAAGTCGGCCAACGCCGCGATTATGCCGAATCTCACCCCTCCTTCACCGGAGTCGTCACCCCGACGGGCGCGGCGGACCCGGTCGAGCCGGCCGCCGGAGCCGATCTCGTACCGCAAACGGGCTGCCGAGCGTCGAGGCAGCCGTGCGCTTGGAGGGCGGGGCGGCTCGATCAATCTGCGATCATTGGACCCGTGGATGACTTGGAACTGACCGCCAGGGTGCGGGGTGTGGTTGAGTCCGGCCCTGGGGCCGACAGCATCTTCGTCACCCGGCCGACCCCTGAGGTGGTGGTGGTGCAAGCCCATCCCTCGTCCAACTACGTGACGGTGCTCACCTCTTCCTTGCGGGCAACGCTGGCGGATGCCATCCGGGGGTGGCTGCCAGAGGTCGAACAGGTCAGGTTTGACCCCCACCATTGACCGGGAGGCCGAGAGCAGGCCCGAGCCACCGGCCCCTGCGGTGCCACCGGCCGGGGAACTCATGGGACCGGTCGAGGTGGCGGCGCGGCTGGGGGTCAAACCCCAGGTGATCGTCAACTGGATTCGCGAGGGCCGCGCTCATCCTTCGGCCGAGGACACCATCGGCCGACTCCGTTTCACCGAGCAGGATGTCGAGGAGCTCCGAGCCGGGCTGGGCCGAAGGCGAGTGCCTCCGGCCCTCGCCCCGGGCGCCAGCTCGGATCGGCAGCCCCAACCAAGCCAAGGAGAGTAGCCAGTGCAAGCCACCGCCATCTCGACCGACGTGACCAAGATCGACGCGGACTGCCTGATCGTGCCCTATCTGCAGGGAGAGGCCCTAGGCGAGCATGGCCGGAAGATCGATCGCGCGTTGGGTGGGGTGTGGCAGGGGATGCTGGCCGCCGGCGAGGCAACCGGCAAGTTCCCCGAGCGCAAGCTGATGCCCAGCCTGGGCCGGCTCGCCGCACCTCGGGTGCTGTTCCTCTCCCTGGGGAGGGCCGATCAGCTCGACGGGTATCGCTTGCGCAATGCCCTGCAGTTCGCGGCCCGCGATCTGCGACCGTACTGCTCGCGAGTTGCGGTGGTGGTGGACGGCAATGTCCGCGAGGCGCTGGCGGCACCGGTGACCGGTCAGACCTCGCAATCACCAGCCCGCGCCATCGCCGAGGGCGTGGGCCTCGGCAACTACCACCTGGGAGAGTTCAAGAAGGCCGAGTCCACCGCCCAGATCACCGAAGTGCTGGTGGTCGGCCTGGGCACCGGGTCGGACCTGGCCCAGGCGCTGGCCGCTGGCGCCCGGCTGGCCGACGCGACCAATGCCACCCGGATACTGCAGTGGCGGCCCAGCAACCATCTCACCCCGACCGACTTCGTCCATGTGGCCGAGCGGGTCGCCAAGGATGGGGGTCTCAGTCTCAAGGTGATGGACCGTCCGGAAATGGAAAAGCTCGGCATGGGTGCGCTGCTGGCCGTGGCGCGCGGCTCCCACCAGCCTCCGAAGCTGATCGCACTGCGCTACCGGCCGCGCGCCTCGGACCGCAGTGGAAGGGTGCTCGCCCTGGTGGGCAAGGGAATCACCTTCGACACCGGAGGCATCTCCCTCAAGCCGAACCCGGGAATGGTGACCATGAAGTCGGACATGAGCGGGGCCGCAGCGGTCGTGCAGGCGATCAGCGTGATCGCCAAGACCGAGCCGCACATCGAGGTGATGGCGGTCGCACCGCTGACGGAGAACATGCCGGGGGGAGGTGCCACCAAGCCCGGGGACGTGGTCACGGCGATGAATGGCAAGACGATCGAGATCAACAACACCGATGCGGAGGGGCGGTTGGTGCTGGCCGACGCGATCTGCTACGCCATCAGCCAGGGAGCCACGCATGTGGTTGATGTGGCGACCCTGACCGGGGCGGTTTCGATCGCGCTCGGACACCCGGTCACCGCCGCCATGGGCAACAGCCCCGACCTGGTCGCCGCGGTGCGGTCCGCCGCCCTGGAGGCAGGCGAGCGGGTCTGGGAGCTGCCCCTACTTCCCGAGCACGACGTGGCTTTGACCTGCGACATCGCCGACATCAGGAACACGGCTGGGATCCCCGCCGCGGGAACCATCAACGGCGCCATCTTCATCCGCGAGTTCGTCAGCGACCACCCCTGGGTGCACCTGGACATCGCGGCCTCCTCATACCATGCCGAGCCACTGCTGACCCCCCTGGTGCCCAAGGGACCGACCGGGGTCATGACCAGGACCTTGGCCCACCTGCCGTTCCACCTCGGCTGAGCTCGGCCGGACCGCGAGCTCGCTCCGCTTGGGTCAGGGAAGCGTCGACTCAGGGTCGCACAGCCCGAACTCCGGCCCGGCGTCAGTCTGCTGCCGCCACACCCGCCCCTGCTTTTCCAGGCGCAGGCAGTGAGCCAACACGGTCTTGGCAGCCGCGGCCCAGACCTCCCTCGGATATTCGGAGTAGAGGTGCGGCACCAGCTGCTCCGGGCGCGCCGGGCCGCGTCCCAGGGCTGCGAGGATCTGCCCCTCTCGCTCCAGACGGTGATCGATCAGGCGGCGGACGGCCTCCTTCGGGTCGGCTATGGGGTCGCCATGCCCGGGCAGGAGCATTCGCGCCGGCAGCGCGTTGACCCTCGCCAGCGAAGTGAGGTAGTCGTCCATGTCCCCGTCCGGGGGCCAGATCACGCTGGTGGTCCCCGCCAGCACGTGGTCGCCCGTGAACAGGATGGCATCGCGAGCCGCGTAGAGGCAGATGTGGTCGGACGCGTGCCCGGGCGTGTGCACCACTGACAGCTCACAGCGTCCGGCCAGCACTCGGTCACCGTCGTGAAGGGGAAGGTCAGACAGCTGCTGGGCCCGGGTGTGGAAGAGCGCCAGCGGCGCCCCGGTCAGACGGCTCAGCTCCCGAGCTCCCTCGACGTGGTCCTCGTGGTGATGGGTGCAGACCAAAGCGGTGATCCGCCCCATCCGCCCAGCGGTCGCCACGATCCTGCTGAGGTGCTCCATCTGGAGCGGGCCCGGGTCGATCACCACGACCTCCTCCCAGCCGTAGATCCAGGTGTTGGTGCCGGGACCCGTGAGGGGGCCGGGGTTGGCCGCTCGGACCATCTCGAACTGTCCCGATTTCATTGACGCCCCTACTTCCCGGAGCCCAAGCACGGTCGCACCTGACCGCCGCCCCTCGACCGGCGGCGGCCCTCCGTCACCGCCCGACCGTACGGCCGGCCCGGGCGGCTGCCGGACTCCATGGAGTCCCGGACCACATCCCGCCTCATGTCAGCTTTCCCAGATCTTCGTGCGAGCCGACATCCCCGGCGGGAGCGCGAGCCGTGGGACGCTTGTCCCCCGTGGACCGATCATCTGGGCCGGACGAGGCGGCTGATACCGGCTCCTCAATCCTGCGGGGGCCTCCCATCCAACCTTGAGACATCCAACCCTGGGAAATTCTCCTCGGTCACATCTCTTAGGACCGGCTGGATGGTCTCGATCGGTTCCTCCTGCGCCCGGCACAGAGCCTCGTCGACGGAGCGAGCCAGGGCCACCTGCCGCAGCACCGCCCGTGTCGGTGGCAGCAGCTGGGCAAGCCCCTCCTCGGCACTGGCCAGGGCACCTGCGGGATCGGCCCACTGCAGCGAGACATGCTCACGCAGAGGGTCTGCCTGAGCGGTCTGGCCCGGTGGAAGAACCGTCATAAAAAAGCGGGTGTCGAAACGGCGGGGCAGGCCCTCCGGGGTGATCCAGTGGGCGCAGAACCTGAGCGATCGCACGTCGGGTTTCAGCCCGTGAGCGGCCATTTCGCTCCGGAAGATCGCGGCGCCCCCGGCGCGCAGGCGATGGCGGATCTCGATCATGCCGCTCCAGTCGGCGTCGGTCAGCGGCGCGCCATCGTCACGGCGCGCCAGCAGGATGCCGGATTCCTCGAAGGTCTCGCGGATTCCGGCGATCCGGATGGCCAGCGGAGCGCGCGGATCGAAGCCCGCGTCGTCGGGAAGCTGACTCAAGTCCGCCCACGCGGGATCCCTATCGGCCTCGTCCACTGACCCGCCGGGGAACACCAGGCTACCGGGGGCGAAACTGGCGTGCGCGGGGCGCTCCAGGAGCAGGACCGTCGGCGCCTGGCCGGCCCCGGCGGGGTCCCCCAGCAGAACCACGGTGGCCGCGTCCCGGACCCTGGCAACCGATGCCTGCCCCGTCACCTCAGAGCGGCGTGGATCCGCGCTCGGAGAAGCTTAGGATCTGGCGAGGGTGCACCAGGGCGAACGGGCGCTGGACCGTGACCCGCTCATGAGTCAGCGCGGGCAACCACACGGCGTTCAAATTGCGCACGGCGAGGAAGTCGTCGACGCTGCGCTCGAGGGTCTCGCGCAGGCTGAGCCGCGGCTCCAGGAAAACCTCACAGACCAAGGAGAAGGTGTCGATGGTCAGGGCCACCTGGTGCGCCACCTTCTGCTCCATCAGCGCGCGCCGTCCGCCCAGGTCGGGGGTGGCTCCGCCAGTTGGGGCGATTATGAGGATGGATCGCTTCGACACCATCGCGGACTCTTCCACGGTGCTGATGACGGGATATGTGCTCGCCAGCGGGTCCAGGGTCAGCTGGCGCACCTCCAGGTACTCGGTCATCCGATTGACCACATCCGTCAAGCGCAGCGGCGGCACCACCTCGATCTCGCCGGACAGTTTCAGGAAGGAGCTGAAGAGCTCTATCCGCTCCCAGTTCTCCACGAGGCCGCAGTATACGAGAGTGATCACCGTCTCAGCACCACTTTTGGACGCCCCGCTGGAGGCGCATGGGCGTGGCTGAGCGCGCAGTTGATGCTCGCCGGCTCAACTGGCGTCTGACCGCTGCGGGTCTCGCCTACCACGCGCAGGGCTTCAGCCGAGTGCGCAGCACGCAGGAGCTGGCCCTGGCGGCGGCGGCGGTGGGAGTCGACGAGGGGGCGGTCTTCCTGGCGGATGTGCAGGCGGAGGGCCGTGGTCGAGCGGGTCGGCGGTGGCTCGCCCCACCCGCGACCGCGGTGATGTTCTCGGCGGTCCTGCGCCCCCCGCGAGCGCTCGTGCGCGAAGGCAGCCTCGGGCTGGCGGTGGGGCTGGCGGTTGCTGAGGGCATCGAGAGGGCCGGTGGCCCCGCAACGGAGCTCAAGTGGCCCAACGACTGCCTGATCCAGGGGCGCAAGGTGGCGGGGGTCCTGGTGGAGGTGCCGGACGGGTTGACTGCCCCGGCTGCGGTGGTCGGGATCGGCTGCAACGTCGCCTGGCGGGCACTGGCTCCCTCCCAGCGCCCCCCGGGCGCGGGCACCGCGTTGGACCTCGAGGGGCCGGCCCTGGACTTTGGGGATGTCGCCTTCCAGCTCATCTCCAGCCTCGATCGGAGGTACCGCCAATGGCGTGAGGGCGGATTCGCCAGCATGGCGGAGGACTGGGGGCGGCGGCTGGTCTGGGTGGGACGATCCGTGGAGGTGGACGTGGGTGGCCTCCTGGTCAAGGGGCAGCTTGTCGGTGTGGATCCGGAGGGTCGGCTAAGACTGCGGACAGGCACCGGCGAGACCCTCATCCCGGCCGGGGATCTGGGCCTGGGGGAGGGAGGCTCGGTCCGGACTCCCAGCCGGCACTCCCCGCCTGGCAGCGCATGTCAGGAGCTGCAGTGACGCCGCCGACCACGGTGGAACCGCCCGCAGCCTGCCGGAATCCTGCCGGCTTCAGGGCCCAGCCGGGTTTGCCCCCAGGTCTGGCCTTGTATTGACGATTCCAGTTGGGCGGCCTACGATGGACCCAGCCTGCGGGGATACCGGTCCAGGCAGGCATGACGTCAGCCGCCCATTGACTCCATAGGGAATGACCTTGCCCACCATTGCCGAAACGTCGCACGAGATCTCCAAGCTCTACGAGGTTGACCACATCTCGCGCCAGGAGCGCAATGCTCGTCGCAACAAGATCCTGTTCGTGGACCGCCTGCTCAACGAACTCGAACAGCTGAACATCGCGGACGAAGTGACGGTTCCGGTCGCCCTCCGCACCCAGTGCCGCAAGCTGCTGACCCGGGAGGGACATGTCCTCAGTCACCGGCGGGCGGAGGACGTGACCATCGCCGAGTGGATGGACGCTCTCTACGACGTCCAGGACGGCCTGATGTTCACGATCGGCGACGAGGACGAGTAGGCTGGTCCTGGGCGTGAGGGTGGGCAACCGCTTCCAATTGGCCTCCATCCTCTAGTCGCCCCTCGCCCCTATAGCTCAGTGGATAGAGCGCCGGCCTCCGGAGCCGGGTGCGCAGGTTCGAGTCCTGCTGGGGGCACGGGCGCCTGCCCGAGCGGCTGGAGCCGGTTCGGGAACTTCGGTCTCGACGCGGCAGCGCCCAGGCGGATTCGTCCCGCACGGAGTGACCCACGACCGTAGACTCTCTCCGTGCATGACGCGATCTGGGACGCGGTCGACCGTTACCTCGCCGCGACCGTGGTCGGCTCCGACGCGGTCCTCGACGAGGCGCTGAGGCTTTCCAAGGAGGCCGGCCTTCCCCAGATTGCGGTCTCGCCCGCGCAGGGAAAGCTGCTGCAGATCATCGCGCTGGCCACCGGCGCCCGGCGAATCCTGGAGATTGGGACGCTCGGCGGGTACAGCACCATCTGGCTCGGTCGCGCGCTCCCGCCCGGCGGCACCCTGGTCACCATCGAGGTCGAACCGGCGCACGCGGAGGTGGCGTGGGCGAATCTGGAGCGAGCAGGCCTCACCGAGGTGGTCCACCTCCGGCTCGGTCCCGCGCTGCAGGTGTTGCCGCAGCTGGAGGCGGAGCAGGCTGATCCCTTCGACATGGTCTTCATAGATGCCGACAAGCCGTCCAACCCGGAGTACCTCTCCTGGGCCTTTCGGCTCACCAGACCCGGCAGCACGATCATCGTGGACAACGTCGTGCGCGATGGCTCCGTGCTCGACGAGTCTGGCACCGACGCTGCGGTCATCGGCACGCGCACGATGCTCCAGACGATGGGCTCGGATCCTCGCCTGTCCGCGACCGCAATCCAGACCGTAGGGGTCAAGGGCTACGACGGCCTGGCGATCGCCGTGGTCCGGGGTGCCCCGTAGGAGGTCAGGGGGAGCCGGACGGTTCGCCGAGCCCGCTCCGGCGGTTCACGGCACGGCCAGGGCACCGGGTTGTCCGTTCCTGACCAGCTACCGCAGTCTCCGATCTCCAAAATCAACGACATGACCAAGCGAGGGTGGCTGCTGTTCGCCGCCATGTCGATCATATGGGGGCTTCCCTACCTCTTGATCCGCGTGTCCGTGGAGAGTGTCTCCCCGGTCTTCCTGGTCTTCAGCCGCACGGCAGTGGGTGCCGTGCTGCTGCTGCCGATCGCCCTGGCTCGAGGCCAGGTAACCCCGGTGTTCCGGCGCTGGCGGCCCCTTGTCGCGTACACCGCGATCGAGATCGCCTTGCCGTGGGTGCTGCTCTCCGAGGCGGAAACTCGGATCAGCAGCTCACTCTCTGGCCTGCTGGTGGCGGCCGTGCCGCTGGTGGGGACCGTGATCGTGTCCCTCTTGGGCCGGCGGGAGGCCCTGGGGCGGGCCCAGCTCCTAGGACTCGTGATCGGGCTCGTCGGGGTGGTGGCGGTCCTCGGGTTCGATCTACGGACCATGACTGTGGCGGCGGGACTGGAGATGGCGGTGGTGATCGTGTGCTACGCGCTGGGGCCGCAGATCCTCGCTAGACGGTTGGCCGACCTTCCCGGCCTGGGGGTGGTGGCCTGCTCCCTGGGCCTCTGCGCCCTGGGTTATCTGCCCTTCGCGCTGCTCACCGCTCCCAGCGCTGTCCCCCGGGCTACGGCGCTGGCCTCGATTCTGCTGCTCGGGGTGGTCTGCACCGCCACCGCGTTCATCCTCTTCTTCCAGCTGATCGCGGAGATCGGCCCGATCCGGGCCACCGTCATCACGTATGTGAACCCGGCGGTCGCGGTCCTCCTCGGAGTCGCCATCCTGCACGAGCGCTTCACCGCCGGAATCGGGCTGGGGTTCGCCCTGATCCTCCTGGGGTCGGTGTTGGCCAATCGGATCCGGGTGAAGGGGGCACCTCCTCCCCTGGTCCAGGTGGCCCCTGCCGAGCCCTGATGGCGGTTCGAATCAGGCGCAGGCGGTGGCGATGGGGCGCCAATCCTCCGGGACCATCGCCAGAAACCCCGGCAGATCCCGGGCAGGGAGCCCCGCCTCCGTTAGCGAGGTCGGCAAACCCAGATCTTGTATGAAGGCCCGACAGGCCCTTCCGACCAGCTCCGGGCCGGCGACCTCGAATGCGTCCTGCAGCACCGCCACCGAACTGGGGTCGGTCGCCGCCATGTGGTCGATGGTGGCGGGCAGGAAGACGCACGAGGTGATCCCATGGCCGATTGAGAAGGTCGCCCCCAGCAGCCGCCCCAGGTGATGGCTCGGTCCCATGGTGTTGCCCGCCAGACCGAGCGCTGCCCACCATGCCGCGACCTGCGCTCGCTCCCGCACCGCCAAGTCATCCGGTCGCCGCCGGCTCTCGGGCAGGCTGTGCCGGAGCCCCCGGATGGCCTCCAGCGCCAGCAGCCGGGTGAGTGGGTCCCGCTCAGGGGCCCAGATGGTCTCCACGGCGTGGTCAAGGGCACGGATCCCCGTGGACAGCCACAGACGCGGCGGCGTCGGCAGCGTGACCTCGGGATCGAGGATGACCCGCTGGGGAGCGGCCGAAGGATCCGTCAGGCCGCGCTTGCGGCGGGTGGCCTCGTCGGTGAGCCCGGCGGAGGCGGTGAACTCCGCCCCGGACAGGGTGGTGGGGACCGCCACGTGCTGGACGTGCTCCGGCAGGCGCCGGTGGATCGCGGCCTTGCAACCGTCGATCACGCTGCCGCCGCCGAAACTCACCACCCCGTCCGCGGACGTCTGCCCGAGGAGCTCCGCCAGCTCATCCACCGCGGTCTCGGGGGTGTGCTCCCGGATCCCCGCGAAGGTCGCCTGATGCCGACCCTCCAGCAGCTCCTCGGCGGCCCGGACCAAGAGGGTGGAGCTCGCCAGGGTGGCGCTGGTCACGAGCACCACCCTGCTCATCTCGGCGCGGTCCACCTCCGCTCGGAGCTCGCGCAGCGCTCCCATGCCTTGCAGCACCCGCCTCGACGGCGAGCTCTGGTGCAGGGCTATCACCAGCTCAAGAGTTCAGGAAGTGCCGCAGCACGTAGGGGAGGACACCACCGTGCCGGAGGTATTCGACTTCGGTCTGGTTGTCGACCCGGGCCAGCACCGGGACCTCCAGGGACGATCCGTCGGCTCTCGTGACCAGCAGCGAGAGCACGGCTGCGGGAGTCAGCTTCCTATCCAGATCCCTAAGGGTGTATCGCTCGGTCCCGTCCAGCTCCAGTTGCTCGGCCGACTGACCGGGCTGGAACTGCAGCGGCAGGACCCCCATCCCGACCAGGTTGCTCCGGTGGATCCGCTCGAAGCTCTCTGCCAAAACCGCGCGGACTCCCAGCAGGGTGGTCCCCTTGGCGGCCCAGTCCCGGGAACTGCCGGAGCCGTACTCCCGACCTCCGATGACGATCAGCGGCACCCCCTCCGCCCGGTATCGCTCAGCCGCGTCGAAGATGGTCGTGAGCTGGTTGTCCGGGAAATGCCGGGTGAAGCCTCCCTCGCGACCGTCGGCGAGGCGGTTGCGCAGACGAACGTTGGCGAAGGTGCCGCGGATCATCACCTCGTGGTTGCCCCGGCGCGAGCCGTAGCTGTTGAAGTCCTGGGGCGCGACGTCCCGATCCTGCAGATACTGGCCCGCCGGACTGTCCGCGGGGATCGAGCCCGCCGGTGAGATGTGGTCGGTCGTGATCGAGTCCCCGAGCAGGGCCAGCACCCGGGCGTCCACGATGTCGGCGACCGGTTCGGGGTTGGCCGCGATGCCATCGAAGAGGGGCACCTTGCGGATGTAGGTGGAGCTCTCCCGCCACTGGTAGGTCGGTCCGGTCGGGGAGTCCATCCCGGCCCAGTGCTCATCCCCGTTGAAGATGCGCTCGTACTCGCGATGGAAGAACTCCGGCCGCACCGACCGCTGGATGACCTCCGCCACCTCGTGCGAGCTCGGCCACAGCTCGGAGAGATAGACCGGGTTGCCATCCTGGTCCAGTCCCAGGGGCTCGCGGGTCAGGTCGCGACGGACGGTTCCCGCGAGGGCGAACGCCACCACCAAAGGCGGCGAGGCCAGGTACGCCGCGCGGACCAGCGGATGAATGCGCCCCTCAAAGTTGCGGTTCCCGCTGAGGACCGCGGCCACGCTCAGATCCCGCTCCCTGATCGCTGTGGCCACGGGGTCGGGGAGCGGGCCGCTGTTGCCGATGCAGGTGGTGCAGCCGTAGCCCACCACGTCAAAGCCCAGTTGGGCCAGCGGTTCCAGCAGGCCAGCGTCGCCGAGGTAGTCCGTGACCACCCGTGACCCCGGGGCCATGCTGGTCTTGACGAAGTCCGCCGGCCGCAGCCCTCTTGCGACCGCCTTCTGCGCCAGCAGCCCGGCCGCCACCATCACCCCGGGGTTGGAGGTGTTGGTGCAGGACGTGATGGCGGCGATCACGACCGAGCCATCCTCGAGGACGCCGTGGCCGGGCCGGCTCTCGGCCGGCTGCGCCGGCGTGAAATTGGAGGTGAAGCTCTCCTCGGTTGCCCCCAGGGGCACCCGATCCTGGGGGCGCTTGGGGCCGGCGACGCTGGGCTCGATCGAGTCGAGGTCGAGTTCCAGCAGCTCGCTGAAGGTGGGGATCGGGGCCCCCTGCTCCCGAAACAGCCCCTGAGCCCTGGTGTAGTCCTCCACCAACGCGATCTGCTCCGGGCTCCTCCCGGTGGTGCGGAGATAGTCGACCACGACCTGGTCAACCGGGAAGAGCGCCGCGGTCGCCCCGTACTCCGGAGCCATGTTGGAGAGGGTGGCGCGGTCCGCCAGGGACAGCCCGCCCAGCCCATCACCCGCGAACTCGACGAACTTGTTGACCACCCCGTGCGCCCGCAGCCACTGGGTGACCCGCAGCACCAGGTCGGTGGCCGTGACCCCGGGTTGCAGCTGTCCCTTGAAGTGGACTCCGACCACCGTCGGCATCCCCAGGAGCATCGGCTGCCCCAGCATCGCCGCCTCGGCCTCGATCCCCCCGACGCCCCAGCCCAGCACCCCCAGGGCGTTCACCATGGTGGTGTGGGAGTCCGTGCCCACCAGAGTGTCCGGGATCGCGACCTGTTCACCATCCATTGGCCGGAGCGTGACCACCCGGGCCAGGTATTCCAGATTGACCTGGTGGACGATGCCCATGCCGGGGGGAACCACCCGGAAGCCCCGGAAGGCCTGCTGGGCCCAGCGCAGCAGGCTGTAGCGTTCGGCGTTGCGCTCGTACTCGCGCTCCAGATTCACGTTGTAGGCCCGCGGGCTGCCGTAGGCGTCCACCTGGACGGAGTGATCGATCACCAGGTCGGCGTCCACCAAGGGATCGATCCGCTCGGGATCCCCGCCGCGCTCTGCCATCGCCGAGCGCATGGACGCGAGGTCCACCACCGCGGGCACCCCCGTGAAGTCCTGGAGCAGAACCCGAGACGGGAAGAAGGGGAGCTCTTGATCCGCGGTCCGACCGGGACTCCACCTGGCCAGCAGGAGGGCGTCCTCAGGGGTTGCGTGCTGAGAGCCGGCCTGGCGCAGCAGCATCTCCAGCCACAACCGGACCGTGACCGGCAGCCGGTCCGGCTCGGCCAGCCCCTGCTCCTTCAGGCGGGCCAGGCTGTAATACACCGGCCCCCCAGGCCCAAGGGTTCTCCGGACGCCTAGCGGGTCGCTCGCCGAAGCAGTTGCCATGCACATCCCCCTTGGGCCTTCCCCCGGTGAATACGAGTCCATCTTAGCCCCGTCACGGCGGCGCCTCGGAGGCCCAAATCAGGATTGACAGTGAGATCGACGCTTGGGCATACTCCCTCGAGCGGCTCGTGGAGGGCATTTGATCCGCCATCAGGATCACCCGGTCCGTCTGGGAGGAAAGGTTGAAGTCGGGGCGGAGCTGGATCGGCGCCAAGGCGGCTCTCGGGTTGGGGCTGGGGGTAGCGGCGGCCGCAACTGCGGCGCTGCCGGTCTGGGCGCGCAACACCAACTTCTTGAACGGCGGAGGGCCGTCGGTGGACACCATCGACATGCTCTTCTGGGTCTTCACCGCCGTCTCCTTGGTGGTGCTTCTGGGCGTGGGCGGTGGCATTGTCTACGCCGCGGTCCACTTCCGCCGCCGCTCCCCCGAGGAGATGCCCCGACAGGTGCATGGGAACAACCGGGTGGAGCTGGCCTGGACCATCGGACCCCTGGTGGTGCTCGCGGTCCTGTTCGTGCTCACCCTGGTGAACGTGAGCTACCTTCGTCACGGCCCGAACCCCGCGAGTCCCGCCGCCCGTCAGGAACTCCATGTCAAGGTGATCGGCCGGCAGTTCTACTGGACCTTCTACTATCCCAACGGCAAGTACTCCCTGCGGACCCTGGAGATCCCGGTCAACGTGCCCGTCGAGATCTCCACCGAGTCCCTGGATGTGATCCACGGGTTCTGGGTTCCCCAGCTCGGGGCCAAGATCGACGCTCTCCCGGGGATCGTGAACCACGCGTTCATCGAGGGCAACCGCATCGGGACCTACGGGGGCCAGTGTTACGAGTTCTGCGGAGTCGGCCATGACCAGATGCTGATCACGGTCAAGGTCGTCACGATGGCGCAGTACCAGAGTTACGTCCAGCACCTTTCCACCTGACGAGGGCCAACCAACCATGGCAACAGCCGAGCTGCCGCTGAGCCGACCGAGCTACCGGGGCTACCAGAACGTCTGGGATTGGGTCACGACCACCGATCACAAGCGGATCGGGCTCCTCTACCTCTGGACGACCATGGCGTTTTTCCTGATCGGCGGGCTTATGGCCCTCCTGATCCGCACCCAGCTGGCTGAGCCCAACAACGACCTTTTGACGGCCTCTCAGTACAACCAGCTCTTCACCATGCACGGGACCACGATGATCTTCCTGTTCGTGATCCCGGTCTGGAGCGCGTTCGGCAATTTCATGCTCCCCCTCATGATCGGGGCCAAGGACATGGCCTTCCCCCGCATCAACGCCTTCGCCTTCTGGCTCATCCCCCTGGGGGGGCTGGTGATGTACAGCGGTTTCTTCTTCGGGGGCAGTGCCGCCGCCGGCTGGACCGGGTACGTGCCGCTGACCGAGAAGCTCTACTCGCCCCAGGTGGGCCAGGACCTCTGGATCCTCGGCCTGCACATTCTCGGGATCGCCTCGGTCATGGGCGCGGTCAACTTCCTGGTCACCATCCACCGCATGCGCGCTCCCGGTATGACCTGGTTTCGCCTGCCGCTCTTCGTCTGGGCGATCGAGGTCACCTCAGCGCTGGTTCTCCTGGCCTCGCCCTTCCTGGCGGCCGCGCTTGCCATGGTCCTCATGGACCGGCAGCTGGGCACCAACTTCTTCAACCCCGCCCACGGGGGGAACGTGATCCTCTACCAGCTCATCTTCTGGTTCTACTCCCACCCGGCGGTCTACATCATGATCCTGCCCGGCTTCGGGGTGATCTCGGAGATCTTGCCGGTCTTCACCCGCAAGCCGATCTTCGGCTATCGGGCCATGGCGATGTCCATGGCCGCCATCGGGGTGCTGGGCTTCATGGTCTTCGGCCACCACATGTTCACGGTGGGCCTGCCTCTGCCGGTCCAGATCTTCTTCATGGCGGCGACGATGGTGATCGCGGTCCCCACCGGGGTGAAGATCTTCAACTGGTTGGGCACCATGTGGGGGGGCTCGATCCGTTACACCTCGGCGATGCTGTTCGCGGTGGGCTTCATCCTGATGTTCCTGATCGGGGGCCTCGATGGTGTCTTCCTGGCGTCGCTGGGCATCGACTACGAGCTCAACGGAACCTACTGGGTGGTGGCGCACATCCACTACGTCCTGGTGGGTGGATCTTTGTTCGCGGTCTTCGGCGCCCTCTACTACTGGTGGCCGAAGATGTTCGGGCGCTATCTCAATGAGCGCCTCGGCAAGTGGCACTTCTGGCTTTTGCTGATCGGGTTCAACCTGACCTTCATGCCCATGCACTTCCTGGGGGTGATGGGGATGCCGCGACGGATCGCGACCTACAGCGCCGCCAGCGGCTGGGGGCCGCTCAACCTGCTGGAGACGATCGGCTCCTACATCATCGCGATCGCGATCATGATCTTCCTGTACAACGTGGCGATCTCGCTGCACGGGCCCAAGAACGCGGTCAACGATCCCTGGGAGGGGAACTCGCTGGAGTGGTTCGCGGCCTCGCCGCCGCCGCCCGAGAACTTCACCAAGGAGCTCCCTCCGATTGAGAGCAACCGTCCTTTGCGCGACTTCCGGTTGGCGGGCAACGCGACCAATCCGCCGGGTGCCGTCCTGCCGTGAGCACGGCCGCGCCGTCCCCGAGTGGACGCCGGCCACCTGCGATCCTCGCGGCCCTGGCACTGGCGACTGGGGTGGTCACCTACTTCCTGATCATCCTCGGGAGCACCGTCAGGGTCACTGAGTCGGGGATGGGCTGTCCCGGCTGGCCACTCTGCTACGGCCAGCTGGGCCCGATCGACCACTTTCACGCTCTCCTGGAGCAGTCGCATCGCTACGTGGTGGCGCTGGTCACCGTGCTGGTGGTCCTCACCGCCGTCGCCGCCTGGCGGCTCGCCCGCGACCGGCGTTCCGTGGTGGTTCCGGCGACAGCTGCCCTGGGTGTGATCGCGATCCAGATCGCGCTCGGAGCGATCACGGTGATCACCCACAATGCGCCGATCACGGTCGCCCTGCACCTGCTGTTTGGGCTGATCGTGCTGGCGGTGACCTGGGTCACGGTGGCGGCGGTGTTCGTGGCGCGCAGGCCGACGGCCGGGAGGCGGCTTGGCCCCCTTGGCTACGCGACCGTGGGTTTGACGTTCGTCCTGCTGATCTCGGGTTCCATGGTGGTTGACGGCGGGGCAACCTATGCGTGCCCCTCCTGGCCCTTCTGCACCGCCCATGGCATAGCCGCACCCCTGGTCGCCATCCAGTACGCGCACCGCTTCACCGTCCTGATCGTGTCCATCTTCATCGTGCTCTTCGTGATGCACGTGGCGCGGCGCTGGCGGCAGGTGCCGGGAGCCCGCATCATCGCGGATCTGGCCGCGGTCTTGCTTCTGGCGCAGATCGCCGTCGGCGGGCTGGTCGCCACCCTCTCGGCGCCGGACGCCCTCCAGGACCTGCACATCGCCCTGGCCGCGGCGATCTGGGTGTCGATGGTGGTGCTCGCCACCATGGGCTGGCTCACCGGGGCCGACTCCAGCCCCAGAGCGCTCCGCGAAGTGGACGAGGCCGTCTCCAGGTCGGGCCCGGTCCGGGAGCTTAAACTGGGGTCCCGAACATCGACGGAGGAAGGTTAGTGCAACGCAAGAGTGCCGGCGGCAACATGCGGCTGGGGATCACCCTCACCGTCATCGCGATCCTCATGCTGGCGGTCGCGTTCGCCTGGGCCACGCTGTATCTGGGCGCCTCCCATGGCTGACCAGGGGATGCCGGCGCCCGACGAACACGACGGCGCGGAGCACCTTCCCGGGCCCAGCTTCTGGCCGGTGGTGCTGGCCATAGGAGTGGCCATGAGCCTGGTGGGGACCATCACCAAGTATGCGGTGCTGATCATCGGGCTAGTCATCGTGCTGGTGGCCCTAGGAGGCTGGATCCGCTCCGCCCGGAGCGAGTACCGTCGACTTTCCTGAGCCGCATGGCCGGGAACCGACCGGGCGATGCGAGCGTCGCCGGTGATCCTGGCGGCTGCTCCCGGCGGCAGCGTGGGGCTGGGTTCCCTGATCGTGGGGGTTGGACTGCTGATGGCGTTTGCGGCGGGGCTGACCCTGCGGAGCATCTGGGGCAAGCCCCCAGAGCAAGACGAGAATGCACCGCGCACCGGGCCCCTCGATCCCCGAGCCAAGCCGCTGCGATCCCCGGCCCTGGGCCCAATGCGAACCTGGCTCCGGCTGCTGCTCAGCTTCGATTTCGGGTGCCTGGCAGTGATCTCCGCGGTCCTGCTTCTGCTGGGGCTGATCCTGATCTTCCGAGGGCTTGGCGTTTGATGACGGCGCACGGGTGCGGGGGCGGGGTTTCCGGGCCGGGGCGGGTCGCTAACATGGTTCGGGCATGAGCTGGGAGACGTTCGTCCGCCGCCGCTTCGAGGTCGCCACCGCGGCAGTCATGCTGGGGCTTCTGTTCGTGCTGGTGGTGTGGGCGGTGATGGTGGTGCTAAAGGTCGCCAACCCCTACGTCTTCCACTTCAACTTGCTGATGGACATCCTGCCCTGGTTCACTCCGGTGCTCATCATTATGGTTTTGGGGATCCCGCTCTACTGGCGGATCGCGGGGTGGCTCCAGGGGCCTGACGGGGGCCTCCAGCGGGTGGTCGAGAAGCGGTTTGAATTGGTGTTCGGATCGGCCGTATATCTGCTCATCTACACCATGGCGGTCTGGGGTGTGATGGTTCTGCTCCGCGCCTGGGACGGCTATGACTTCCACTACAACCTGGCGGTGGACTGGCTGCCCGCGATCGTGCCGCCGTGGATGATCTGGGCGCTCGGCTCCCCCATGGTGTGGAAGGTGCTGGGTGCCTTGGGCGGGTGCTACGAGGTGCATCGCCAGCGGGTGCGCAACTGGACCGCGATCCTGGTCAGCGGCTTTTTGGGGGCCGCCTTTCTGACCGGCGGGGGCCTGTTACTGAACGAAGGGGTGTATGCGGGCACGGCTGGGCTGGCCGTGGCCGTGCAGCAGGACCTGGTGGACTTTGGGATCCTCGTCTTCTCGGTGGGCGGCATCTGCTGGGCCATCATGCTTGGCAACCTCTGGTTCGGCTGGCGCCAAGAGCCCGCCCCCGCTGGTGACCTTCGCCCCCTTGACCGGTTGCGGCTGGAGAGGCCCAGGATCATCGCCCAGGCGTTCGTGATCACGAACGTCGCCTTCGGCCTGGTCGGTCTGATGATGACCGCCGTGCAGTACGTGGACGCGCAGGACTTTCACTTCTACATGGCGATGGACATCTGGGGATTCGGCGTCCCGCTCGTGCTCGGGTGGGCCATCTATGCCGGGTTCGTCCAGCTGGTGCCGAACTGGCTGGCGCGGCGCAACCCAGCTCGCTGGGGCAGTGGGGTCGAGGTGGCGAGCGGGCCGACCGGGCCCGCCGGCGCCAGTGGGAGGTGGGGCTACGGCGGTCCGGACCTGCTCGAATCGGGGAGCTAAATTCCAAGACCTCTGACAGGCGTCAGCTCTGACGTGGTGCTCTCCGAGGCGACCACCAGGGCCGCCAACCCTCAGGGCTGGGCGGCAGCGCGCTCCTCGAGCAGGCTGAGGAGCAGCGGGTCCACGCGATCCCGGCTGCGGCAGCGTTCCTCGAGGTTCTCCATCCCGGCCCACGCCTGAAGCGCGTCCAACGTCTCGTCCCGAGATGCTGTGGTCCCTACCCGTCCCAGCCGCTGCAGGCTGTGCCGGAGCCGGTCCAGCATCTGCTCATCGACGGGCACCAGGTCGGCCGGATCCGGAGACTCGAATTGCAGCCTCCAGAGGTGCATAAGGCGGGTGAGCTCTGGAATCGGGTCCTGGTGGTCGTCGACGCGCAGATCGACCATTCGGTCGTCGCGACCGCCGTAACCGGCGTTCGGGCGCACCACCAGGACTGCGGCGGACTGCCGCCCGCGGCGGTCTCCGCCGGCCCGGTCGCCCGCGGCCAGCGCCTCCAGGAGCCTTCCGGCGAGGGCGCCACGGCTGGGCGCGAAGGCGGCCATCATCGCGTCGACCACCTCCGGGCCGGCCAGGATGTTGCCCTGGCACGCCACCCCTGCCCCCACCCGGCCCCCGGCCCATTCGAAGCAGGCCGAGCCGGTGAAGGTGGCAGCGTTGCCATCCCTATCCACCACTCCCAGCTGGCGGTGGTCGCGGTCGGGGTCGGCGCCAGTGAGCGCGGCCACGACCTCGGCGGCTGAGCGGCCCTGGGCTAGGAGCCTGAGGCCCTCGTTCTTGTAGCTGGTGTTGCCCATCGCCTGAGTGGCGACCGCTCCCACTCCGGCGGTGGCGGCGGGTACCACCGAGCCGACGGCCAGGAATTTGGAGGCGACCGCCACCCCCCAGTCGCGACCGTCGGTGGCGACGATGGAGAAGGTCGCGATTCGCGGGGCGCGGTTCATCTCTGGGAGGATAGCGGATGAATGAGCGCCACCGAAGAATCCGAGCGCGGCTCCGCGGCGGCTCAGCCGCTGGAGCTGTTCGAGTATGTGCCGGAGTCGGCCCTGGTGGTGGTGGCCCATCCGGACGACTGCGACTTTCTGGCGGCGGCGGTCATGTCCCGGTGGGTGAGCCAGGGTACCCGAGGCGCGATCTGCCTGGTCACCGACGGCGATGCCGGAGGTGACGACCCCTCGGTACCCCCCGGTGAGCTGAGCCGGGTACGGTTGGACGAGCAGCGCCGAGCCGCGGCCCACCTGGGGGTAGCTACCGTCCTCTGCCTCGGCTACCCCGACGGGATGCTGCAGAACACCCTGGAGGTGCGCCGCGACCTGGTTCGGGTGCTGCGACGTCTGAGGCCCGAGCTGGTGGTCACCATGGACCCGACCAATCGCTTCTTCGGGAGGGGCTACATCAACCATCCCGATCATCGCGCGGCGGCGGACGCCTGCCTGGACGCCGTGTTCCCCAGCGCGCGAGACGTGCGCGCCTTTCCCGAGCTGGCCCGGGATGAGGGCCTGCAGCCCCATCGCACCAGATTCGTACTGGTCGGGTCAGGCGACCATGCGGACGTGGCGGTCCCGGTATCCGAGCACGATCTCGAGAACAAGCTCAAGGCGCTCGGGGAGCACCGCAGCCAGTTCGATGCCTCCGACATGCGCGAGCCCACATTCCAGCGGGCCCGGCAGGTGGGGGCGAAGGCGGGGGTCGCTCTGGCGGAGAGCTATAGGCTGTTCGATCTGGCGCCCAATCCATCCCAGCGGGGCTACGGGCGTGGCCTGGCGGACCGCCCTCAGGGGGTGCCTCCGCCCCGGGAGCCGGCCTCGGACTGGGGCTGAGAGGTGCGGGCCGCGTGGCCACTGACGGCGGGCAGTCAGCGGTCCTCCGCCCGTTCCACCGCGATATCCTGCCCAAGCTCTGCACTCACCTCAGCCGACTCGGCACCACCTTCCGGGCACCGGCCCACCCGTCACTCACGACGTGACCATGCGCTACGCCGAAGTCGCCGCTTGACCCTTCATCTCCACCGGGACGAAGCTGTGCGCGTGGACTTCGATTCGCCCGCCGTGCAAGGTATCCGAGCCTCTGGCCTGAAGTTCCAGGTCGTTCAGACCGAGATCCCTTCCGGGCCAGAGGAGAGTGCCCAACTTCAGGGGATCGCGCTGGCTCAGCTCCTGCGGACAATTGTGGTGCGGCTCGGGGAGAACGACTACGTGTTCGTGCTCGTGCCTGGAGGGCGCCAGATCGACTGGCCCAAGCTGCGGGCGCTGCTGGGCACCCGACGAATCTCCCTTCCGGACAAGGATGAGGCCAAGCAGGTCACGGGTTACGACCGCGGAGCGATCACCCCGTTTGGCGCGACGAGGGCCTGGCCAGTGGTGGCGGACGCTGCCGTGGCGGCGGCTGGCCTGGTGGCGATCGGCGCCGGGGCCAGGGGCGCAAACTTCCACGTGGACGCCCGGGGGCTGCTCAAGACCCTGGACGCAAGGGTGGCCGATGTCACCAAGCCGGGCTGATCGGTCGCTGCAAAGGCGCGGCATTGCCCAGGCGCATCCTCGCTCTGCATCGGCCTGCCGCGGTACGGTGAAGAGCGGTGCACCACCCCGCAGGTTTGCAAACAAAGACGCGTCTGTGGCTCTTGCTTGCTCGGCCGAGTCTACCGGCGGGATGGGATGGCTGCCACCTGGGCCGCAGGAGAGCGAGGCTATGTCGTGAGTCACTGGGTCAGCCAGGGATCCTGGAAATCGGGGGGCCGGGGGGTGCTGAGGGGCGAGAAGGCGCGTTAGGAGATTTGCGGTTCCGATCGGTCGCCACCACCACCTTTTGGAGGGCAGAGGTGCGCCTGCAGGTGCTTGAAGCCGTGTTGAATCAGTGGTAGCGAAGGGGCCACGCGCGGGAGATAGTGGTGCAGGATCCAAAACTCCTGTTTGGGCTCCTGTGGTTGGTCAAGCCGCCCGAGTGACGAGGCTCGCAGGGTGGGGGTGGTTGCCCTGGCCGATGTTGGTGGTGATGGTCGGCGCGGTGACCCTGCTCGGCCCTTCAGTTTGGCGAGCCAGAAAGTCGGCGCTCGGCCCCTGCAGCGCTGGTCGGTTTCACTCCAGCACCGCCCAAGTGCACGAGTCGTCAAGGGACCCGTTGGTCACCCTGCGGGAGAGGTTCGCCCTCGGTGATATGGACGTGGTCGGGCTGCGGCGGTCCGAGCCCGATCACGCTGGCGCACGGTCCCAAGATCGGGGTCCACTTTCTGAGCCTGGGGGTCGGCGGTGAACCGCTCGGAGGCAGACCCGGATCGGCAATCTCTGATCGACCGGCAACGGACTCACTGGGAGCAGACTTTCACCTCCCACCCGGACATCTATGGCCGGCTTCCGAGTTCGCCGGGAGCCTACGCCGTCGACAGATTCGCCGCCGGAGGCGTGTCCAGCGTGCTCGAGCTCGGCCCCGGCCAGGGACGTGACACGATAGCGCTTCTGAAGGCCGGAGTGCAGGTCACGGCTCTCGACTACGCCGCCCGGCCGCTGGCGGGGATCGCCGCCGTCGCGGGACCGCAGCTGGGCTCAAGGCTGACCACTGTGGTCCACGACGTGCGCCGGCCGTTGCCGCTGCCGGCGGCCAGCTTCGACGCCAGCTACTCCCACATGCTCTTCACGATGGCGCTCTCCAGCCAGGAGCTGATCGGGTTGGCCGGGGAGGTACACCGGGTGCTGCGGCCCGGTGGGCTGTGCATCTACACCGTGCGTCACACCGGCGACCCGCACTACGGCGCCGGTCGTGCTCTCGGCGACAACCTCTACGAAAATGGTGGCTTTGTCGTCCACTTCTTCGATGAGCTCCTGGTCGAGCGCCTGGGCTCAGGGTTCGAGATCGAAGATGTGACCGAATTCGAGGAGGGTGAACTCCCCAGGCGGCTCTGGCGTATCACGATGCGGCGCAGCGACCGCCCTGCGCCGGTTCCATGACCTCCAACCGAGGCGCTGGCGACTGCCGTTTGCTACCGGTCCTGCAGGCGAGCTGCGGGCGGCTGCCAGCAGAGCCGGTGTCGCTTTGCAGCTGTGATCCCAATTGGGCGCCTGCTGAGCTGGGGCGCCAGGTTCCGAGTCGTGGGAGCCGAGGGAGGAGACGTGCGCTGTGGTCAGGACCGGCCGCCTGCCCCATAGATCCACTCCGGGTGACTCTCCCAAGCGGGAGGCTTATGCCGCAGATGGGGGGCGGTCTCACGGATGAAGAGCACGGCCATGATCGCCGACATCCCCATCAGCACCACGATCGCCCAAAAGGCCGCCGCCAGCCCGAAGAGGGCCGCGATCCCTCCCAGGATCAATGGCCCCACGGCGTATCCGCCGTCCCGCCAGAGCCGGTACACGCCGAGCGCCCCGCCCCGCCAGCTGGGGTCCGCGACATCGCCAACGCAGGAGATGAGGTTGGGATAGACCAGTGCCATGCCGACTCCCATCACAGCTGCCGCGAGCAGCCAGGCGCCCAACCCCGAGGTTGTGAGGGTCGCTAAGACCCCGATGCCGATCAGGAAGATGCCGGCGGTGATGGGAAGCCGGCGGCCGACCCGGTCCGCGAGGGCGCCGGTGGCGACCTGGCCCACGCCCCAAACCCATGCGTAGACCCCCACCAGCAGTCCGACCTGCAACAGCGACAGTCCGCGTTGGAGGAAGTACAGGGGGAAGAAGCCGATCACCAAACTGTCGGCGAACTTGTTTAGGAATCCGCCCCAGCAGACCGCCAGCATGGTCCGGTCGCGCCAGCTCATGTAGGTGGCGAGGCGACCGAGGCGGGGGGCGGCGGGTGCGGCCGTTATGTCCGGGCCGCGGGCGCTCTCCGCGCGAGCGAACTGGACGGTCTCCTGGGTGGGCCAGATGGTCAGCAATGCCCCCAGCAGCACAACTCCCAGAGCAAAGACATAGGGTGCGGGACGCAGGCCGAGAGCGGTGACCAGGATCCCGGCCACGAAGCCGCCCGCTCCGACTCCCACGTACCCGGCCGCCTCGTTGATCCCCACCGCGACGCCGCGATTGACCGGGCCCACCAGGTCGATCATCGAGGTGACCGCCATGGTCCAGGTGAGCGCCTGGTTGACGCCCAGAAAGAGGTTGGCGGCCAAGACCCACACCCAGTTCTGGGCGAAGATGATCAGCAGGGCGTAGGGGACTGCGAAGGCCCAACCGGCCAGCAGCAGGAGCTTGCGCCCGTGGCGGTCGGAGAGGCGCCCGGCCACCAGGTTCATTGTCGCCTTGACCACCCCAAACGCGGAGATGAAGGAGACGGTGTACAGGACCGAGGTCACTCCGAACGCGTGCTCCGCCAACGGGGGAAGGGCCACTCGCTCCACGCCTATGGTCGCGCCGACCAGCAGGGTGATCAGGCCCAGCAGGCTGAACTGGAACCAATTGCGACCAAGTCCGTGGGTGCTGGTCCGGGCTGGCTGCCCGGCCCCCGGAGACTGCAGGGACACCGGTCTCACCAGTGGTGGCCGGCCACGGTTGGGCGCATCCGTGGCGACGGGGTGGCCTGGGCGGAGGCTTTCGCCGTGCTGAGGGAGGGCGGCCGCGGTCCGCGAAACTGGATGGGCGTTCCGCTGCGACCCCTCGCCTCAGGCGCACCCGGAACGGGGCCGTGCCCCGGCGGAGGGGGTGAGCCCCGCGCAATCCTCGTCCGGCCGGGTGTGAGCACCGCGAGGCGCTCAGGCCGCGCCCTGTTCCACCGGCCGATCCGCCAACTTCCACTCCGGGTATCCCAGGGCCATGCGGCGGGCCGGGATCCCCCAGGTGCGAAGTTTGGCGACCGCGTCGCGAGCGAAGACGCAGTAGGGGCCACGGCAGTACGCGACGATCTCGCGATCGCGCGGCAGGGTGTCGCGGTACTGGTCGAGTTCATCCAGCGGGATCGAGATCGCGCCCGCGATGTGGCCTGCCGCGAATTCGAGCCGGGGCCTGACGTCCACCAGGGTCACCTCGCCTCGGGCCAGCCGCTCGGCCAGGTCGTCCAGGGTGATCGGTTCCAGAGCGTCATCGTGCTCGAATTCCGATGCGACCAGGGCGGGTAGCTCCGGGATCTCGGTGGCCGCGACATTACGCAGCCGGATCCATAGCTCTCCCACCGCTGGGGAGCTCAGCCGGTAGCGAACCTGGGTCCCCACCTTCCGTCGCGCCACCAGGTGAGCTCGGTGCAGCACCTGAAGATGCTGTGAGGTGCTGGCTAGGCTCAGCCGCGCCTCCTGGGCCAGTTCCTCAACGCTCCGCTCTCCCTGGCACAGGAGATCAAGGATCTCCAACCGGTGTCCGTTGCCCAACGCGTGTCCGGCCCGAGCGACCTGCTCGTAGAGCTGATTCTTGAATATTCCATTCATAGATTGAACATCATACCATTGTGCCAGCGCGGCACAGCCGGCCTCGGTCGGCCACGCATACCCCCGGCTGTCGCCACTGGCGGGCGTCAGGGCCGATCCGTCACCAGCGCGGGCCGGCCTCTGGGCTGGATGCGTTCGCTGAAAACACCAGGCACGACCCAGACGGCGCCGGTCGTCGCCTGCGGCCGCTCCCCTGACTGCAGTCCTGAGCTATCCCACCGGATTGGGTGGCAGTCTCGTCCTCAGGTCACTCGTCGGGATGCAGCTTGTGGACGCGGGCAGGTTTGGCCGGCCGCCGGCGAGCCGGAGGCCGGCGAGCCCTCGGCGCCTGGGCGGGGGTGATCGCTCGCTCCAACTGCTCGGCGCACTCGCCCATCCGACGAGCGGACTCATGAAGCAAGCGGAGCACCTGATCCGCGACCATCCCTTCCAGACCGGGGCCGTCGGCGCGGCGGCGCAGCTCTGAGGCCGCCCGGCTCGCCAGCGCGGCCAGATCGATGCGATACGAAGGCACGGTCCGGCGGGCTCGGGTCGGGTCCGGCATCAGCGCCAGCGCTCCGAAGATCGACCCCGCGCGCGTTGCCACACGGGCTCCAGCGCGGCTCCGGCCAGGAGCAGGAGGACGGCTCCACCCATGGCCTCGGCGACCAGGGTGAATCCGAAGCTCCCCAGCACGACCGCCGCGATCACCAGTAGGGGTATCAGGGCCATCACCAGGCGGCCAGCCCAGCTTCCCACCCAAGCCCCGATCTCCAGCCTGGGCCGCGGCTCGCCCTGCTCTCGAGGCAGGCGCTCTTCCCAAAGAGACACCCACCATCCTGGTTGGGTCGATGAGCCCGGATCAGGAGACTGCTGATCGGGCCCGCGCCGCGGGTCGGAGCCTTGAGGCATGGGGTGCCCTGATTGTGCCGGGGACCGCTCTGGGGGCGGCTACGCTGATGCCTAGGATAGCACCAGGTGACCGTGTCCTCTAGCCCTCGTCGGCCCGCCCCGGCCGTGCCCGCGCAGCCCTCCCTGAGGCTCCTTCACGAGCACATCCTGGGGTGCCGCAGCTGCTGTCGGGAGGGGCTGCTTGCGGCGTGCGCGCCCGTTCTCTGTGCGCCGTCCGCGTCCCGGATGATGCTGGTGGGACAGGCCCCGGGGCGGCTCGAGGTGACGACCAGGCGCCCATTCAGCGGCCGGGCCGGGAGGGAACTGTTCCGCTGGTTGAAGGCGGCCGGTTTGGGCACCGAGGAGGAGGCCAGGGCCGCCGTCTACCTGACCTCCATCACCAAGTGCTTCCCCGGCGCGGCGAGCTCGGGTAGCGGGGACCGCCGGCCCAGCTCGCGGGAGATCGAACTATGCCGGCCCCACCTGGAGGCGCAGCTTTCCCTGCTCGCACCGTGGCTGGTGATCGCGGTGGGACAGCTGGCGATCAGCCGCTTCCTGGGACGGCGCAGCATGGACGAGGTGGTCGGCAGGGTGTACCTGCGCACGGGGATCGAGCACCTCGTGGGTGCTCCGGTTCCCGCCGACGCACTCCCGTTGCTGCTGCCACTTCCCCATCCCTCGGGAGCCAGCCGCTGGCTGAACCAGCCGCAGCACCGTGACCAGCTGGCGCGGGCGCTCGCCCAGCTGGGCCGCCTCCGCGAGGCGCCCCCGGGGCTCTCGGCGCCCATCTGAGTTTGCGTATAATCGCGGCAAATCTTGGGTGGAAAGCAGCATGCGCGCGGCGTCGGCTCGCAGCCCCGGGGTCGCTCGGCTGTGCCTGAGCCCAGGGGATCGAGCGAGGGGGAGGTGAGCACCGCTCCCAAGGTCGGCGCGACGCGATCCGCGGACGACATCCTCGAGCTCATCTTCACGCCCACTCCGCGGGCCAGCCCGGCCGAGCAGGCGGAGCGCACCCTGCGGCGGCCCAAGCCGCTGGTCTACGTCGCCATGAGCAACCGAAACTTCTTCTGGCGCCAGCAGCTCACCAAGTACGTCCTCGATGAGGGCAGGGTGCCGGTCACTCCCTTCATGCTCTTCGACTACTACCTGCTGCACACCGTGCCCAAGGACCTGGTCCGGGAGGCGATGAACAACCTGATCGCCCGGTGTGAGGAGATGTGGGTCTTCGGAGACATGTCGCTGGGGCTCAAGGTCCAGGTGGGGATCGCCAAGCGGATGCGCAAGACGGTGCGCTACTTCGACATCAGCGAGCTCCCGTACCAGATCAACTCGGTGCCCGAGTCGATGGTCTCCGAGGAGCGCTGACCGCGCCGGGCCGCCCGCCCCAACGGCACCGGCCAGGGTGCTGCGGCGATGCCGGTCCGACCAGGCGAGCTCGGGGTGGGCTGGCTCGGTGAGCGGGTTCACGGTGGTGGAGCGGCTGCCGAGGCCCGGCCCCGCGGCTGCGGTCTATGAGCCCGGCTGGCAGTCCTGGAGCCCTGCGGGGCTGTACCACCTCGATCAGGCACCGCCCCGCCCGCGCTCACCGCGGGTGGCGGTCATGTCGTACCGGCCGGAGGTCAGCCCCGAGCCGGAGTGCTTCCAGGGCGAGGGCCTGCTGCTGCTGCACCTTCCCGCGGAGGACCGGTGCCGGATCTGGTCGGGCCCTCCCGCGAGCCTGGAGATTCCCACGATCCGCCTTCGCCCCGGCTTGCGCCTGCTGCAGGTCGAGGCCAACGGGCCGGTGGTGTCGGAGACGGTGGACGGACCGGCGGCTCCAGCGCTGGCTGCACACTTCGCCAGGATCGGCCGCCAGCGGGGAGCACGGCTCGCCTCGTCCGCCTTCCCGGGGGTCTGGTGTTCGTGGGGATTCCATCGCCAGCTGGTCACGGCCGCCGACGTCGACGCTGCGGTCGAGCAGGTGGAACGCTGGGAGCTCCCGATCGATGTCTTCCTGGTCGATGACGGCTGGCAGCGCGGGATCGGGGACTGGCGTGCCCAGCGGCCGGGATTCGGGGACCTGGCCGCATTGGCGAAGCGCCTCCAAGCTCGGGGGCGGAGGCTCGGGCTGTGGTTGGCACCATTTCTGGTGGGGGACCGCAGCGCCCTGGCCGCGGCGCATCCTGACTGGGTGGTGGATGGGCCACCACATCCCCGGTGTTGGGGTCAGGGAGTCTCCGCTCTCGACCTCGGCAATCGGGAGGCCGTCCAGCACCTCCAGGACCAGCTCCAGGCACTCTGCGAGTTGGGCTGCTCCTATTTCAAGCTCGACTTCCTCTATGCGGGCGCCTGGCCGGGGCGAAGGGCCCACGGGTTGAGCCCACTGGAGGGATATCGGCATGGGCTGGAGTGGGTGCGGGCCGCGGTCGGCCCCGAGGCGATCCTGGTCGGATGCGGCGCGCCCCTCCTCCCCAGTGTCGGGCTGGTTGACGCGATGCGGGTCAGCCCCGACATCGCCCTGCACCTGCACCCGGCGACGGGCGATCTCAGTCAGCCGTCGCTGGAGTCGGCCCTCCACACCGGCCGCGCCCGGGCAGGGATGCACCAGCGACTCTGGGTCAACGATCCGGACATGCTCCTGGCGCGTCGCCGCATGCCGAGCCGGGACCTCTGGGCCGAGCATGTTGCCGCCACTGGAGGGGTGGTGGCGTCGGGGGACCGGCTCTCCGATCTCGACCGCCATGGCCTCGCGCTGCTGCGTGAGGCGCTGGGGCGCCGCCGCTGCACCCCGGTCACCTGGGAGCCCATCTGCGACATCGCCCAGGGCCAGCTGCGATGAAGGGCGCGCCGCACTTGTGCCGCGGGCATTCGGCTTGCGACACTGCGCCGGTTAACTCTCAGTTCCGGCTCAAGTGGGGGGCGCCGTCTTGATGCACACTGGAATGTCATGAGGCGCAAGCTCACCTGGCTGGTAGCCACCCTCAACCACCCCCGCGCGCGGGCCGTGGTCGGTGCCCTGGTGGCGGCGGTCCTGTTGGCGCTGGTGCTGACGAAGGTCTCGATCGCGCGGGTCGAGGCCGCCCTCGCCCATGTCTCGGTGCCACTGCTGGTGCTGGCGGCCCTGCTCGCCGTTGCCTACGTGGCGATGCGGGCCTGGCGCTACCACCTGTTGCTGGGGCGCGGCTCGTGGGTCGCGACCATGGGGGTGACCGCCGCCAGTTGGGGTGCCGGGCAGGTGCTGCCCGGTCCCGGCTCCGATGCCGCCTTCATCTGGTTCGCCAAGTCCGATCTGGACGCCTCCGTGACCCGCGGCACCGGGGCGGCCTTGGTGGCCCGGCTTTTGGATCTGGCCAGCCTGGCCATGATCCTGCTGGTCTCGGCGGATCTGGCGGGGGTGCGCCTGGCCCGCCCGCTGCGAATCACCGCCGTGGCCCTAGCCATCGGTTTGGTGGTCCTGCTGCTGCTCTTCTTTGTGCGCCCGACCCGGAGGTGGTTGCTGGCCCGGGCGGAGCGGCTGCCGGTGGTGGGCTCGTTCGCCGTCCGCGCCGAGGTGGCGCTGGCTGATCTCAGCAGCTCCCGCGTCGTCGCTGGCCTGGTGGTGTCCACGGTCCTGGCCAGAGTTCTCGCGGCGCTGGAATACCTCTGCTTCTTCTGGGCCCTGGGAGCTCATCTCAGCTTCTGGCAGGTGTGGCTGGCGCTGGCGGTGCGGACGCTGCTGTTCGCCCTGCCGGTCCAGGGGCTTGGCGGCCTCGGGACATCCCAGGTCTGGTGGGCTGGCGGATTGGCCCTGGCCGGGTTGCCCCTCACCGCGGCTCTGACCCTGGGCCTTGAGGTCCAGGTCCTCGATCTGGTGGTGGCCCTCCCGGAGGGGTTCCTTGGGTGGCTGGCGCTGCGGGTCCGCCGCCAGGTGAGCACGGGCGGTCCGCATCCGGTGCCGGTGGCCGAGTCCATTACTTCACTCTCGCCCCCGGCCCCCGCCACCGCGCCGCCTCGGGAGCTGACGGGGTCGCGCGGCCCCCGTTCGCGGGGCTGAGCCACTCCGCTTGCCGGCCGGGCCAAGGTGAGGTCCGCGGTGTCGCCGCCGGTTTCGGCCCGCGGCACTCAGGGGGCCAGCAGCGCGTGCATCACCCCGAGAAGTTTGCGGTGGGAGGGAACGACGGCCCGGCAGGGCCGGCGGCGGCCGCGGCCCTCGCGTTCTATCTGCCGCAGAATCTGCCGATACATGAGGCCCGCGGCCTTGACCGGTCTGCCGCCGCGCCGGAGCATGGCTGTGCCCGGCAGGGCCTGCTCGTACCAGTGGTCGGCGATGGCGATCTCCACCCGGAGGAGCAGGGTCCGGTCGTCGTGCCTGAGGTCGCTGACCCCGGCGAGGGCAAGGGTCTGGCGGGGCAGGTAGCAACGTCCCCGGCCCAGGTCCTCGTCGATGTCACGGAGGATGTTGGTGCGCTGCATGGCGATCCCCAAGGCGCGGGCGGCCTGGTCGGCGGCGGGGTCCACCACCCCCAGGATCGACGCCATCAGCCGACCCACGGTTCCGGCCACCTGGTAGGCGTAGAGGTTGAGATCCGCCTCGGTCTCCACCGCGAACGGGTGCATGTCCCGGAGCTGGCCGCGGCAGAAGTCGGTCACCGCGTCTCGGGGGAGCCCCGGGTAGCGACCGACGAGGTGCTCCAGGATCTCGGTCTCCTGACTCGTCACCAGCCCTCTCTCGCTCCAATCCATCGCACCCAGCAGGCGGTTCTCGGCGTCCACCGCGCCGAAGTCCACCAGGTCGTCGAGCTGCCGGCACACCAGGTAGAGCAGGTACACGTCGGGGCGCACCCCGGCGGGCAGCAGCCGGGTGGCGAGAGCGAAGGTTCGGGCCACCCGGTTGGTGGTGGCGATCGCCTCGTCAAGGTAGGTCTGGATGGCCGGGGACGTGCTCAGCGCCACCTGGCCACCTCCTCCTCGAGGAGCAGCCCGCTGGTGAGAGCTGCCCCCATCAGCACTCCCGGGATCCCGGCGCCGGGGTGGGTGCCCGCGCCCACGTGATACAGCCCGCGAACTCGGCGGTCCCGATTGGGCTGCCTGAAGTAGGCGGACTGGAGCAGGGTCGGCTCCGGGCCGAAGGCGTTGCCCAGGTGCGCGCGCAGGCGGCTCTGGAAGTCCACGGGGCTCCAGCTCCGCTCCAGCACCAGCGACGAGCTGAGGCCGGAGAGGCCCAATCCCTGGTCTGACTCCATGGCCTCCAAGACCTGGCGCCGCACCTGGGTCTCGGCCCGGCTCCAGTCGAGGCCGGACTTCAGATTGGGCACTGGAAGAAGCACGCTGAGGGAGTCTCCTCCGGGCGGGGCCATCGCAGGCTCGGAGCGTGCGGGGGCGTGAAGGTACAGGCTGGGAGACCGCCCGAACCGGCCCAGCTTCGTGACATCGCGAATGAAGCCTGGGTAGTCGTCGCCCACCAGCAGGGTGTGGTGGGCGAGTTGGGGGAAGGCTCGGCTGGTTCCCAGATACAGCAGAAAGCAGCTCATGGTCGGTTCCGGACCGGAGTCGGCGCTCTCCCCCAAGAGCCGGCGGGTCTCCACCACGTCGGCGTTGCTGACCACGTAGTCGGCGGGGTGGACCACCCCGCCGCTGGTCCTCACCCCGCTCACGCGGTCATCCCGCTGCAGGATCTCCACGACCGGGTCGCCGAACTCGAGGGTGGCGCCCGATCCCAGCAGGCGGACCAGAGCCTGCACCAGGGAATAGACACCCCCCTGCGCGTACCACACCCCCGAGTCGATCTGCAAGTACGCGAGGGCAGCGTAGACGGCCGGCACCCGATAGGGGTCACCGCCGATGAAGAGGGGATGAAACGAGAATGCCTGGCGAACATGGGGCTCCTCGAAGTAGGTCTCCACGAAGTGCTCCACCGACCTGATCGCGCCCAATCTGGCCATCGTCGGCACCAGGCGCAGGAAGTCATGGACCCTCAGGAAGGGACGGGTGCCCGCTCCCAGGATCGCCTGCTCGTAGATCCGCCGGCTGTGGGCCAGGAAGGCCGGGTAGCGGCGGGCATCGCGAACGCTGAACCGCCCGATCTGATCGGTCATGCTCGCGAAATCGGCGGAGAAGTCGAAGTGTTCCGCCCGGGCTCGCCAGTGAATGCGGTAGAAGGGCTCGAGCCGCTGCAGGCGAAGCTGGTCCGCGGTGCTGGTGCCGGCCAAATCGAAGAGCTCGTCCAGCAGCTGCGGCATGGTTATGAGCGATGGGCCGGTGTCGAAGGTGTGCCCGCGTTCGCGGATCTGGCCGGCCCGTCCGCCCGCGGTGGCAGCCGCCTCCACCACGGTGACCTCCGCTCCCGCCGCCAGCAGCCGCAGCGCGCACGCCAGCCCGCCCAGGCCGCTCCCGATCACCACCACCCTGGGCGCGCGCCTTCCGCTGCGCCTCTGCGCCGTGGGTTCCGCGAGCTGAGTGGTCACGAGGTGGTTGCCCCCGCGGCTTCCCGCAGCCTGGAGGAACCTCCCCGGACCGGCACTCGTCCGCGGAGACCGTCGCCGACTGACTCCAGCTGAAACGCCAGGGTCAGCACCCAGGTGACCGGGTGCCAGCAGATGCTGGAGAGTGGCTGGCGATCCCACCGCGCCCCCAGCAACCGCAGGCAGATGAGCGAGACGAGGGCGACCAAGGAGGCTGCGAGGGCGGCGCTGTCGCGGTAGAGCACGGCGAGGACCGGCAGGACCAGGGGAAGCAGCTGGGTGCAGATGACCGCTGCCGCCCCAGCCAGCGCCACCGCCAGGGAGTTGCCGACGCTGGGGTAATGGCTGCGGCGCCAGAAGCGGCGCACGTCCGCGGTGGAGGTGCCTCCTGCCACCTGCACCAGCTCGGTCCCATTGAGCACCAAGACCGGTCCCGCGGTGCTCGCGACCGCCCGGGCCAGAGCCCGGGCCGGCTGCTCCGACCCGGCGATGGCCTGATGGCGACCGCTCATCCGGTAGGCGGAGCGCGTCACCACCAGGCAGGGCTCGAACGCCAGGGAAAGTCCGGCCCACCGCCCGCGCGCCCAGGTCTGGGCAAAGATGGGCGTCCAGCAGTGCCGGATCAGCGCGACCGCGGGCAGGAGCGCCCGCTGCGCGGTGCTGGCCATAGCCTGTCCCGGGAGCAGGGAGACCATCGCCGCCTGCCTTGTTCGCAGCGAGCTCACCGCCTCGGCCATGGCCTGCGGAGCGAGAGTGGCTGGCGCCCCGACGAAGGCCAACAGCTCGCCAGTAGCCCGCTGGGCACCACGGTCCGCTGCCCAGCATCGGTCGGTCCACCCCTCCGGAGTGGGGCCGGCCACGACCAGCACCCCGTCCGGTCCCAGAACCGAGGCCGCCTCCTCACGGCAGCCAGCGGTCGCCGCGGCGGTAACCACGATGAGCTCCAGCCTTCCGGGGTAGGCCTGTCGCAGCAGGGAGGCACAGCGGCGGCCGACATCACCCGGAGGGCCGTCGGCGGTCACGATCACGCTGACGGCGGGCAGGGGTCCGAACGGCGGCTTGGCCGCTGCCCGCCGCAGGGCGAGCTGGTTGAGGATCAGCGTGCCCAGCGAGGCCAGGACTCCCAGTGCGGCGGCCCCGGCGAGCAGCTCCAGGATGCTGATGCGGTCCCATCCCCACGCCCGCAGGTAGAGCTGGGTTATGACGAAGCCGGCCAGAAGGTTCATCGCCATGAAGCCCCTCCAGGCGCGCCGGGCCTGCTGGGCGGGATCCTCACCGAGGCATGACCCGGCCAGCAGCACGTAGGGGAGCAGGGCGGCCGCGGCCACCAGCTCCAGGCCGCCGCCGACTCCCAGGATGACGATCGCCAGCGAGTAGGCGGTGGTGGCGAACAGGGCGGCGCCACGCTCGCCGATTGCGGTCGCGATCGATCCGATGCCCGCCTGGCGGTCATAGCCCACGTCTTGGATCGCGCCCAGCGCCTGCGACGCCATCGCCCAGAGCGCGAAGGCTGCGAGCAGTCGCCAGGGGAACGCGTCCAGGCTCAGGCCCGCCACCAGCAGGCCGCATACCGCCGGCAGGACGAAGTGCGAAGCGCTGGTCACGGAGTCCAGCACGGGGATCACCTTGGTCCGGGCTGGCGGGACGGAGTAGGCGAGGGCGGCCACGACCGTGACCCCGAGCGCGATACCCACCGGGGGCCCGCCCAGGTAGGCGATGGCACCCAGCAACGGCAGGTTGGTGAGAGTGATCGAGGCTATCAGGAGGGGAGCGCCGCTGGGCGCCACCAACCCGCCTTCCAGCCCGCCCTTGCGGGGATTGAGCCGATCCGACTCATAGTCGAACAGGTCGTTGACCCCATAGAGGAGCAGGTTGTAGGGACCCAGGAAGTAGAGGAAGCCCAGGATCAACGCCCAACTCGGGGTGAGCCTGAACGCCAGCGCCGCCGCCAGGAACGGGAAAGCGGTGTTGATCCAGCTGGCCGGGCGGCTCGCGACCAAGAGCTGCTTCACGGCCCCACCTCACCAGGAGTAGACGGTGATCGCGGTCAGGTAGAGAGCCAGGCCGTAGAGGAGATCCTCGAGCGGCATCCGGACGATCCGGATGCCGCTGAGGAATTGGGGAGCGTAGGAGAAGACGCCGATCCAGGTGAGCCCCACGTCGGCTCCGATGGTGAGGGCGGCGAACACCCCCATCCCCACCCAGAGGGAGCGGTCGCGGAGAACGCCCCTCCAAGCGGCGAGACCGAGTGCCAGGACCAGAGCGATGGTCGCGGCCAGGGAGTACTCCCTCATGCGCCCAGGCGCCGGACGCCCTTCCAGATGGCGACCGAGATGAGGGTCAGAAAGCCGAGCAGGATGGGCTCCTCCAGGGGGATGCCCGGAGGGAATATCACCGTGTTGAGCGCGGGATTGCTGTGGAACCAACCCAGCAGCGCCCCGGCGGCATCGAAGCCGAGAAAGAGCGGCACGGTGACCGCGATCGCCCGGAGCAGCCGCCGGCCGGCTACGCCAAGACCCAGGCGCCGGTCCAGCGTCAGCACGCCCGCCCAGCTCACCAGCAGGGCCAACAGGTACAGAAAGCGCATCAGGCACCCGCTGCCTCCATGCGAAGTGACCGGCCTTGCCAGCGTGCCTGCTCTCTCGGCCAACCGGCTCCAGGCCGCTCGATCGAGGTGCGGTTGAGCGCTGCCTCCGGCATCACGAATCTCCTCTCCTGCCCGCGGCGGACAGTCCTCAGGCTCTGTAGCTGGTACGCTCCGAGCCCTCGATTGGACCACCCGGCAGCGCAAGCCGTTGCGGGGTGGGCTCGTCCAGCCGGAATTAGCTTAGCAGATAAGTGAGCTGGCGAGAGATATGGGTGGCATCCACCAAATTTCCGATCCGGAAGCCGGGTCCCAGGCGAGGCTGCCGATCAGGTCATGCGGAGCCGGGAGACGACCCGGCCGGGGGCTGCCCCGATCGGGCCGCCTGCCGCGGTTGCGGATGCTACTCCAGCTCGGAGTTGACAGGCGGAGCGCTGTCCAGGCTTCTCGTGTGGGCGGAGATGCGCGCCTCGATGTCCACCAGAAGCTGCCGCAGCAGCTCCAGCTCCTGGTCCGACCTGCCGCTCAACATCTCGGCGAGGGAGTCGTTGAGGTCTCCCAGGCTCCGCCGGGCGACCTCCCGGGCGCTCTCTGTGACCTCCACTCTGACCTTGCGCCGGTCATGCGGGTCCTCGGTGCGACGCAGGTGACCTGAGCTCTCCAGGCGGTCGATGATGCCCGTCACCCCTCCGCTGGTGACCCTCAAATGCGCCCCCAGCTCGGTCGGGGTGACCGCGCCGCGCCGCGAGACCAGGTTCAAGGTCCGGACCTCGGTGAGGGTCATGCCCAGGTGCCTGGACGTGGCGTCGCTGTGCTGCTGCATGCTGGTGTTCAGATCCCGGATCGCCCGTAGCACCGCGGCCACCTCGGCCTTGCGTGCCGGGCGCGCCGGTGACTTCATAATGGCCATCACTGCGACAGTGTATGCGAGCCGGCAGCATACCCTGCGCGCCCGACTGCAACCGGCCCGGCGGGAGCGGCGAGATGGCGATCACGGTTTACGGTGCGCCCTGGTGCCCTGACTGCCGGCGCAGCAAGGCCTTCCTGAACGCTCACGCGATCGATTTCGAGTGGGTGGACATCGACCAGGACCCGGCGGGGCTCGCCGCGGTCGAACGGCTGCAGGGTGGCGGCCGCACCATTCCCACGATCGTGTTTGATGACGGCACCCACCTGCTGGAGCCCAGCGACGAGGAGCTGGCGCGCAAGCTGGCGATCAAGGTGGAGGCGGAGCGTCCCTTCTACGACCTGGTGGTGGTGGGGGGTGGTCCCGCTGGCCTGGCTGCCGCCATCTATGCCGCGCGGGAGGGGATCACAGTGCTGGTGGTGGACTCCGGCGGTCTCGGCGGCAACGCCGGCGTGACCGAGCGCATCGACAACTACCCCGGCTTTCCCGAGGGCATCGGAGGAGCGGAGCTGATGAGCCGGTTCATCCAGCAGGCCAAGCGGTACGAGGTCGAGCTGCTGGCCGGGGCCAGAGTGGCCACCATGGGTCCGGACGGGGCCGACGCGCGCCTGGAGTTGGCGAACGGCCAATCGCTCTCGGCCCATGCGGTCCTCATCTGCTCCGGCTCCACCTACCGCCGCCTCGGGGTCCCCGGTGAGGAGAAGCTGATCGGGGCCGGGGTCCACTTCTGCGCGACCTGCGATGGCCCGTTCTACCGCGGTGCGGACGAGCTGCTGGTGGTCGGCGGGGGCAACGCCGGGGTCGAGGAGGGGATGTTCCTGACCCGGTTCGCCAAGCGGGTCAGGATCGTCCAGAACCAGCCGGAGCTGACCGCCTCCAAGCTGCTCCAGGACAAGGTGCGCGCGGACCGGCGGTTCGTGATCCACACCGACACTGAGATTCGCGAGCTGCGCGGGGACCAGCGGCTGCAGGAGGTGGTGGCCGTCAATTCCAAGACCGGCGAGGAGAGCCGGTGGCATCCGGCCGCCGCCTTCATCTTCATCGGCCTCGACCCCAACTCCGAGGTCGCGTCTGAACTCGTCGATCTGGACCCCTGGGGCTTCATCAGGACCAACGACTCCTACGCCACCCGGAGCCCCTGGCTCTTCGCCGCCGGAGATGTGAGGGCCGGCTCCACCAAGCAACTGGCGTCGGCGGTGGGGGAGGGAGTGGCGGCGCTGCTCGCGATCCGCAGCTATCTGCAGCAGCACCACCATCTCCCCGCAATCGATCCCAACGCGTAGCTCCACTGGTCAAGGGCCGCCGCCAGGGGCTGTCACCGGGGCGGTCGGTTACCATGTGCCGGCGGGGAGCGATCAGGGAGACACAGGATGCGCATAGCTGGCGAGACCGTCGGCCGCCGTGGGGCGGCCGTGATTTCACTGGCAGCGGTGGCGGCGGCGATTCTGGCGGTGCACGGCTACTCGAGTCCTGGGGCACTCTCCTTGCCGGGCGGCTCCGGTTCCGGGGCGGGACGGGCGTCCACGCTCAGCCCGACCGCCAAGACGACGCCTTCGCCATCGCCCCGGAGTACGAGCTCGGCCAGGCCCCGGCCGAATGGAACGGCAACCCCGGGCCCGCTCCTGTCGTCCACGGCCTACGCCTCGTACACCTACCAGCTCTATCCCGGCACTCCGAGCACCATGGCGCGCGCCGCGCTGGCCGGGTTCAGCTACACCGCCCGCCGCGCGGGAAGCTCGGTGGACTTCACCCTCTACGTGTCCGGCGGCGGCCAGCCCCCGATCAAGAAGACCTATCCGGCCAGCGATCACATCTACTTCGTGGAGGCCAACCTGGGCGACGACTCCGGCAGCGCCGAGTACAACTTCGGCGATGACGGGTTCATCGCCACCGATGCGACCGGACACGTGGTGCCCTGAGCATGGCCAGAAGGAACCGCCTCAATCGGGCATCGGCCCGCGCCGTCGGCAGCCCTCAGGTGGCGGCGCCGTCCACCCAGCTCGCGACCGCCGGCCCCTCCCCTGATCGGGGCAGCTGGAGTGCCCAGGCCTGGGCACCCACCGGAGCTCGGGTCGCCCTCGGGCTGGTGCTTCTGTGGTTCGGGGTTCACGAGCTGATCCAGCCCAGCCTGTGGACCGGCTACGTCCCCCTGATCCCGGCCACCTCCAACCTGGCGATCGGGCTGGTCCTGTTGCATGGCTGGATGCTGAGCGTCCTGGGGGTCGCCCTGGTGGTGGGGGTGGCCGCGCGGGCGGCGGCCGCGGTGAGCGCGCTGCTGCTCGCCGAGATTGTGCTCTCGCTCACCTTCACCGGGGGGGTCTCCGACATCGTGGCCAGGGACTTCGGAGTCTTGGGACTGGCGCTGGCGGTGTTCGCGACGGCGGAGCAGGGGTGGAGGCTCAGGGACTGAGCCGGGCCTTTGGGGAGTGGGCCTCCCGGCTCTGAGGTCCTGGCCCCGCTCAGCGCCTCCAGTCGGGCCGCCGGCGCTCTCTGAAGGCGGCCATCCCCTCGGCGCCCTCGGGGCTGGAGAAGAGCCGCCGGGAGAGCTCCACCATCGCC
>JAJYWT010000050.1 GCA_021791345.1 bacterium
CAATTCCGAATCCAGGCGACTCTTGAGCAGGCGCGCCGTGAGCTTGGTGCCCTCCCGCCCGGCCAGCGGGGAGGTATTGATCCCCACAGTCATGGCCAGGCTCGGCTCGTCCACCAGGATGGGCTCCAAGGGCTCGGGATCCTGGGGGTCGGCGAGGGTGTCGCCGATGGAGACGTCGGCAAATCCAGCGACCAGCACGATCTCCCCTGGCCCTGCCGACTCCACCACGACCCGCTCCAATCCCTCGGTGCCGAAGAGCTCCACGACCCGACCGGACTCCACCCCCCCTCCGGCCCGGCACAGTGCGACCGTGGCTCCTCGAACGATCTCGCCCCGATGCACGCGACACACCGCCAGCCGGCCCAGGTAGGGCGAGGCATCGAGGTTGGTGACCAGCGCCTGCAGCGCGCCCCCAGGCTCGTGCTCGGGCGCCGGCACCGAGGCCAGGATGGCCTCGAAGAGCGGCTCGAGGGAGGTGCCGGTGGTGGCGGGAGTGGCGGACGCCCAGCCCTCCTTGGCGCTGGCATAGAGGATCGGGAAGTCCAGCTGCCCCTCGTCGGCGTCCAGGTCCAGGAACAGATCCTCCACCTCCCGCACCACCTCAGCCACTCTGGAGTCCGGTCGATCGACCTTGTTGACCACCACCAGAACCGCCAGCCTGGCCTCCAGGGCCTTGCGCAGCACGAAGCGGGTCTGGGGCAGAGGACCCTCCGAGGCGTCCACCAGGAGCAGCACCCCATCCACCATGGCCAAGGCCCGCTCCACCTCGCCGCCGAAGTCAGCGTGCCCGGGAGTGTCCACGATGGTGATCCGGGTGCCCCGGTAGCGCACCACCGTGTGCTTGGCCAGGATGGTGATCCCCTTCTCCCGCTCCAGGTCCCCAGAGTCCATCACCCGGTCAGCGACCACCAGGTTCGCCCGGAAGGCTCCGGTCTGACGCAGCATGGCGTCCACCAGGGTGGTCTTCCCATGGTCAACGTGCGCCACCAGGGCCACGTTGCGCAGGTCGGAGCGCCTCTCCACCGCTCCACCATAACCGGGACGGCCGGACGGTCCGGTGCCCGATGATCAGCTCAGGGCCAGCGCCGTCCTGTCCACCTCGACGGCGGAGCCCAGCACCACCAGCAGATCGCCCCCGAGGACCACCTGGTCATCTCCGGGCCCCACGAACAGCTCCCCTGTGGGACGGCGGAGGGCCAGGATACGGGCCGTGCCCCGATCCGCCAGACCGGACTCCCGCACCGTGGCGCCCGCCCTCCGCCAGTCCTCGGGCACGACGATCTCCTCGACCCCGAGGGTCCCGGAGCCGGACCTCAGGGTGTCGATCACCTCCACCACCCCGGGCCGGAGGGCCATCTCGGCCATTCGGTGCCCGGCCATCTGATATGGGGAGAGCACCCGATCCGCTCCGGCCAGCTGGAGCCGGCGAAGGGACTCCGGCTGCCCGGCGCGGGCGATGATAAAGAGCTTGGAGTTGAGGGAACGGGCGGCCAGCGTGATGTAGACGGCCCGCTCGTCCGCGTCCACGGCGCAGACCACACCGCGGGCGCGCTCCACACCGGCCCGCCGCAGGACCTCCTCCGAGGCGGCATCTCCCTCCAGGAAGAGCCGCCCTTCCCGCGAGAGGCGGCCCACCGCCTCGGGGTTGTTGTCGATGGCCAGATAGGGCACCCCGGCCCGTTCCAGCTCCGCCACCACCTGGGTCCCGATCCGCCCATAGCCGCAGAGGATGAAGTGGCCACTAAGCGCCGAGACGTCCCGCTCCAACTGGCGTGCCATCCTCCACCGGCTCAGCTGGCCACTGCTCACCAGCTCGGCGAAGAGGCCGAGCGAGTAGAGCATAGTGCCCACTCCGATCACGATCAGGCCGATGCTGAAGAGCCGACCCGCCAGGGAGAGCGGATGAACCTCCTGGTAGCCCACGGTGGAGACCGTGATGACGGTCATGAAGGCGCTGTCGGCGAGGTCCCAGCCCTCTATGAGCATGTACCCCAGGGTGCCTCCGACCAGCACCGCGGCCAGCAAAAGCGCCGGTCGGGTGAAGCGTCGCAGCGGGTGCTGCGACCAGGCGCCGTGGGCCATGGTCATTGGTAGTCAGGGGCGCGGTGTCGGCGCAGCCGACCCGTCTCCCCATTCCCCTTTCGATCCGTGCGTGCGGTTGTCCCGCACACGGCTCACCGATGGTCTTCTGAGCATGGTTACGCTGCCCCCGGATAGCGGATGGTGCCACGCAAGCGGTACAGACCTTGGGCTTGAAACCAGTCGTTCGTCCATGAGGCGGCCCGCCCTGGCGTGAGGTTCCGCCCGTGCCGCCTCACCAAGAAGCGGACCAGCCGGCGCCACACGTAGTCGTCCACCTGACCGAACTTGATAGCGGCGTTCCCGGTGCGGAAGTAGTTGCCCCAGCCCCGCAGGATCGGGTTCAGGTCCCGGATCAACGCCCGGATGTCCTTCACCCCGTTGCGGCTGCGGTCGGTTCGGGCATGCACCTTCTGGCGTATCCGCTTCATGCTGCGATCTGACGGCCAGCGCTGCAGGTAGTAGCGGCGGATGCCGCGCTCCAGCAACCGGCCTGAGATGCGAGCACGGAAGTGGCAGCCCAGGAAGTCGAAGCCCTCTCGACCCTCGCGAAGGTCAACCATCCGCGTCTTGTCCGGGTGCAGCTCCAGCCCCAGTTCCGCCAGGGTCGTCCTGGCCGTCTCCAGGGCCGCGTTGGCTTCCGCCTCGGTCCGGCAGAGAACCACGAAGTCGTCGGCATAGCGCACCAACTCCCCCGGTCCCCGCTTCGCCCAGGCCTCGTCCAACGCGTGCAGGTAGATGTTGGACAGCAAGGGTGAGATCACCCCACCTTGGGGCGTCCCCGAGACCGTCTCCAGGGTCCGCCCTTCCTCCATCACACCCGCTGTGAGCCACAGGCGGATCAGCTTGAGCACCCGCCGGTCGGACACCCGCTGGCCCACGGCCCCGAGCAACCGCGCGTGGTCGATCTGGCCGAAGAAGTCGCGGATGTCGCACTCCAGAACCCGATCGTATCCTCGTGGGAAGCCCACTCGGATGCGCTCCAGTGCTTGGGTGGCCGAACGCCGTGGCCGGAAACCGTACGACGAGGGCAGGAAGTCCGCCTCGAAGATCGGCTCCAACACCAGCTTGGCCGCCTGTTGCACCACCCGGTCCCGGACCGTCGGGATGCCCAGCCGCCGCTCGCCGCCGCCTGGTTTCGGTATCGCCCTTGGCCTAACTGGCGCCGGGCGGTACCGGCCTGCCCGGAGTGCATCCTGGAGTTCCAAGAGCATCCGCTCCACCCCATATGCCTCCACGTCGGCCAGGGTCTCGCGATCGACCCCAGCCGCTCCCCGATTGCTGCGGACCCGCTCCCACGCCTCCTCCAGGACGTTACCCCGGAAGATCCGGTCGTACAGGGCATGGAAGTGCCGCTCCGGCGACCGCTTGGCCGCCACCCATAGCTGACGTTGCAGGCGTCGCACCTTGTCGACAGGCGGATGCCCGCCGGGGGAGATGGGCTGGGTCACCCCTGCCATGCCCTGACGCGTTCCCGCTCGGTCAGCGTGACCAAAGTCGGGGCCCTTCCCACCAGTTGCGCCCATGGACGCACTTCTGGCCGGTACTACGACCCCGTCGGACTCCCGCTGCGCTCCGTTCGACTTCACCATCGGCTTATACGAACGGTCTTTGCCTGACGACGGCGGCGCAGACGGGTCTCTCCTGTCCCGGAACCAACCTTGAGCATGTGCCGCTCCCCATACCCCGGAGGGACCCGGCAGACGTGACCCCTGGAACCGGGCCTGCCGGACGTGGCCTTCGCCGTGAAATGAGCGGCTCGGCTCCCCCGTTGTAAATCTGTGAGGTAGGCCGCTGGCGCGGTGCCCACGCATAGGCATGAGTCCGTCTCCAGCAGCCCCCTCCAGAACCGTGCATGCGGTTCTCCCGCACACGGCTCGCCCCCGGGCAGTCGGTCAGCACCATTCCGCCGTGCCACCGGCGTTGGACGCTGGCCCCAGCGCTCTGCGGTCGATCTGGCCGGTTCCCCGAAGGGAGCGGGTGAGTGGCCCCGAAGGGCAAGCCCGCAGCCAGACCAATCCCGAACGCACACCCGGCTGGAGGCCCTTCGCTCCGGTGAGGTTGTGTTGTCCTCACCATCACCACTACCATATGGCCTCCTCCGACTTCCGCTCGACGCTCCACCACTTCGCATCGCTGCTTATAGGCTTCGCTGTTACTGGGCACTGCGGGTCGGCCAACCGCAGTCATAGATGCAAGTGCCGAGACGGATCTCTCCTGTTCCATGGTGGGCTGTGTGATCGTTCTGCTCCCCATACGCCCGTGGGTTCTTGGGTGCTGCACCTCCAAGGTCTTGGCACCGTCCGTGGCCTTCGCCTTCTCGCCCAGGGCTCGGCTCCCACTTGGTCCCCCGTCTCCGAGGGCCTGCATTAGGACGCGGCAGGATTCCTGATCGTACGGACCGATCACTCGCTCGCCGTCCAAGACGACTTCGTCATGGCGCTTCGACAGTCGGGTCTCCCCTTCCACCGGCCACCAGCTACGGGGCTGCTTGGTCATTACCCCGACCGGACTTCCACCGGCAAGTCCACCACAGCTTGTCCAGGACGCACGACGAGGCTGCAGGACTCGCACGTCGCTACGGCCCACGCTCTTGCTCCCTCCTAAGAGGCTCTTGACGCCCCGCTCGGCCCGCCAGGTCTCCCCGACGAGCTGGGGCCTGCTACCGGGCGCTCCAGTTCCTACCCGGGCGGGACTCACACCCGCTGGCTGATTCCAGTTTCCAGGACGCACCATCTGGCCAGTTGTATCCCCCCCGAGCCGCCCGCACAAGGGCGGGACCAGGACCACCTCCTCGGCTCGGAGGCGGGGCCAACGGCCCCTGCCGATATCCTGGGCGGCTGATGGTGAACGTCCCCCCGGCGCGAGCTCTACAGCAGCGATGGGACGCGTCCTGGCTGGGCCAACACCCGCAGCGCAACCTGGCCTGGGCGGCGGCCATCCTGGGCCTCGCCATCCGCTGGGCAACCCTGGTGATGACCGGCCACCTCACCGGCTCCTGGGAGTACGACGACGCCGTCTACTTCGGCACCGCGGTGCAGCTGGTGCATGGGCTGGTCCCCTACCGGGACTTCGTCCTCATCCAGCCCCCGGGAGTGCCCCTGGCGCTGACCCCGGTCGCCCTGCTCTCATACCCCTTCGGAACCCACACGGCCCTGGAGGTCGCCCGCGCCCTCGTTCCCTTGGTCTCCTTCGTCAACGTGCTCCTACTGGGACGGCTGCTGCGCCACCGCTCCCCCCTGGCGGTGGGCACCGCCTGCCTGGTGCTGGCCCTCTTCCCGGACGCCATCCTGGCCTCCAGCGCCCTGCTTCTGGAGCCCTTCCTCAACCTGTTCTGCCTTCTGGGGCTACTGGCGCTCTTCTCCGGGGACCGGCTAACCCCGCGGACCGACCTCACCATCTGGGCCGGGTTGGCGTTCGGCGTCGGGGGGACCATGAAGACCTGGGCCGTCATCCCCCTGGCCGCTGTGGCCGTGGTCCTGGTCCTGAGGGGAAGGGCCGCCCAGGTGATCGTCCTGGCGGTGGCGGCGGGGATCGGATTCCTGCTGCCCTGCCTACCCTTCGTGCTCCTCTCGCCGGGCCCCTTCATCCATCAGGTTTTCCTGGATCAGCTCGGGCGCACCGGCCAGGCCGGCCAGCCGATCCTGGTGCGCCTCGAGTTCATGACCACCGTATGGCCCGGCTTGGGGGTCCCCCCCGGGCACCGCTACGAGGTGCTGGCCGCCGGCGCGGCGGGCGTTCTGCTCGCGGTGTTCGCCGCCGCCTTTGCCGTTCTGCCCGGGGAAGGAAACCGCCGGCTGCCCACCCAGCTGGAAGGCTTCGCCATCCTCAGCACCGTGCTGGTGGGAGTCGCCCTCTGCTGGCCGGCCGAGTTCTTCTACCACTACGCGGCGTTCCTGGCACCCTTCCTGGCGCTCCTGCTGGGCCTGGCGGTTGCCCGCATGGAGCGCGCCAGGCCCCCGCTCATGGCCGCCCTGGTGGCGGTGGTTTTCGTGGCAGGGCTGCTGCACGCCGCGGCCATCCCGGCCCTTTTGCAGCGGGCCAAGGACCCCTCGGCACTGCTGGCCGCCACCATCCCCAGCGGGGCGTGCGTCGTCACCGACGAGACCGAGTACACCTTGAACGCGGATCGGGTCCTGGCCCGGCAGAGCAGCTGCCCTGTCGTGGTGGACGCTCTGGGAACCACCATCTCCATCTCCGGCACCCAGGTACCATCCAGTCCCCAGGCCCAGGCTGCCGCCCCCGCCTGGCTGAGCTACTTCTCCCGTGCCACCTACCTCCTCCTCACCCCGCTCAGCGCGGACCGCATCCCCTGGAACCGTCAGCTGGAGAGCTACGTGGAGCGCAACTTCCATCCGGTACTGGAGACCCCGGTCCTGGTCCTGAAGCGGAACCCAGCCGTCCCCGCCCCCCTGGCCCTGCCTCTGCCACCGGTTGCCCCGGGAGCCTGAAGCGCTATAGTTGTACGGGCAACCATCGGCGCGCAAACACCCTGAGGAGGACACCCGTGAAGCCATCGGACCTGGGGCTCCTGGCCCTTCGCCTCGGCGCCGGATCCATACTGGCCGTCCACGGCCTGCCCAAGCTGATGGGTGGAGAGGGGCGGACCGCCCCAGCCTGGCTGAGTCGCCTCATGGGTCCGAACTACCAGGCCGCATGGGAGCGAAGCGGGCCGGTCAATTTCGGCAAGGTCCTCGCCAACATGGGGGTCCCCATGCCGGAGATGGCGGCGAAGGCCAGCGGGCTGGCGGAGCTGGGCGGTGGCCTGGGACTCATCGCGGGAGCGGGAACCCCGGTGGCGGGCCTGGTGGCCGCCGGCAACATGGCGGTCGCCGTCCGCAGAGCGCACTGGAGGCAGGGCTTCTACGGCCAGGGTGGGTACGAGTTCCCCCTCCTACTGGGGGCGGCGGCCCTGGCCCTGGCGCTCACCGGTCCCGGGCGCCTTTCAGTCGACCGCTGGGTGTGATCGGCGGGCTCAGAAGCCCCGCTGGGGGTCGTTGATCAGGGCCACCTCCCCGCAGTTGGGGCAGACCATGACGTGCACCAGCACGTTGCGCTCGGTGGCCTGATTCAGCAGATTGTCGAGACCGCTGCCGAGGAGTAGATCGGCGCCAACGCCGAAGCCCCGCTGCAGCCCCCCGGTCCGTATGGTGTGGGGCCCCCGGTACTCCATCTGGGTCTGGCAGCCGGCGCAGTTGTGCGGCGGCAACTCCGCCCCCGGCTGGGTGTTGCCCATGCCCTGGGCCATCGACTCGAGGTTCTTGAAGAAGCTCACCTGAATTCCTCCTGTGCGCCTACTCCGGTACCACAGCCGGCATCAGGTTAGCGATTCAGCCTTCCGCAGCCATAAGTGCAGCACCCGTGCCGCCGAGTGCTCCAGATCACGGGCTGCCGTAACCAGGGTCAGGGTCCCAGCATGCCGCAGCTCGGCGATCGTAGTCAGCGGCTTCGCCCACTCGGCGGAGCTGAGCTCTTCCTGGTACCGGCGGGAGAACTCCAGGAACGCCTCCGGGCGGTGGCCATACCAGGCGCGAAGTGCGGCGCTCGGGCCTGCCTCCGGCAGCCAGGAGTCTAGGCGCCCATCAGAGCGGGCGATGCCCCGCGGCCACAGACGATCCACCAGCAGCCGGTGCCCGTCCTCCGGGATGCGAGGTTCATAGAGGCGGACGAGACGCAGGGGATGCTCGGCCCGCAGGGCAGATGGGAAGTGCTCAGCCACCGCCTCGAAGTGCTCGCACCTGAGCAGCCACTCGCGGGCCTTGGCGGCGGTGAGAGGGCTGAGCGTCTCTCCCGCCACCCCATCCCGCCAACGCCGGAGGACCCAGCTCCCGGCCGCGGTCAGGCCCATCGCCTCGTGCTCCTCAGAGGTGCCGGTGGCGAAGGAGACCTCATTGCCGGCGGCGCAGGTGGTCGCCTCGGGGAACCACGCCACCACGACCTCAGCCTGTTCCACCTGCCTAGTCCCTCCGGAGCCCTGGTCCTGGACGTCTGGCCGGATGTTAGTCCGACTCGGGCCTGGGCAGGTTCGCATCCCGTCTACGTCCCCAGGGCAACTTTTGACACCTTCTTGACGCGCCCGCGGCCATGCTCCGGGCATGGCAGACCTCCTACTCATCCTGGCATCCCTGCTCTTCGTGCTCCTCTGCCTGGCCGCCATCGCCGGCCTGGACCGCCTGTGACCGCCCAGCAGATCATCTTCCTCGGCCTGGCCGTCGTCCTCTTCGGCTACCTGGTGTTCGCCCTCCTGCGCCCGGAGCGCTTCTGAGGTGCAATTCGCCCTCACTCTGCTGCTCCTGGCGGCTGTCCTGGCACTCTCCTGGCGCTACCTGGGGAGCTATCTCGAGGCCGTCTACTCAGGGCGCGTGCGCTGGTTATCTGGGGCCGAGCGGGTCGCCTACCGCCTCCTCGGGGTGGATCCCGGGCGCGAGCAGCGCTGGCGCGAATACGCCGTGTCCCTGGTGCTGTTCTCCGGGGTCTCTCTCCTCTTCACCTATGGCCTCCTCCGTCTCCAGGGCCAGCTCCCGCTCAACCCCCAGCACCTCCGAGCGGTCTCCCCCCTCCTCAGCTGGAACACCGCTGTCTCCTTCCTCACCAACACCAACTGGCAGAACTACGCCGGTGAGACAACCATGTCCTACCTCAGCCAGATGGCCGCCCTCACCGTCCAGCAGTTCATCTCGGCGGCTGTGGGCATGGCGGTGGCGATCTCACTGGTGCGCGGATTCAGCCGGAGCGGCGCCCGCACCATCGGCAACTTCTGGGTGGACACCGTCCGCGGGTGCCTCTACGTCCTTCTGCCCATCGCCTTCGTGGCCGGGGCGCTCTTCGTGGCCCAGGGAGCAGTCCAGACGCTGGCCGGACCGGTCCTCATCCACGATATGCTCAACGGCGCCACCCAGCTGATACCCCGGGGGCCGGTGGGGTTCATGGAGTCGATCAAACAGCTGGGCACCAACGGTGGGGGGTTCTTCAACGCCAACGGCGCC
>JAJYWT010000207.1 GCA_021791345.1 bacterium
CAACTGCCTCCTCTCGGTGATGGACCACTGCCTGCGCAGCCGCCACTACGTCAACGTGACCGTGGTCGGAAAGCAGCCTGCCCCCAGCTGGCTGACCATGGAGGAGGCGGTCCTCCACTGCACCCGGGGGATCGGAATCTTCGAGTGGGCCAGCACCGACGGCGGGGCTGAACCCGACGTGGTCCTGGGCTGCTGCGGGGACGTGCCCACCCTGGAGGCCCTGGCGGCCGCTGACCTCCTGCGGCGGCACCTGCCCGAGCTGCGGGTGCGGGTGGTCAACGTGGTGGACCTGATGCGGCTCCAGCCGGCCTCCGAGCACCCCCACGGCCTGACTGATGCCGAGTTCGGGGCCCTCTTCACCGAGGACAGGCCGGTGGTCTTTGCCTATCACGGCTACCCGGGGCTGATCCACCGCCTCACCTATCGCCGTCCCAACCATCCCAACATCCACGTTCGCGGCTACAAGGAGGAGGGCACCACCACCACCCCCTTCGACATGGTGATGCTCAACGACCTCGACCGCTTCCACCTGGTCATGGACGTGATCGACCGGGTGCCGCACCTGGGAGCGAGGGCCGGGCACCTGCGCCAGGAGATGGAGGACATGCGGCTGACCTGCCGCGCCTACACCAGGGAGCATGGCGAGGACCACCCCACCGTCCGGGACTGGGTCTGGGCCGGCTGAGGCGGATGGAGCGCACCATCCTGGTGGTGAACTCGGGATCCACCAGCCTGAAGCTGACCCGGGTGGACCAGGATGGCACTCGGTCCCCGCTTGGGCCTGGGGGGCGGGGCCCTTTCCAGTTGGAGCAACGGCTCCACCGGGCGGGACCGGTGGACGCGGTGGCGCACCGGGTGGTGCACGGAGGCGTGGTCCACCGGGGGCCGGAGCGGATCACCCCCCGGCTTCTCTCCGAGCTTTCCCGGCTGTCCCCCCTGGCCCCGCTTCACCAGCCGCGGGCCCTGGCCGCCGCGCGCGCCGCCCTCCGGGCCTTCCCCGGTGTACCCCAGGTCGCCTGCTTCGACACCGCCTTCCATCGCAGCATCCCCGCGGCGGCGGCCACCTATCCCGTCCCCGGGAGCTGGCACCGCCGGGGGGCGGTCCGCTACGGCTTCCACGGGCTGGCCCACCAGTACCTCGCTCGTCGGGCTGCCGAACTGCTTGGCCGGCCCGCGACTGAGCTCAGCCTGGTCACCTGGGCGCAGCGCCGGTTCGGGCTGAGCGGCCAGGAGGTCGAGGTACAGCTCGAGCACGATTCGGGCCTCAGGGGACTGGCCGGGACACCGGACATGCGCCGGGTGCTGGCGAGGGCGCAGGCCGGAGACCGCCGGGCGGGGCTGGCCCTTGAGGTCTACCTGCACCAGCTGGCCCGGGGCATCGCCGCCATGACCGCCTCGCTCACAGGCCTGGACGCTGTGGTTTTCGGGGGCGGGGTCGGGTTCGGGTCGGCGGCAATCCGCGAAGGGGCGGCTCAGCGGCTGGGCGTTCTCGGGCTTCGGTTGGAGCGGGCGCGGAACCGCGAGCTGTCCGGGGATCGCAGGGTGGAGGCGCTGGCCTCGAGATGCCCCGTCCTGGCGGTGGAGACCAGGGAGGATCTGGAGATGGCCCGGCAGACCCGCGATCTGCTGGGCTGGGGCGGCTAGGGCAGCCCGTCCAGGAAGGACGAGATGGCTGCCGCCACCTCGCGCGGCCGCTGCACCGGGAGATCGTGGATGCCGCGTACGAAGACCGCCTCACTCGGCGCGGTGAGACGGGAGCGTGCCTTCTCGACCGCGGCGCGCTTGGCCTCTGCCAGGCCCTCGTCGTTGACTGCCATGACGAAGAGCACCGGGCACGACACCCGTCCCAGGAGCTCCCCCTGGTCCAGCTGGTACAGCGCTAGGGCGATCTCCATGTGGCGGCGGAGATCCAGGCGCGGCGTCAGTCCATTCGGCCCCTCCTCGAAGTTGCCCAGCAGGATCCGGGTGGCCTCCTCCTCGCCCAACTCCTCCCCCAGCCCGGAGCGCTCCACCATCGACCGCACCCGAGCCTCGGTGAGCCCTGAGAGCTGCGGTGGTCGCATCCTGGCTTCCGCCTCCTCCCAGTTCGAGCCGAATACCCGGCGGACGTCCAGCACGCCGCCGTCAACGCAGACCACCGCACTCACCGAACCCTCTGAGGCCGCCAGCTCCAGGGCCACGCTGGCCCCCCAGCTGTGCCCCACGGCCACCGGCCGCTGCAGCCCCAGCTGGGGCAGGAGCGTCTCCAGGTCAGAGACCACTTCGGCGAACCCGTATCCCCGCTCGGGTCGGTCACTCAGCCCATGGCCGCGCAGGTCCACCGCCACCACCCGGTGGCGGGGAGCCAGCAGCTCTCCCAGCGGATCCCACCAGAGGGCGTTGCTGGCCAGGCCGTGAAGGCAAAGCAGCTCGGGCGGACCACCGGGGCGCTCGCGGACATTGAGGCTGACCCTGCCCGCCGGGAGCCGCCGTTCGGCGGGAGCTGGCACTCCGGTCAGACCGCGTCGGACACCGAGGACATGAAGAACCGCTCCACTCTAAGTGGGGGCACCTCCACGAAGGTCAGATCCCCGATCTCCCGGGAGAGCGCCAGCTCCGCCCGGCCCACCTCCACCGTCCGGCTCAGGACCCCGACCGGGCTCTCGTTGAAGCGGAAGTTGTTGACCGCCCCCACCACCTTGCCCTTCTCCACCAGGAAGACCCCATCCCGGGTCAGGCCCGTGAGCAGAAGGGCGGCGGGGTCCACATCCCGGATATACCAGAGCGAGGTGACCAGCAGGGCCCGCTCGGTGCCGGCGATCATCTCCTCCAGGGTGGCGCCAGCCCCGGCAAGACGCAGGTTCTCGGGGTCGGGGCGGACGGGGTGGCCGTGGTCCCTGGCCCAGCGACGCGGGCAGACGAGCTCCCGCTGGACACCCCCTTCGATCCAGGTGGCCTGGGGAGCGGGAAGGCCGTTGTCGAAGACCGAGCCGTACTCGCTGGATCCCAACACCCGGACGAAGTCGGGGACCCGCATCCCCGGCGCCCTGGGGTCGGAGGTGAGCGTGATGGAGGAGGCGTACATCGCCTCCCCGACCCGGGAGCCGGACTTGGAGGCGAACACGGTGCGCTCCTCATCCGCACCCCGGGCATGCATCTCCCAGGCCAGCCGCACCACCATGTCGGCGACCGCAGAGGGCTCCAAGATCACCTGGTAGTGGCCGGGCTCCAGGCTGAGCTGGCGCTGAGTCCAGGCGAGGCGCTCCCGGCAGCCCCGATACATCGCCTCGACGTCGATCCCCTCCAGATCCTGCGCCATCCGTCCGCACCAGGCGCTGCGCTTCAGGTCGGAGGATTTGAGGGTGAGTGAGACGGAGGCGAAGCGGGAGGCCGCCGCCAGCCGCACCCCGGTCCGAGACCCCAGGGCCTCGTGGGAGGTGACGCCATGAACGTAGCCGTGCAGCACCTCGCCGCGACTCCGACTCTCCTCTATCGCCCGCCGCATCGGCTCCACCACCCCACCCAGGTCCCACCCCGGGTCCACCTCCACGGGCTCGGGCGCGGCGGCCTCCTCGGGCGAGAGCAGCGGCATGGCGTCAGGAGCGGGTGGGTTGGTACGCGCCGCCTCCCGCGCCGCCCTGGCCAGGGCCAGGAGCCCGGCACGGCCCTGGACGTCCGCCGTCTCCACCCCCACCGCTTCGCCCTCCACCGCCACCAGTCCGCAGGAAGTCGAGGTCTCGATCCCGTTGGTGGTGACGGTGTTGTTGGCCAGCCGGAAATTCTGGGAGACGGTGGAGCTGGCCAGGGCCACCGCCACCTCGCCCTCGCCGATCGCCGCCTCGACAACCTCCTCCGGAGACATCACCTCCCCTCCCTGCGGGTGTTGAGGACGTTCACCTGGCGGAAGATCGCCGGGGGGCAGCCATGAGAGACCGGTGCCACCTGCTCGGGCTGACCCTTCCCGCAGTTCATGGCACCCTCGAGCACCCAGGACGACGGCCCCCCCACCGCCTCCAGCCGCCCCCAGAAGTCCGGGGTCTTGGATTGGTAGGCGACATCGCGGAGCTGGCCGGCCAGCTGCCCGCGATGGATGCGGTAAAAGCGCTGTCCGGTGAACTGGAAGTTGTAACGCTGCTGGTCTATGGACCAGGACTTGTCGCCGACCACGTAGATCCCCTCCCCCACCCCGGAGATGAGCTCCTCCAGGGAGGTGTCATGCTGGGGGTCGGGCTGCAGGGAGACGTTGGGCATCCGCTGCAGCGGCAGGTGGGCCCAGCTGTCCGCGAAGGCGCAGCCGTTGGACCGGCCGTCACCGAAGCGGAGGGCCATCTGCCGGTTCAGCTGGTAGCCCACCAGCACCCCCCCACGGATGATGTCCCACCTCTGGGCCTCGACCCCTTCGTCGTCGAAGGCGACCGTGGCCAGGCCAAAGGGCTCCTGCCGGTCACCGGTGATGTGCATGGCCTCCGACCCGTATTTCAGGCTTCCCACCAGGTCCGGGGTGGCGAACGTGGTTCCCGCGAAGTTGGCCTCGTAGCCCAGGGCCCGGTCCAGCTCAGTCCCATGGGCCACGGACTCGTGGATCGTGAGCCAGAGGTTGGAGGGGTCCAGCACCAGGTCGTGAGGCCCGGCGGCCACCGACGGCGCGGCCAGCTTCTCCGCCAGCCACTCCACCAGCTGCGGCGCCTCGTCGGCGAAGTGGTGTTGCTCCACGTACTCCCACCCCCGAGCCACCGGCCGGGCCGTGGAGCGCATGGTCTCCATGAGGCCGGATCCCTGCTCGTCGATGAGCCCCACCTCGAGCACCGGATGCACCCGAACCCGCTGCTGCACCGTGCGCGTGCCCTCGGTGCTGACGAACAGGCGCTGCTCCTTCACCGAGAGGCAGTAAGCCTCGGCGAACCTGGCCCCCGCCAGGAGTCCGGCCCGCGACCACTCCAGCAGCTGAGCCACCTTGGACTCGGTGGGCAAGCCGAAGGGGTCGACCTCGACCTGGGCCACCCAGGTGGCCCGGTGCATCGGCTCCGGGGCCAGACGGACACGCTCGTCCAGCAGCGGACGGAGCTGCCGGGCGAGAGCGGCGGCATCCCGCACAGCGTGGGCCACGCTTTCCGGCGTGAGGTCACTGGAGGAAGCGAAGCCCAGCGAGCCGTCGACCACCAGCCGGACCCCGAAGCCCAGGGGCTCGGAGTCTGTGAGCGATATGAGGTCCCGGTCCCGGACATGGATCCCCTCCACGCGGTCCCGGTGCACCCGGAGGTCGCCGTATTCGATTTGCGGCACGGCCGCCATGGCCTCCAGGGCGGCCGACTCCAGCTCGGCCAGCGGCAGGGCGAGAAAGTCACGATCGAGATCGGTCATGGGTCCTCCCAGACACCGGACGCGCAGCAGGGCCCCAGGTGACAAACCTCTCTGCCCCGGGGTCCCGGCTCGACTGGATTGCAGTGTACTCAGACCGCCTGGCCACCCCACTGCCCGGAGGCGTCAGCGAAATGAGGCCGCCCGGAGACTTCTGGACCAACCCGATCACCACGGCAAGGTCGGAATCGGCACCCGAGATGGAACTCACCCGGTAGCCAGCCCGCGGCAGAATCCGCCAATTCATCACGCCCCCGGCTTTGGCGGGTACCAGGCCTGCCCGCCCGCGGAGCGTGCTGACTCAAGCGGCACTGGCGGACGACGGGAAACCGCCGGCCCCTCGAGGGGCCGGCGGTCCCACAGGCCGTCAGACGGAGGCACGCCTCCGCAGTCGCAGGCCCATGCTGAGCACGAAGCCACCGAGCAGCAGGAAGAGACTGGCCAGGATGCCGGGGATGAGCAGTCCCGCCCCGGTGGTCGGGGTCGAGCCCGTGCTCGCCCCGAGAACCCCGCCAGCCGAGGTGAGGGTGACGGGCTCACCGCAGACCGCGGCGCTCGGGTTGTTGGGATCCTCCGCCGGGGTGAAGGTCACGCCCCAGTAGTAGGTCTGGGCCACGCTCGGCTTGGCCCCTCCAGGGGACTGGACGGTCCAGACCCCGTTGTTGGGGGACCCCAGGCTCACACTGCCTAGATCCTGGACAAGCGCCGCCGCCGAGCAGCTGCTGTCGCTGTAGAGGGAGAAGTCCACCCGGTCTGAGCTAACCGGGTTGAACAGCCCACTGATGGTGGCGGTGTCGGTGAGTGTGGTGCCCACAGCTCCGCCCGGGCTGGGGGTGGTGGTGATCGTGGGGGTTGTCGGGCCCAGGACCACCGGCTCTCCGCACTGGTTGGAGATGGGCGCGTTGTAGGCGTCCCCGCTGAAGCTCACGTTCCAGTAGTAGGTGCCGGCCGAAGTCGGCACCGGCAAGGAAGCCGGGTTGGCCACTGCCGTACCCACGTACCCAGCCCCCTGGGCGGTGATGGTGACGGGGAAGGACCCCAGGTCGAAGAGCACCGTGCCCGCCGGCGGCGCGGTGTTGGGCGTCGCCGGACAGCTGGAGACCACCTGGAACGAGACGGTGTCGGTGGTCGGGATCTGAGCCGGGTTCTCAGCCAACCGCGAGATGGTGGCGCTGTCGGAGATCGGCGTTCCCGCGGCGGCGGTCGCCGGGGTCTGCTGGGTGGTGAGCGGGTCCTCGGTGTTCGGCTCCACCACCAGCGGCTCCCCGCAGGTTGAGGTGACCGGAGAGTCGTTGGCGCTGCCCAGGAACATCACCTCCCAGTAGTAGGTGCCGGGGGTCAGCGGGGCACTCAGCGTCTGGTTGACGGTGGCGCCGTACTGGCCGGTGGCGCTGTCGTAGGCCACCGGGGCGGTCACGGTGGTGATCGGGCCAGGACCACCCTCGGAGCTCAGGCAGCCCTGGTCGGCAAACAGCCCGAAGATCAGTTGGCCGTCACCCTGCCCGATGGGGTCGGGGTAGAAGCCGCCGAGCTGGGCCGAATCCGAGACCACGTTGCCGTTGGCGGAGACGATCGGGGTCACCTGGTTGGTGGTGATCTGCGGGGTGACCTGCTGGATGGCGGTCGGCTCCCCGCACGGCCCGGTCAGGGGTTGGTTGTCCGAGTTGCCGTTGTAGGTGTCCTGCCAGTAATAGGTGACCCCTGCCAACTGCGGCTGATAGCTGGACGAGGTGGCGGTGCCCGCCCCGTTGACCGGGCCGGTGCTGGTGAGGACCGGGGTCCCCGTGCAGGAGGAGTTGGCGTAGAGGTTGAAGGTCACGGTGGCGCCACCCGCTGCAGGCATGTAACCCCCAGTCACCTCCGCCTGGTCACTGATGGGGGTACCCACGGCGACCGACGGTCCGGGCAGGGGGTTGGTAGTCATCTGCACGGTGGCCTGGGTCACCTGGACCGGCTCCGCAGAGCAGGGCGAGGTGGCTCCCTGGTCGTTAAGGTCGCCGCTGTACTTGTCCATCCAGTGGTAGGTACCCACCTGCGTCACGGTGTAGGGCTGGGAATACGCCACTGAGGAGGGCTGGCCCACTGGGAGGTTGCTCTGGCTGGTTGCCACCGGAGCGCTGGCGCAGCTGGCATCCTCGGCCCCGTAGAGGTTGAAGGTCACCGATCCGGACGCCGAGTTCGGCTGACCGTTGGCGGCATTGCTGACGTTGGCCTGGTCCTTGATCTGGGTGCCGACCACCACAGACGCCCCCGGCGCCGTGACCGTGGTGATCGATGGCACGGCCGGGGCCACCTGCACCGGCTCAGCTCCGCAGCCTGAGGAGGCTGCCTGGTTGTATGTGTCGCCGGCGTACGAAGCGGTCCACTCCCAGGTGCCCGCCTGGTTGACCACGTAGCTTCCGGAGCTGGCGCTGCCGCTCGCCGAGATTGCCCCCTGCGAGGTGAGCACCGGAGACCCGGAACATGAGGCGTTGTCGAAGAGCTTGAAGGTTACGGTCTGGCCGGTGAGCAGGTAGCCGCCGGTGACCGTGGCCTGGTCCGAGATCGTGGCATCAAAGGGTGCCGCCCATCCGGCCTCGGTGCTGGTCACCTGGCTGCCCTGCGGGGTCGTGCTGAGGGTGGGAACCGCCATGACCGTGAGGGGCTCGCTGCCGCAGCCGCTCTCCACGGTCGCCCCGGCGACGCCGTAGGAGAGGGTGGCCATCCACTGGTAGGGGCCCGCCGACTGGACGTCATACGAGCCAGATGAGGCGGCGCCGGCGGACACTTGGCCACTGCTCTGGAACACCGGCTGCCCAGCGCAGCTCCCTCCCGAGTAGAGGTCGAAGGCAACGCTCGCCGTCTGCCCCTGCGCCAGACCAGTCACGGTGGCGGTGTCCTTGACCGCTTGGCCTACGGTGGCGGTCCCGGGGCTAGGAGTGGTGGACAGCTGTGGGCCCGAGACGGTGACCGGCTCATTGCCACAGCCGCTGTTCTGTGACTGACCCGCCGCCGTGTTGGTGTAGCTGACCAGCCACTCGTAGGTGCCGGTCGGCTCCGGGAGCGATGGGGTGTACACGGGCGACTGGACCGTCACCTGGTCGTACGAGATTTGGCCACTCGAGTAGACCGGCTCCCCGGTGGCGGCGCTGCAACTCGAGTCACCTGGCCCGAACAGCTCGAATTGGACGGTGCCGCCGGGCTTAGCGTTGAGGACGTTCACCGAGTCCTGGAGCGGCTGCCCCACGGTGGCGGACGAAGGCACCGCCTGGGTGTTCACCTCCAGGGGGCCACCCGATCCGACGAGCGGAGCCACGTCATCCATGGCCGTGGTCTCGAATTGGTCGTAAACGTAGGACGGGGCGCTCGTGGTCCCGGCGATCAGCCGGCTCGGCGACTGGGAATAGTCGACGAACGCCAGGTTCCCGTTGTTGTTGCTGACAAAGAGGTGGCCTTGTCCATCCACCGTCCCCTGGTCGAACATGTCCTGGGAGCTGGACCCCGAGTTGCCCGAGTACTTGAGGCAGCTGTTGAGGCC
>JAJYWT010000190.1 GCA_021791345.1 bacterium
CCTGGGAGCCGTTGTCCACCACCACCACCTCGCTCGGCGGGTGCTCCTGGGCCCGGATCGCACCCAGCGCCGCCTCGCAGTCGGAGCGGCCGTTCCAGTTGATCAGGACGGCCGCCACTTGGTGGGCCGGGGTCACCGGGGCCACGCTCACGGGCTGACCCGCGGGCGCCGGCGCAGCGCGTTCAGGACCAGCAGCACCCCCAGCCGGGTGGATATGCCGAGCCACACCAGGGGCGCGAGCCAGCCCTCTGGGCCGTTGCGGTAGTGCAAGGAGTAGAAGCGCCACATCGAGCGGTGGAAGTGCACCAGCATCGTGAGCGCCACCTTCTCCGAGCTGCGCCCCTTGAGGTGGAGCACGCGCGCCTTCGGCTCGTACCAGACCTGAAGGCCCAGCCTGGCCATCTGCCAGCAGAGTTCCAGATCCTCCCCGTACATGAAGTAGCCCTCATCCAGGCCCCCGACCTCATCCCAGACCGTGCGCCGGACCAGAAGGCAGGCCCCGCTGCCGCTGTCCACCGCCATCGGCCGATCCAGGGACACGTTGGTCAGGTTGTAGGCCCCGATCCGGGCACTGCCGGGCCAGAGCCGGCTGAGACCCAGGAGCCGGTACAGCGCAATCTCGGGGTTGGGGAAGGTGCGGCGGCAGGCGCGGTCCAGGCTGCCGTCGGGGCGCACGATCCGCGGCGAGATGGCGGCGCGCCGAGGATCCGCCAAAAGCGCCGCCGACATCGCCGCCAGCGCGCCCGGCAGGAGCCGGGCATCGGGGTTGAGGAGTAGCAAGAGCTCCCCGCCCGCCCGCTCGGCGGCGCGGTTGACGGCGGCGGCGAACCCCAGGTTGCGCGGCAGCTCCAGCAGCACGACCCCCGGGAACCGGCCCCTGACCAGCGCCACGGTGCCGTCTGCGGAGTGGTTGTCCACCACCGTGACCTGCTCCGGAGCGAGCCCCTGCTGAAGGCAGGAGCCGATCGCGTCCGCCACCTCCTGCTCCGATTGGTAGGTGCAGATGACGACCCGGACGCCGTCCAGTCCCGCCCGGTCAGGCACTGGCCAGCGCCGCTCCCACCGCCCCCTCGCGCTCGCGGCGCAGGTACTCCGCCAGGGCCACCCGCCACGGCGAGCAGGCCGGCCCGCCGAGCGCGGTGAACTGGGAGCTGTCGAGAACCGAGTAGCTCGGCCGGGGCGCCGGCGCCCCCCATTCGGCGGTCGAGACCGGCTGGATTCGGGCCTCCACGCCTGCCTCCGCAAGCGTGGCCCCGGCGAACTCGTACCAGCTGGCCGAGCCCTCACCGCAGACGTGGTGGATGCCGAAGTGATCGGTGCCGATCAGCCAGCTGATCGCCAGCGCCAGCTCCCAGGTCCAGGTGGGGGCCCCCACCTGATCGGAGACCACCCTAAGCTGCCCGTGCCGGGCGGCCGCTCGGAGGATGGCGAGCGGAAAGTTGGGGCCTGAGTTGCCGTAGAGCCAGGAGGTGCGCACCAGATAGAGCCGGCCCCCCGCCTCCTGGCAGGCGACCTCCCCCGCCCGCTTGCTCTGGGCATAGACGCCGGAGGGCTCCGGGATGTCGGTGACCCGCCAGGGTCGGGGTTCACCATTCGGGGCTTGGCCGAACACGAAATCCGTCGAGATGTGGCAGAGGGGGATCTCCGCCTGGGCGCAGGCCCGGGCCACGATCTCGGCGCCGTCGCGATTGATGGCGAAGGCCAGCTCGGCCTCCGACTCCGCCTGGTCGACTCTGGTGTAGGCGGCGCAGTTGATGACCCGCTCGCAGCCGCTCTCTGCCAGGGCACCTCGCACCTGGGCGGGATCGGTCACGTCACACTTCGCCCTGGTCACACCGACGGGAAGGTGGCCGGCCCTGGCCAGCACCACCATCAGGTCTCGGCCCAGCTGGCCCCCGGCCCCCAGGACCAGGACTCTCACCGCGAGATCAGCTGGCTGCCGGAGCGGTCCCGGCCAGCGGCCGGTAGTTGCGCCGGTAGAACTCGGCGAACTCTCCCGACTTGATGGGCTCCCAGAAGTCCCGGTGGTCGCGGTACCAGGTCACGGTGCGCTCCATGCCGCTCTCGAAGTTCAGCTCGGGGGCCCAACCCAGGGCGCGCGCCCGGCTGCTGTCCAGGGCGTAGCGGCGATCATGTCCGGGCCGGTCCGCGACCATCTGGATGAGGTCCTCGGAGCGGCCGGTGAGGCGCAGCACCGAGCGCGCCACCTGAAGCCCGTTCACCGGGTCTCCCCCCTGGCCGAGGTTGTAAGCCGTACCCGGCACCCCGCGCGCCAAAACGGTCGCGATGCCGCGCGCGTGGTCATCCACGTATAGGTAGTCGCGGACCGCCCCGCCGTCGCCGTAGACCGGCAGGGGCAGCCCATCCAGCGCCTGGGTCGCGAACAGCGGGACGATCTTCTCGGGGTACTGGTGGGGCCCGTAGGTGTTGGAGCCACGGGTGATCAGGATCGGGACCGAGTAGGTGGCGTGGTAGGCGAAGCACTGCATCTCGGCCCCCACCTTGCTGGCCGAGTAGGGCGAGCGGGGCCGCGGGGGGTCGTCCTCAACCGAGAGGGTGGGCGGCTCGACATCGCCGTAGACCTCGTCGGTCGAGACCTGCAGGAAGCGCTGGTGGCGGTGCGTCCGGGCCGCCTCCAGCAGCGCGAAGGTGCCGTAGACGTCGGTCCTGATGAAGGCGTCGGGGTCGAGGATGGACCGGTCCACATGGGTCTCGGCCGCGAAGTTGACGATGCAGTCGACCTCCCCCGCCAGCCGCAGGACCAGCTCCTTGTCGCAGATGTCCCCCTCCACGAAGCGGTAGTTGGGCAGGCCGGCGACCTCCTCCAGGTTGGCGAGGTTGCCGGCGTAGGTCAGCTTGTCCAGGACCGTCACCTCAAGGTCGGGACGGCGCTGGAGCAGGAGCCGGACGAAGGCGGACCCGATGAAACCGGCGCCACCGGCCACCAGCAGACGCCGGGGCAGCTCCGACCAGGGGGTGGGGTCCGGGGCGGGATGGTCAGTCATGTCAGATGTTCTCGATTCTCCAGTCGAAGCCGATGCGCGGGTCGTCCCAGGGTATCCGACCCTCGTCGGGGTTGTCGGGAAGGTAGGGCTCGGTCACGTAGTAGCAGAGCAGGACGTCACGCATGGAGAGCGCCTGGTAGCCGTGCGCCACCAGGGGCGGGATGGCAATCACCTTGGGGCTCCGCTCCCCGCTGAAGATGACCTGGATCCTCCCCCTGGTCGGAGAGTCGGGCCTCAGGTCGGCCAGGACGATCCGGGCGTCCCCTCCCACCATGTCCCAGTAGTCCCACTGCCGACGGTGCCAGTGAAACGCCTTGATCAGCTCGGGCGGGTTGCCACCCCTGGCGTAGGCCAGCGAGCGCGACATCTGCGCGAAGCCGTGGTCCGGCACAAACGGCCGGCCCCGGTCGTCGAGGTCGCCCCGCTTGAGCTGCTCGGTGAAGTGGCCGCGCTGGTCGAAGTGCAATTTCAGGGTCTTCACCATCACCTGATCGATCTCCCCCAGCTTCTCGGCGAGCGGCCTTTCCGCCATCTCCTGGAGCACCGCCTCCATCTCCTCGGTCACCGGCTGCCAGGGCATCAGGTCCTCCTCAAGCCAGGCTCACCCGAGAGTGGTCGCCCAGCATCAGCTTGTGCGCCAGCGGGCGGGTGTCGCTCTTCTCGATCACCACGTCCCTTCCGATCAGGGAGTCCTCGATCTTGCTGGCGCCGCGGATCACCGTGTGCTCCAAGACTATCGAGTGCTCGATCTCGCTGCCCTCCACCACCACGTCGTGATACAGAGCCGTGAAGGGGCCGACGAAGGAGTCCACCACCCGGGTGTTGGCGCCGACTATCACCGGGCCGCGGATGGTGCTGTGGATCACCTCGGATCCCGGCTCCAGGATCACCTTGCCCAGCAGCCGCGAGTCCGCGCTCACGTTCCCCTCCCTGCGCTCCTCGAGCATGTCCAGGACGACCCGGTTGCACTCCAGGAGGTCGTCCATCTTGCCGGTGTCGATCCAGCGCCCCTCCACCAGGTGGGGGGTCACCCGCCGGCCCCGGTCGATCTGCCACTGGATGGCGTCGGTGATCTCCAGCTCACCGCGGGCCGAGGGGGAGATGGCGTCCACCGCCTCGAAGATGCTGGGCTGGAAGCAGTAGACCCCCACCAGCACCAGGTCGGAGCGGGGCTGCTCGGGCTTCTCCTCCAGCCGCACCACCCTCCCCTGGTCCAGCTCGGCGACCCCGAAGCGCTGGGGATCGGGCATCTGCTTCAGCAGGATGAGCACGTCCGGGCGGTCGCGGCGGAACTCCTCCACCACCGATCGGATCCCCCCGGTGATGAAGTTGTCGCCCAGGTACATTACGAAGGGCGAGCCCTGGAGGAAGGAGCGCGCGGTCTGCACGGCGTGGGCCAGCCCCAGCGGCGCCAGCTGGCTGATGTACTCGATCCTGGCCCCGAACCGAGAGCCGTCCCCCACCGCCCGGCGGATCTCCTCCCCGGTGTCCCCGACCACGATCCCGATCTCCTCGATCCCGGCCTCGACCAGCGCCTCCAGGCCATAGAACAGAACCGGCTTGTTGGCGATCGGGACCAGCTGCTTGGCGCCGGTGTGGGTGATCGGGCGAAGCCTGGTCCCCTTGCCCCCGCTGAGAACCAGACCCTTCACGAGGGGCAAGCCTACCAGCTCACCTCGGCCGCGCAGCTTCTGGGCGGAGCCTCAGTAGGCATGCTGATGGAAGAGGATCCGCCAGGGGGTGAGCAGCAGGATCTTGAGGTCGAAGCCCAACGACCAGTTCTCGATGTAGTAGAGGTCGTAGAAGATGCGCTCCTCCATGGAGTTGCCCTGGCGCAGATCATTGACCTGGGCCCAGCCGGTGCACCCCGGGGGCGCCGCCAGACGCTCGCGATAGCGGGGGTAGTCGCGCTCGAAGCGGGCGGCGAAGAACGGGCGCTCGGGGCGCGGGCCGACCAGGCTCATCTCCCCTTTGATCACGTTCCAGAGCTGGGGGAGCTCGTCCAGGCTGAAGCGACGCACGAAGCGGCCCACCGGGGTCGTGCGGTCGTCGTCGGCCCGGGCCATGACCGGCCCGGTGTGGCGTTCGGCATCGACCACCATGGACCGCAACTTCCAGACCTTGAACACCCTCCCGTGCCGCCCCAGCCGCTCCTGCCCGTAGAATGGCGACCCCTTCGAGGTCAGCGAGATGGCGGCGGCGCAGACCGCGACCACGGGCACCACCGGGATCGCCAGGAGCACGGTGAAGACCAGGTCGAAGCCGCGCTTGAGGATGAGGTTGCGGCCCACCAGCCGGTTCGGCCGCAGGCCGATCAGCGGCATGCCGGCCACCTGCTCGGTGCGGGCGGCTGAGGTCATGATCTCCAGGACGTCCGGGACCACCTTGACCTCCGCCCCCTGGCTCAGGCAGGCGTTGGCGAACTCGACCACCCGGTGGTGGCCGTCCTCCCCCAGCGCCAGCACCACCATGTCGGCGTGCTCGTGGGCCACGATCCGGGCCAACCCGTGCTCGATCCCGAAGGTCGTCAGGTCGGACCCGGCCGAGGGTGGTTCCGGGGCGGTGGCGACCCTCCCCACCAGCTGGTAGCCGTACTCGGGGAACATCCGCAGCCGGCGGATGAGCAGGTCGGCGACCTCCCCGCTGCCCACCACCAGGACCCGAACCGCGCCGAAGCCGGAGCTGAACAGGGCCCCCTGAAGGCCGCGGATGGCGGCCCGCTCCAGGATGAACAGGAGAAGTGCCGCGATCGAGGCGTCCGCCAGCACCAGCCGGGAGTAGGGGAAGCCCCGGTACAGCCCCTCGAGCGCCAGGGCCAGGACCACGAAGAGGGCGACCGAGCCCGCCGAGCCCAGGATCTCATCCACGAAGGACTGACCCCGCTGGACCCGGTAGCGGCCGGTGAACGTGAAGACCAGCAGCCAGAGCGCCACCACCACCGGCACCGCCATGGCGTAGTCGGCGAAGCTGGGGATGGCGCCACCGGGGATGGGGACCCCGGAGAGGTGGAAGCGGTAGCCGTAGCCGATCAAGGCGCCGACCGCGACCGCCAGGGCGTCCCCCACCACCCGGATCGCCACCAGCGGTCCCAGCCGCCCGTTGCGGCTGCGCGCATGGGACAGCTCCAGCGGCCGGATGAGCGGGCCCGATTCAGCCAAGCCCCATCCCTCCACTCTCCGGCGCCAGCCGGCGGCGCAGGCTCTGGCGGGCCATCCGGATCTCCTCGGGGGTCACCCCACCGGTCAGCCACAGCGCCCCCAGGTAGCAGACCCCGGCCACCGGGGCCACCCAGAAGACGTTGGCGAAGGCGAGCACCCCCATCACCCCAACCATAAGCCCCCCGGAGACCACGATGGGCGTGAGCGCCCGGGCCCAGGGCAGGTTGCCAAGCTGGCGGCGCACCAGCATGTATCCGGCCACCAGCAGGAACACCTCCGTGATCACGGTAGCCCAGCTACAGGCAAGATACCCGCTCTGGTGGGGGAAGAGCGGAATCATCACGAAGTTCAGGGTCACGTTGACCACGATGCTGAGCACCGACAGGATGATGCTGTCCTGCTGGCGGTCCATCGCCCCCAGCCCGAAGACGAAGGTGTTGTTGACGAAGAGGAAGACCAGCGCCAAAGCCAGGATGCTGACCGAGGGACCGGACTGCGAGTAGATGTGCAGGAACCCCACCAGCGCGCTCCCGCCGAAGGCCAGCGCCACCGCCAGCGGCATCGCGATCGAGGCCAGCAGCCGCAGGGTGACGGTGTAGGCCAGACGCATCGAGCCGACCTCCCCCAGGTGGAGCACCGAAAGCGCGGGAAAGACCGCGTTCATCACCGTCTGGGGGAGGAAGGAGAGCCCCTCCAGGAACTTGTAGGAGGCCTGGTAATAGCCCACCTGGGTGGCCCCCCGCAGCGCGTCCAGGATCAGGACGTCGATCTTGAAGTAGATGGTGTTGAGGAAGAAGACCAAGGCGAAGGGCAGCCCCATCCGGATCAGCCGGCGCACCAGCGGATAGTCGATGGCGACCCGGGGCCGGAAGTAGCGGCGGGAGATGATCGTGAGCGCGAACAGGCAGGTGAAGAGGTAGGAGGCGGCATAGGCCCACAGGTAGGCCGGCAGGCCGAGGTGGGCGACCCAGGCGAACGCGGTCCCCAGCAGCAGGATCCCGCCCTCGGCGATGGTCTCGAACGCCTCGTAGCGCATCTCCCCGGTCGCATAGAAGGTGCTGCGCAGCACGTTGGCGACCGAGGTCGCCACCAGCAGCGCGAAAGCCGGCCACACCAGCGGCAGGACCGAGGGGTGGCTGGTGAACGAGGCCATCACGAACAGGCAGAGCAGGCTGCCCAGCAGCAGCGGGACCTTGGCTCCGAGGATGGCCGCCAGGTAGGGCTCCAGCCGCTTGCGGTCGCGGCTGCCCTCGCGCAGGTAGACGATCTGGAGGCCGCCGTCGCCGACGATGCTGGAGAGGTTGCTGAGCACCACCACCACCCCGAACTCGCCGTAGCGGAAGGCGCCCAGCGCGTGCTGCTGGATCAGGAAGGCCACGAAGACCAGCAGCCGCGCCCCGGTCCGGGCCACGAACAGCATGGTCGTGTTGCGGACCGTGCGGTGGGCGAGGCTCACGCCAAAGGCTCAGGTCTGGCGCTGAGGACGGCGCAGCTGGAGCTGGCGGGTGGCCGGCACCACGGCCACCACGACCAGCGCCGCCAGCGCCCACCACTCCACTGAGAGGTCGTTCTTCCAGTACGGACTGTCCACCAGGCCATGGGCCAGAATGCCGACCCAGGCCAGGACCAGAGCGGCCGCCCAGGGATGGGAGAGGGGCCCGGCGCGCACCACCGGGAACAGGTAACGACCCAGCTCGATCAAAAAGCCGATCAGGAAGATCAGCCCCATCACCCCCAGCTCGACCCAGAAGTCGAGCTCCAGCTGGTCGGGATACACGTGGGTCTGGTGGATCACGTCGTGCAGCTGCACCCGGTAGGGACGCACCTCCTGCTGGTAGTTGGCGAGCCCGCTCCCGGTGAACGGGTGGGCGACCAGCAGATCCACGGTGGCGTGCCAGAGGTGGACCCTGGTCACGACCGAGTTGGCGGGGTTGTTGGGGTTGAGCTCGTTCTCCACCCGGTGGCGGATCGGGGGCAGGAAGACCGCCACGACCGCCACCACCACCAGGGCGGGGAACAGAATCCGCCGGCGCGGATGGATCAGCACCGCCACCAGGGCCACCACCACCAGCGCGAACCACGAGCCCCGGCTCAGGGTCAGGACGTCGGCCAGGCCCAGCAGGATCAGCATCGCCCAGTGGACCCGGCGGTGCCTGACCCCGCCGAAGAGCGCCAGCCCGAGCGCCAGCCCCACCAGGGGGTCCAGGAAGATCCCGCCGAAGTTGTTGTTGGTCCAGAGCCAGGTCGGCACCGGCGGGTTGGTGTTGATGTTGAAGGTGTGGTCGCGCAGCGAGCCCGCCAGCGCCACGAACTGGGAGACCGCGACCACGGCACCGCTGACATACAGGCCGTAGCTCAGCCGCTCCCAGTCCCAGCTGGAGCGGAGCACGTTGACCACGATGAAGAAGTAGAGGACCGGCTCCACGATGTAGGCCTTGGCGATCCCCAGGGCGTCCCGCTTCTCCGGGCTGACCGCGACCCCGATCACCATGGCGACCAGCAGGACCGCGATAAGGACGGTGAAGGGGGTGTCGAGGTGGGGCATC
>JAJYWT010000116.1 GCA_021791345.1 bacterium
GCCACAGCCGGTGGCAGTAGAATGGGTGGGAATGCATGTTCTACTGATCGGGGATCATTCCACTGGAAAGCGGAGGTAAACCGTGTCTGGGCACTCCAAGTGGGCGGGGATAAAGCACAAGAAGGCGGTCGTGGACGCCCGCAAGGGCCAGACCTTCACCAAGGTTGCCAGCGAGATCACGGTGGCGGCCAGGGAGGGTGGCGCCGATCCCGGCAGCAACTTCCGGTTGCGGCTGGCGATGCAGAAGGCCCGCGAGGTGAACATGCCGGCGGACAACATCGAGCGCGCGATCAAGCGCGGCACCGGCGAACTGCAGGGGGCGGCGATTGAGGAGATCCGCTATGAGGGGTACGGTCCGGGTGGGGTCGCGATCCTGGTCGATGCCCTGACCGACAATCGCAACCGCACGGTGGCCGGCATCCGCAACCTCTTCGCTCGCTCCGGAGGCAGCCTGGGCGAGTCCAACTCCGTTGGCTGGATGTTTCATCGGACCGGCTTGGTGGTGATCGACCCCGGGGATCGGGACCCCGAGCAGCTGGCGTTGGACGCGATCGAGCTGGGTGCGGACGACGTGCAGGTCGAAGACTCGGGGGTCGAGGTCTACGTCGCTCCCGAGCGGCTGGAGGCGCTGCGGCAGGCTCTCGTTGACGCCGGCTACAAGGTCGAGAGCGCCGAGGTCACGATGCAGGCCACCAACCAGGTGGAGGTGGATGAGAAGCACGCGCAGGCGGTGGTGCGGCTGCTCGAGGCGCTGGAGGAGCACGACGACGTGAGCGAGGTCCACTGCAACGCGGTGCTGCCCGACGAGGCGCTCGCCGAGGTCTGAGCCCAGGCGGCCACCCGAAGCTTTCTAAGGAGTCACAGTTGCTGGTCTTGGGGGTCGACCCGGGGCTGGCGCTCACCGGTTGGGCGCTGGTGGACGGGGAGGGAGGCCGGCTGCGCCTGCGATCAGCCGGCTACTGGCGCACCTCCGCCGGCCTCGAGCAGGGGGCTCGGCTGCTGCAGCTATGGGACGAGATGGGGGCGATCCTTGCCAGCGCGAGACCGGGGGCGGTCGCCATGGAGCGGCTCTTCTTCAGCCGGAACACCTCGACCGCCATGGCGGTGAGCCAGGCCAGGGGGGTCCTGGTCTGCGCGGTCGCCAAGGCCGCGGTTCCGCTGGTCGAGTACACCCCGGCCGAGGTCAAGCAGTCGGTGACCGGGAGCGGGTCGGCGGATAAGCGCCAGATCGCCCGCATGGTGCGCCTCATCCTGGGTGACCAGCTGCCCGCTGGACCGGACGACCTCAGCGACGCCTGTGCGGTGGGGATCTGCCACCAGCACGCGCTGGGGTTGCGGAGGGCGCTCCACAGCGCAGCGGGGCTGGCAGGGTGATCGCCTCCCTGCGCGGCCGGGTGAGCCGGGTCGAGGAGGATTGGGTGGTGCTTGAGGTTGGAGGGGTCGGCTATCAGGTCCACCTCCATCAGCGGGCGCTGGGACAGATGCAGGTGGCCAAAGACGAGGTCACGCTCCAGATCCACACCGCAGTGCGAGAGGACGCCATCTCCCTGTACGGCTTCGCCACCGTGGAGGAGCTCGCCCTCTTCCGTCATTTGCTGGGGGTGGAGCGGATCGGCCCCAGAGCGGCGCTGGCGATCCTGTCCCGCTCGGAATGGCAGGGGTTGGTGGAGGCGATCGCGCAGGAGAACGTCGATCTGCTGGCGGCCGCCCCCGGGATCGGGGCGAAGACCGCGCGGCGCATCGTGCTGGAGCTGAAGGGCAAGGTCGATTCCCTGGCGGCGGTTCCGGGGGCTCCGGCCCCGGCACCCGCGGGGGCTCTGGGGGAGCGGGCGGTGGAGGCGCTGACCGCGCTGGGGTTTCCAGCTGCGGAGGCCCGCCGGGCGGTGGCCCTGGAGCTGGCCGTGCCCACCCCTGAATCGGAGTCGGAGCGGACCATCGAGATGGTGGTGCGCGAAGCGCTGAGGCGGCTGGCGCCGGCGGGCAGTGGGAGGCTTTCGTGATCGACTCCGAGGAGGTCCTCCTGCCCCAGGCGGCCCGCGACGAGCCCGAGTTGGACCGCCAGCTGCGGCCCCGCCGGCTGGACGAGTTCGTGGGCCAGGCGCAGGTCAAGGACCAGCTCGAGATCCTGATGCAGGCGGCCCGCATGCGGCAGGAGCCGGTGGAGCACCTTCTGCTCTGCGGCCCGCCCGGGCTGGGGAAGACAACCCTGGCCAACATCGTGGCGGCCGAGATGGGGGTGAACCTCAGGGTCACCAGTGGGCCGGCGATCGAGTTCCAAGGCGCTCTCGCCAGCCTGCTCACCAGCCTGCAGGACCAGGACGTGCTGTTCATCGACGAGGTGCATCGGCTGCAGCGCGCCGTCGAGGAGAGCCTGTACCCGGCGATGGAGGAGTTCGCATTCGACTTCGTCTCGGGCAAGGGGGCGGGCGCTCAGACGATCCGGCTCTCCCTCGGCCGCTTCACCGTGATCGGGGCGACGACCAGGGAGGGGATGCTCTCCGCGCCACTGCGGGACCGCTTTGGGGCCACGTTCCGGCTCGACTTCTATCAGCCCGAGGAGCTGCGCACCATCGTCGCCCGGTCGGCCCGGCTGCTCGGAGTCGAGATGGACGAGGAGTCGCTGGAGCTGATCTCCTCGCGCTCCCGGGGCACACCCCGGGTCGCCAACCGGCTGCTGCGCCGGGTGCGCGACTACTGCCTGGTCAAGGGCGACGGCGTCATCCGGCTTAGCATGGCGGAGGAGGCGCTGCGGCTCCTGGAGGTGGACGAGATCGGACTCGGGAGCTCCGATCGGCGACTGCTCTCCCTGATCTGCCAGCAGTTCGGAGGCGGGCCGGTTGGGCTGAGCACCCTGGGCGCCGCGCTCTCGGAGGAGCCCCACACGCTGGAGGAGGTGGTGGAGCCCTACCTGATCCAGCTCGGGATGCTGAAGCGGACTCCCAGAGGTCGGATGGTGACGGCGGGGGCCTACCGCCACCTGGGAATGGAACCTCCCGGGGAGCTGGCGGCAGAGGTGGCCGAGGTGACCGGCGACCTGTTCGACTCAGACAGCTGAGTGGACCAGCGATGCTGGGTCAAGGCGCCAAGCGGCTGCTGGTCCGGCCGCAACCGAACTCATCCGCGCCCCAGCCGCGCCGACCGAGCCAGCCCGGGGGGCCATCAAGGGCCCGCCGCAGCGCGAGCCGCCCGCAGCCGGTTGTAGGCCTCGTCTGAGTCCCTTGTGCCGCCACGGGACACCGGGCTGGCAGCTCGCCGTGGCGTGCCCGGTCCTGCACCCCAGGGCAGCCCGCACCGGTCGGGTGCCGCCGCCTCGCCTGGGGCGTGACCCAGGGCCAGACCGCCGGCCCTGGCCTGCGATCATGGCCGCCCCAGCAGCCTCACAGCCCCTCTGCCGAGATGCGGATCAGGGTCGGTTAGACCGCTGGCGCGGGCAGCGCCAAGGGAGGATTTCGACTCCTCGGGCGAAGAGCCCTAAAATCAGGGCTCCTTGACTAGATCCTCTCTTTCCTGTGCAGGGGCCAGCCGGTGATCCGGATCAACCGGTGGTGGCTCGCGCTGGTCGTGCTCCTGGTCCTGGGGGCGGTCGTGGTTGACGGCTACGCCCAGATCTACAACGTGGCCGTCCGCCACAAGAGCATCACCGCCAGCTACCCCGCCAATCACGAGCCGACTCTGTTCGGGACCCCGATCTACATCCACAAGGGGCTCGACCTCTCCGGGGGGACATCGCTGCTGCTGGCGATCTGCCAGGGGCCGGACAACCCGGCCGGGATCGGCTGCCGCACTGGGCTTCCCAAGGGCAAGACGATGGCGGAGGCACAGACCGCCAGCATCACGATCCTGGAGAAGCGGGTCAACGCCTTAGGGGTCGCCGACACCCAGGTGCAGGCGCAGGGCAACAACGAGATCCTGGTGACCCTGCCCGGCGTCGGGATCAGCCAGGCGCTGAAGACCATCGGCCAGACAGCGCAGCTCCACTTCGCAGTGGCGGTGCCCGGGGCCCCCACCGTGAACGGGACCCCGGGGGCGTGCACCACCCAGACCTGCATCGACCAGGACCAGCTGGTGCCGAGCGCCTGCTTCCCGGCCAACCACCCCAAACCGAGCTGCCAGTTCAACAATCCGCTGGATTACCCGGTCTCCTCGACGGGGGTCAAGTATCACTGGAAGATCCTGCCGAACCTGCCCTCCTCGGACGTGACCGCGGCGGCGGTCGGCAACAATCCCGGGGGAGGATATGCGGTCGACATCACCTTCAACTCCCAAGGCGCGGCCGTCTGGAACAAGGTGACCACCAAGGCCTGCGAGCAGAACCCAGGCTGCAGCACCTCCGGGGCCGGCGGGAGCAGCGCCGGGGCTCCGCCCACTGCCCAGGTCGCCATCTTTTTGGACAACGACGTGCTGACCGCGCCGGTGGTGGACGGCCCCAGCAGCAACCAGACTGAGATCACCGGCAACTTCACCTACAACTCGGCACAGCAGCTGGTCGACGACATCAACGCGGGCTCGCTGCCCGCCCAGATCGCGGTCCTGCAGTCCACCACGGTCTCCTCCAGCCTGGGCCAGCAGTCGGTGCAGCAGAGCCTCAAGGCGGGGGCGCTGGGTCTGGCGCTGGTGATCCTGTTCATGCTGCTCTACTACCGCTTCCCGGGATTCCTGGCCAGCGTCGCCCTGATCTTCTACGCCCTGATCGTGCTGGCGATCTACCAGCTGATCCCGGTCGTGATCACCCTGCCGGGGCTGGCCGGGTTCATTCTCAGCGTGGGCATGGCGGTCGACGCCAACGTGCTCATATTCGAAAGAACCAAGGAGGAACTGCGCCAGGGCCGACCCCTGGAGCTGGCGGTGGAGTACGGCTTCAGGCGGGCCTGGCCGGCGATTCGCGACTCCAACATCGCCACCATGATCACCTGCACCATCCTGTTCTTCTTCGGGGCCTCCGACGTCCAGGGGTTCGCCCTCACCCTGTTCATCGGGGTGGCGGTCAGCATGTTCTCCGCGATCGTGATCACCCACTCGCTGCTGCACTACGTGGGCCGGTGGTTCGAGTTCGCCCGGCGGCCCACCCTGTACACCCGGATCCTGCCCTCGGAGAGGCTGGCGCAGCAGTTCCGGTCGGGGCGGCGCTTCGACGTGATCAGCCACCGCAACTGGTACTTCGCGGCCTCCCTGATCGTGATCGTGCCCGGGATCATCACCATCATGGTGGCCGGGTTCAACCTGGGGATCGACTTCACGGGCGGCGACACTCTGGCGATGCAGCTGCGCCAGCCGACCACTCAGGCCCAGGTGCTCAAGGTGGTGAACCAGGCGGCCCCCAAGGCGCATGCCCAGGTGCTCGCCCAGGCCGACCACTACTACGACGTCCAGACCCAGCCGATCCCGGCCGGCGAGGTGTCATCCATCGCCCAGGCGCTGGACCACAAGTTCGGGATAACCAGGGCCAAGGACGGCAGCCTCAACCTCAACGAGAGCACGGTGGGGCCGACCATCGCCAGCAGCCTGGTCGTGAGCTCGGTCTTCCTGGTGATCGTCTCGGCGGTCCTGATCTCCCTGTACCTGGGCTTCCGCTTCTCCCAGACCATGATCAGCGCCCGCCGTTTCGCCATCGCGGCCATGGTCGCGCTCCTCCACGACGTCTTCGTGCTGGTGGGGCTCTGGGCGATCCTCGGACACTTCTCGGACCTCGGGCAGGTCAATGCGCTGTTCGTCAGCGCCGTTTTGACCGTGGTCGGCTTCTCCGTGCATGACACGATCGTGGTGTTCGATCGGATCCGGGAGAACCTGCGCCTGCAGGGGTCGCGGATGAGCTTCGACCAGGTGGTCAACCTGTCCATCGCCCAGACCATGACCAGGTCGCTGAACACCTCCCTCACCGTGATCTTCGTGCTGCTGACCCTGGTCTTGCTGGGCGGTGCCTCCATCCAGGGCTTCGCCCTGGCCCTGCTGCTGGGGATCGCCTCCGGGACCTACTCCTCGATCTTCAACGCCGCTGCCTTGCTCACCGCCTGGCGCCACATGGACCCCAGGCCCGCGGTGCGGCGCACCGGGGGGATCCCGTCCACGGCGGCGGCCGCCGCGCGCCGCTGAGGTCCGCTCGACTTAGAATCAGGAGCTGGAGGCGGCCCACGGATCTCGTCTGAACGGGAGAGCCCTTCCTCGCGCCACGAAGGCAGGTTGTGTATTCGATGCCCGAGCATCCTCTGGAGGAGTTGGCGCGCGAGCTGGTGGGGCCGGTCCTGGCTCGAGCCGGGATCACCCTGGTCGACGTGAGCTGGCACCCCAGTCGGCGCACCTCGGTGCTGCGCCTGACCGTAGATCGCGCGGGCGGGGTCACCCTCGACGACTGCGGGAGGGCCAGCGAACTGGCCTCGGAGGTGCTGGATCAGCATGAGTCACTCACCCCCGGCCCCTATAACCTGGAGGTGTCGTCGCCGGGAGCGGAGCGGCAGCTGCACGAGGAGGCGGACTACCAGGCCGCCATCGGGCACCGGATCAGGGTCCACCTGGCCAACGACGCCAGCGAGCAGGTCGTGGAGGGAAGGCTGGTCTCGATCTCCGCCACGGAGCTGGGGCTGGTCTCCCGGCGCTCGCGCAGCGGCCGGCTGGTGCCGACCAGCGTGCCGCGCTCGTTGATTCGCCGGGCCCAGGTGGTGGTGGACCTGTGAGCTCCCAGCGAGCGCTGGCACCGGATTCCTCGCTCGGCGACTCCCTGCGTTCGATCCAGGCCGCCTCCGAGGTCTCGGCCGAGGCACTGCTGGATGTGGTCGCGGGCTGCGTCCGCCAGGCGTGGTTCGAGGAGCGGGGGTGGGAGCCGACGGTCACCGCGAGCTTCGGGCAGCCCGACGGCGCCCTCCTGGTGGCCGTGGGCAGCCAGGAGGCCCGGGAGCCAGAGCCGGATGCGGTCATTGGTGCACCCGCGGTGGCCGAGGTCGCGGCTTTGGCCATGCCGCTGGCGGAGCTCCCGCCAGAGGTCCTGCGCCGGGTGTCGCGGCTGACCCGCGCCCGGATCTCCCGCCTGGTGCGGGAGGTGCGGGAGCGGAAGCTGGTGGGCGAGGCCGAGGAGCAGCGAGGCCAGCTGGTGGACGCCATCGTGGAGCGGCTGGACCAGGGCATTTGGTACCTCCGCACCGGCGAGCTGCAGGCCGTGCTGGCCCCGATGGACCAGATCCCCGGGGAGCGGCTCCGCCGTGGCCAGCACCTCAAGGTCGTCCTGATGGAGGCCCGGCGGGCGGCGGGCGGGGAGTATCTCCACGTCCGGGCCTCGCGCACCAGCCCGTTGTTGCTGAGAAGGCTGTTGGAGGCTGAGGTGCCCGAGCTGGCCGAGGGCATCGTCTCGGTGCGGGCGATCGCCCGGGAGGCGGGCGAGCGGGCCAAGGTGGCGGTGGAATCCCAGCGTCCCGAGGTCGACGCCAAGGGGGCCCTGATTGGCCTCCGCGGGGTCAGAATCCGCACGGTGGTCGACCAGCTGGCGGGGGAGAGGGTGGACATCTTGGAGTGGGCCCCAGATCCGGCGGAGTTCGTCGCCCGGGCGCTGGCCCCGGCTCCGGTGCTGACGGTCAAGATCGACGAGGAGTCGCACCGGGCCACGGTGACCGTGGCTGCGGAGGTGCTGTCGCTGGCCATCGGGCGCGAGGGTCAGAACGCCCGGCTGGCGGCCCGGCTCACCGGTTGGCGGATCGACATCCACGCCCAGGATGGGCCCAGGTCAGCAGCCTCCGGCGAGGGCGGCCACGCCTGAGTGACCCCATCCGGAGCTGCGTGGGCTGTCGGCGCCGCCGGCCGCAGTCGGAGCTGGTGCGCTTCCACCTGGTTGGGGGCCGCGTCGAGCTCGACTCCGGTCCCTTGCGCTCGCCGGGACGCGGCGCCTACATCTGTGCCAAGATGGAGTGCTGGCGGGCAGCCGTGAGGCAGCGCGGGTTCCAGCGGACCCTGCGCTCTCCCTCCGCCGACCTCGATCAGAGCCGCCTTGGCGATGCTCTGGCGGGTATCATTGCCAATTCAGCCCGGGGGAGCGGCGCAGCAGAGCAGGAGGAACCCAGATAGCCAAGGTCAAGCAGGTCGAGCTGCCGCAAAACCTGACCGTCAAGTCCTTCGCCGAAGCACTCGGGGTCTCCCCGGCCGAGGTCTCCAAGATCCTGCTCCAGCATCGGATCCTGGCGACCATCAACCAGTCCCTGGACCTGGGCACCGCGCGGCTGGTGGCGGAACAGCTGGACGTCGAGATCGCGGCGCCGGAGGCGGCGCCCCAGGCTCAGGTTGAGCGCTTCTCGGAGCGCGAGCAGTTCAAGCAGGACTCGGCCTCGGGCCAGTTGCGGCCACGCCCTCCGGTGGTGACCGTGCTCGGTCATGTGGACCATGGCAAGACCAGCCTCCTCGACGCCATCCGGGAGACCAATGTGGCCGGTGGAGAGGCGGGCGGCATCACTCAGAGCATCGGCGCCTCGGTGGTGCGGCGCCAGGGTCGCGAGATCACCTTCATCGACACCCCGGGCCACGAGGCGTTCACCGCGATGCGGGCCCGGGGGGCCAACATCACCGATCTGGCGGTCTTGGTGGTGGCGGCCAACGACGGGGTCATGCCCCAGACCGCCGAGGCGATCCAGCACGTCCAGAACGCCGGGGTCCCGATCCTGGTCGCGATCAACAAGATCGACCTGGAGGACGCCAACCCGGAT
>JAJYWT010000090.1 GCA_021791345.1 bacterium
GTCGGTCTGCCCGAGGAGAACCAGGCGGTGCTGGAGGCGGCGGCCGCCTACCTCCGGGGACGTCGGCCCGCCTGACCCGCCGCCACGGCCCCGATTGGCAGGCCGGGCACGAAGTTTCCTCCGGAGAGCGCCGCCAGCGCCCGGAGCGCCACACCCTGGCCCCAAGGTGATGGCTCAGTGACGAAGGACTCGTATGAAGAAGGGTCCCAGGTCGGCAGAACGTCCGCGCTCACCCCCTGGAACACTCCGTGCCCGTCAATGTCCCCTAGAAGTTGATCCGAATCCGGCCGGTGGGGGTCGCGCTGGTTCGGCAGTGGCCAGGCAGGGTGGCGCGTGGCCGCCAGATAGAAGGCGGCAACCGAGCTCTCGCGGGGAAGGTCGGGGCGGCCCAGGACCGGTCCCCAGCCATCCGGACCAGCCCCATCCAAGACGGCGGCGCCCAGCTCCGCTGCGGCCGAGATCAGGCCGTCCCGCGCTGCGCGCTCCTCGCAGAGGGCGGCGGTGTCCAGAAGTCCCAGCAGCGCCCAGCCCGCCCCCCGGCTCCACGCCACCTCATTGTTGCGGTCCTCGGCGACGTCATACCAGTGGGCGAACCCGCCGGGGAAGCGGAGCCGCTCCAGCATCAGAAGCGCCACCTCGGCGCCCCGGTCTATCAGCCGCTCATCCGAGCGCAGCCGTCCGATCGCGGCCAGCGCGGGGGGCAGGTGGTAGACGGCGTCAATGCAGAGTCCGAACCGGAACCGGGGAAGGTGGGGCTCGAGCGCCGGCACCCTGGGGTACAGCTCGGGCAGCGCGTCCACGGCCTCCAGGAAGCGGTCGGCGGCCGCCGGGGGGAGCTCCCCTTGTTGGACCAGGGAGGCGATGGCGGCCCCCGGGCCCAGGGCGTCGTGGTACCCGCGGGGCACGCGGTCCATCCAGAAGCGCAGCAGCTGGGCCACCCGCTCCCGAGCCTCCGGGAGGGTTTCTCCGGCCGCCAGCAGGCCGTCGACGCAGATGGCGTCGCCCCAGTACCAATGCCCCAGCGGCCAGCTCAAGGTGCGCCGGGCGACCCGCGAGGTAACCGCCGAGAGGTCATTCATACCTGGGCATCCTACGCCGCCACCGGCCCAGCGCCATTGACTTTTGACTTTTTGCCCTTGACGGTGGGTCGCGCATTGGCTACAGTTCGCTGCCATGGGGCAGAGCCGGGTCAGTCAGGCCCGGGCCCCGAGCGCGGCCGGAAGGGAGGAGAAGTGGTATGGCAGACTCGCCGCGGCAGGGCGGAATCAGCCTGGAGCAGCGCTCCATCGACTACATCCCGGAGAGTGAACGTCATGGCCGGCCCAACACTCTCTTCACCCTGTGGTTCGCCAGCAACGTGCAGATCACTGCCGTGGCCACGGGGGCCCTGGCGGTGGTCCTGGGTCTCAACCTGCTCTGGGCCATCATCACCATCCTGGTGGGCAACCTCCTGGGCGGGCTCTTCATGGCCTACCACTCGATCCAGGGCCCCAAGATGGGGATCCCCCAGATGATCCAGAGCCGCGCCCAGTTCGGGATGTTCGGGGCCACCCTCCCGGTGGTGGTGGTGCTACTGATGTACATCGGCTTCTTCGTCAGCTCCGGGATCCTGGGGGGCCAGGCGATCGGGAGCCTGTTCCACCTCTCCACCCCGGTCGGGATCGTGATCTCCGACGCCGTGGTCCTGCTCATCACCTGGGTGGGCTATGACCTGTTTCACGCCTACGACCGGGTAGTCTCGGTGCTCTCCTTCGTGATCTTCCTGGTTCTCCTGGTGAAGTTGGCGGGGATGATGCCCGCCCACCCGGCCAAGTCCACCGTCACCGTGGGCACCGTCCTGCTCGTGACCTCCATCTTCGCCGCCTGGCAGATCACCTGGGCCCCGTACGTCTCCGACTACTCGCGCTACCTGCCAAAGGCCACCCGCTCCGCCCGGACCTTCTGGTTCACCTATCTGGGCTCGGCGGTGGGGGCCTGCTTCATCATGATCGTGGGCGCCGTGGCTGCCGTGGTCGCCGAGAGCCAGATCTCCAGCAACGCCCCGGACTACCTCTCAGGGCTCTTCCCGCAGGTGAAGTGGCTCTTCCTTCTCGTGATCGTGCTTGGGGTCTTCGCGGCCAATCTGGAGAACCTATACGGAGCCTTCCTCACCGCCTTCACCAGCCTCTCCCCTTCGGGAAAGCTGGCCGCTGGGATCAAGGGCCGGGTGATCGCGACCACGATCGTGGCCGCCGTGGCCACCGTGATCGCCATCGCGGCCAGTTCCAACTTCCTCACCAACCTCACCAACTTCGTCCTCTTCCTGCTCTACTTCCTGGTCCCCTGGACCGCCATCAACCTCACCGACTACTACCTCGTCCGCCACGGCAAGTACGACATCGAGGGGATCTTCAAGGTCGACGGCCCCTACGGCCGGGTCAACTGGTCGGCCATAGCCATCTACGTAGTCACCGTGGTGGTGGAGCTTCCCTTCATGAACTCATCCTTCTTCGAGGGGCCGGTGGCCAAGGCGCTGGGGGGTGGAGACATCGCCTGGATCATCGGGCTGATCGTGGGCGGGGGACTCTACTACGCCTCCCAGCGGATGAGGCCTGCCGAAAGCCCCACCCCGTCCACGTCCGGGAGTCAGTCCTGAGCAGATGCCGCGGCCGCTCCCGGGGGGCTTGTCCCCCGGGGGTCGGCGGCGGCCCGGACACCTGGTGAACGCTGAGGAGGTCCTCCACCTGTTGGGGGGCCGAAGGAGAAGGTCACACCGGAAGTTCGGCAACCTCCACTCCGTCTCGGACCTCAGGCGGGCGGCCCGGCGGCGGCTGCCGCGGGCCGTCTTCGACTACCTGGAAGGAGGAGCGGAGCAGGAGCGGACCCTCTGGGACAACCAGGCTCGGTATGGGAGATACCGCTTCCAGCCCCGGGCGCTGACCGGGACCTCCACTCCCAGCCTTGAGCAGACGCTGCTCGGGCGAGAGCTGCCACTTCCCCTGGGGCTCGCCCCCACCGGCTACACCCGGCTGATCCACCGGGACGGCGAGATCGGGGCGGCCCGGGCCGCCTCTGACGCGGGAGTTCCCTACACCGCCGCCACCATGGCCACCACCTCCCTCGCGGAGATCGCCGCCAACTCGACGGGCCCGCTCTGGTTCCAGCTGTATGTGAATTCCGAGTGGCCGGTTACCGAGCGGCTGGTGAGGGAGGCCGAACAAGCGGGGTGCCAGGCTCTAATGGTCTCGGTCGACACCCAGGTGGCCGGCCAGCGGCTGCGCGACCTGCGCAACGGCCTCACCATCCCGCCCAGTCTCAGCTGGACAGCACTCTGGGGGATCGCCATCCACCCCGGCTACTGGACGGGCCTGCTGGGTGGTCCGGGGCTGGCCTTCGCCAACTTCCCGGACGCCACCTCCCCCGCCGCGGGCGGGATCGCCGAGATCACCAGGAGCTTCGAGGCGGCCCTCTCGTGGCAGCACCTGGAGCGGATCCGGGAACTGTGGGCGGGTCCGCTCTTGCTCAAGGGGCCGCTGGGGCCGAGTGACGTCGCCCGCGCCCTGGCAGCCGGCTGCGAGGGCGTCTACCTCTCCAACCACGGCGGGAGGCAGCTGGACCGTTCGCCCCACCCCCTGGAGCTGCTCGTGGCCGCCCGGCGGGAGGTGGGGGAGGCCGCTGTGCTTCTGGTGGACTCCGGGATCCGCACCGGCGCCGACGCGGTCATCGCCCTGGCCCTGGGCGCGGATCTCGCCATGGTCGGCAGAGCTTACCTTTATGGTCTGGCAGCGGCCGGGGAGCGGGGGGTGCGGCTGGCGATCAGCATGCTGGCGGGAGAGATGGAGAGGACCATGCAACTTCTGGGTGTCGGCGGGATTGCCGAGCTGCGGCGGCTCGGGCCGGAACTTCTGAGGCTGGACGGCGCTGCCGTCCACGCGGGCGGCAGGTGGTGAGCGTCACCGCGCCGGTTCACATCGGGGACTCCGGTCTGGGACGGGAGGAGGTGGTGAGGGTCGCCCGGCATGGGGCGCCGGCGGCCATAAGCGCGGAGGCGGACTCGGCCATGCGCGCGGCCCGGCGGCTGGTGGAGGAGATCGGTGCCGGATCCACCCCGGCCTACGGGATCTCCACCGGATTCGGCCTTTTGGCCAACACCACGATCCCGGTCGACCAGCGCTCCCAGCTCCAGCACGCCCTGATTCGCTCCCACGCCGCCGGGATGGGACCCCGGGTCGAGGTCGAGGTGGTGCGGGCGATGATGCTGCTCCGGGCCCGGACCCTCTGCCTCGGGTACTCGGGGAGCCGCCCGGAGGTGGCCCACCAGCTGGTGGCGCTGCTCAACTCCGGAGTCACCCCGGTGGTGCCCGAGCACGGCTCCCTGGGAGCCAGCGGCGACCTGGCGCCGCTCGCCCACATGTCCCTGGTGCTGATCGGGGAGGGTCGGGCCGAGCTGGCGGACGGCCGGATCCTGGACGGCGCCGAGGCGCTGCGGGAGGCCGGCCTTCAGCCCATCCAGCTGGAGGTGAAGGACGGGCTGAGCCTGATCAACGGCACCGACGGCATGCTGGGGATGCTGGTCCTCGCCATCGAGGACCTGGAGACCCTCCTGGCCACGGCGGACGTCTCCGCCGCCCTCAGCACAGAAGCCCTGCTGGGCACCGATGGCCCCTTCATCGCCGAGCTGCATCAGATCCGCCCCCACCCAGGTCAGATGAGGAGCGCCGAGAACCTGATCCGCCTCCTTCACGGCTCGGAGATCCGCGCCTCCCACGAGCGATCCCCCCATGCCGTCCAGGATGCCTATTCCATCCGCTGCGCCCCTCAGGTCGCCGGCGCGGCTCGGGACACCCTGGACTTCGCCCGCGGGGTCGCCGAGCGGGAGCTGCGCTCGGCCGTGGACAACCCGGTGGTCCTCAGGGACGGCCGGGTGGCGTCCACCGGGAACTTCCACGGTGAGCCGCTGGCCTTCGCCCTGGACTACCTGGCCATCGCCGCTGCCGAGGTGGGGGCGATCTCCGAGCGCAGGGTCGACCGCCTGCTGGACCCGGCCCGCTCCCAGGGGCTCCCTCCCTTCCTGGCGGTGGAGGCGGGGGTCAACTCGGGGCTCATGATCGCCCAGTACACCGCGGCGGCCATGGTGGCCCACAACCGGAGGCTGGCCCACCCGGCCAGCGTGGACTCACTGCCCACCTCCGGGATGCAGGAGGACCACGTCTCCATGGGTTGGGGAGCCGCCCGCAAACTGCGCCAGGTGGTGGACAACCTGTCGCGGATACTCGCGGTCGAGCTGTTGGCCGCCGCCCGCGGCCTGGAGCTTCGCCGGCCCCTGCGCCCCGGGCCGGCGGGAGAGGCAGTCGGCCAGCTGGTCCGGGAGCTCGGGGGAGGCGTGGGTCCCGATCGCTTCACCAGCCCAGAGCTGGAGGCGGTGGCGGCAGCGGTGCTCGATGGCCGAGTACTGGAGCGGGCGCGTCAGGTGGTGCCGGAGCTGAGCTGAGGCCCCACTCCGCCGACCTCCGCGAGAGGCCATCGAAGGTCCAATTCGGGGCTCCTGGGACCGTGGTGGTTCGGGACGCACCGGCCCCGACCAACAGGGTAGGCCCGCGGCACCTCAACCGCTTGCCTCCGGGCAGCCGTCGGGTCAGCTGTTCCAGCGGCGCCCGCGCGTCAGGCACCCCGGCCGAGATGGCCATGGTATGTGATGTTGTATTTACATGACATAAAACGAGATATGGGTTAACATGTGCATCATGGATACTCACAGGCACCGGCCTCACCCTCTGTTCCCAGCTGCGGGGCGGCGGGCCAGGGATCTAGGGGAGCGGCTCCGGCTGGCCCGCCTTCGCCGGCGCCTGACCCAGGCCGAGCTCGCGCTGCGGGCGGACACCAACCGGACGACACTGTGGCGCTTAGAGCGGGGCGACCTGAGGGTGAGCCTGGAGACGCTGGTGAGGGTGCTCGGCGTTCTCGGGTTGGACGCCGATCTGGACCTGCTGGCCCGGGATGACGAACTGGGGCGCCGGCTACAGGATCAGCCTCTGCGCCGGGCCCGTCGGCCTCACCCGAAAGGCCCGGGATGACCGGTCAGCGGGACCAGGTCCTGGTCCATCTGGCCGACGAGCATCTCGGAGAATCGGTGCTGGTGGGGCGCCTCACCCGCATCCGAACCGGCGTCGCGGGTACCTATTCCTTCGAATACTTCGATTCCTGGTGGGGCCGGGGCGGGACGTTCCCCCTGGACCCGGCGCTGCCCCTCGCGCCGGGCGAAATGCACTTCCCAGCCCTGCCCGGCGCGTTCCGGGACGCTGCCCCGGATCGCTGGGGGAGAACTTTGCTCCAGCGGAGGGAGCAGCTCCGGGCGCGGGACCAGGGGCGGACGCCGCGGGCCCTAGATGACTGGGACTGCCTGCTCGGGGTCGAGGACGAGACCCGGATGGGTGCCATCCGGCTGCAGCGGCCGGGCGATGGCACCTTCCTGGACCACCATCCCCTTGCCGTCCCCCCCGTGACCGGTCTCCGCGAACTGCAGGCCGCGGCCGGTGCCCTCGAGAGCAGGAGCAGCGCGCCGGAGCAGGTGCGCCGTTGGATCCGGATGCTGGTGGCTGCTGGAAGCTCCTTGGGGGGGGCACGACCGAAGGCCACCTATCGCGATCCCCAGCGGCAGTTCTGGCTCGCCAAGTTCCCCAGCGCCACCGACCTTAGGGATGTGGGCGCCTGGGAGTATCTCCTCTGGGAGCTCGCCCAACGGGCGGGCATTGAGGTCTCGGACCATGCCCTCCTCGCCCTCGGGGGCGACCACCACACGTTTGTGGCGAGGCGGTTCGATCGAACCTCGTCCGGACGGCGCCCCTACTGCTCGGCCATGACCCTCACCGGACGGTCCGATCGGGAGGAGGCGAGCTATCTGGAAATAGCCGAGGCCATTCGTCGTCACGGGCACCCAGGTCACATCCAAGAGGATCTCGCACACCTGTTCACCAGAGTGGTCTTCAATGTGCTCACCGGCAACCGGGACGATCATCTGCGCAATCATGGCTTCCTCTACCGCCATGACGGCCACGGGCAGGGCTGGCGACTGGCTCCAGCCTTTGACCTGAACCCAGCCCCTGACTCGTTCGCCCACGCCCTGCTGCTGGACGAGAAGAGCGCGATTCCGGATATCGAGGTGGTCCTGAACACCGCGGAGTGGTACGGGCTCGGGATCGGGCAAGCCGAAGTCTTGATTCAGCAGCTCGCATCTAAGCTGCGCGACTGGCCGCAAGCGGCGCGGACCGCTGGCATCCTCAGGCAGGAGATCGAGGAGACGGCACCGGCGTTCTCCGAGCTTGCAACCGTTACCGGCCCTCCGGACGTCCCCGCGGGCGATTAGATCCGCCGGCTATCCGGACCCCTCGCGACCGCCCGAGCCGCCTACCGGATACCCAGATGCTGGCCGAGATCCGGCCGTCTGGTGGGGAGCTCGGACCTGCCCTCGGCGACGCTCCGGAGCCGCGCCCGTCCCGGGCTCCCCCTTTCACAGTACGCCTGCCCCCACCGCCGAACCTACCCTGCGACGAACGGCGGCGGCGGTGTCGGCGGCCATGACTTCCGAGCACGTCCTGCTGATCTTTGACTTTTGATGTTTGACGGAGAGACCCGGTGCTGTGATATAACCGGCTGATCCGAGGACCGGCCGGAAAAAGTCCGAGCCAGGGCACGCCCTGCCGGGGTGGAGTGCCGGGCGGCCCGGGCGCCGGTGCGCGGCCGGGCCATGCCCCTCGGTCCAGCGGGCGGGGAGAATGGAGGGAAGTGGTGTGAGCGCTGAGGTCTCGGGGCCGCGTCCGGTGCGCGCCCCACGCGGCTCGGAGATCAGCTGCCTGGGATGGCCCCAGGAGGCGGCGATGCGGATGCTCATGAACAACCTCGACCCCGAGGTCGCCGAGCACCCCGACCAGCTGGTGGTGTACGGGGGCTCGGGCCGCGCCGCCCGGTCCTGGGAGGCCTTCGACGCCATCGTCCGGACCCTCAAGACCCTCAAAGGGGACGAGACGCTGCTGGTCCAGTCGGGCAAGCCGGTGGGGGTGTTCCAGACCCACGAGTGGGCACCCCGGGTGTTGATCGCCAACGCCAACCTGGTTCCGGACTGGGCCACGCCCGAGGAGTTCCGCCGCTTGGAGGCGGAGGGGCTCACCATGTACGGCCAGATGACCGCCGGCTCCTGGATCTACATCGGGACCCAGGGGATCCTCCAGGGCACCTACGAGACCTTCGCGGCGGTGGCCGCCAAGCGCTTCCAGGGATCGCTGGCCGGCACGGTCACGGTCACCGCCGGCCTGGGGGGCATGGGGGGCGCCCAGCCGCTGGCGGTCACCATGAACGGCGGGGTGGCCGTCTGCATCGAGGTGGACCCGGAGCGGCTCCAGCGCCGCATCGACCACCTCTACCTGGACCAGGCGGCCTCCGATCTGGACTCCGCCCTCCAAGAGGCCGACCGGGCGCGCCGGGAGCGGCGGGCTCTGTCGATCGGGGTGCTGGGTAACGCCGCCGAGCTGGTCCCGGAGATCGTGCGCCGAGGTTTCCAGGTGGACGTGGCCACCGACCAGACCCCAGCCCACGACTCTTTGATGTACCTCCCAACCGGGCTCACCCTCCCCG
>JAJYWT010000140.1 GCA_021791345.1 bacterium
ATCCTCGCTCCCATCCGCAGCACGGCCCCCACCTGCGCCAGGTGGGTGACCAGCAGCCCGAGCAGCGCCCAGATGCCGACCGGCCCCAAAAGCACGACCAGCGTCGCCATCGCCACCGTGATCACGGCCAGACGGGGCAGGCTGGAGCCCAGGAAGGCGACCGGCGAGTGCCGGAGTGCGAAGACGGCCAGCTGCAGGTTGCCGATCCCCACCAGCCCGCCGGCCAGCGCCAAACCGCCGCCGACCAGCCCCGCGACGAGGAAGCCAACCACGGCCACGACCACCACCGCGGCCAGCGCCGCCAGCCAGGCCGACCTGACCGCTCCTGCCATCTCGTCAGCGTTCTGCACCATCAATCCCTGTGGTCCCGATATTGAGCCAAGCCGCGGTACACGGCCAGGGAGCCCCCCGCCAGCCCCACCAGCAGCCCCGCGAGCGTGAGCCACGGCAGCGTGTGGAAGCGCTGGTCCAGCAGCACCCCGGCCACGACCCCAGTTACGACCGTGATCGAGAAGACTCCTACCAAGGCGAGGGCTCCTCCGGGACCCGACACTCCCCCGGGCCGCTTCGGATCGCCCTCCGAGGACAAATCGAGCGGATCTTAGCATGGGCCGTGGGGGTGGTGGCGGCCAGGAACTTGGCCTCTCGCCGACTCTTGCCTCGCGTGCTTGGATGAGATCCCCCAACCGCCGTCGACGGCGCGGCGCCGACCCTACACCGCAGCGCTCGTTGCCGGGCCCGCGTTTGCGGTTGATGCTGCGCCGGTCCCCTCCCCTCTTCGCGCGGCGCGGCTCCGCTCCTGGGTGATCCTCGCGATCCCGGGAGCGGTCCGGCTCGAACTCCCACCACCCCTTCGGCTCCGCTCAGCAACCTCTGACACACCCGGCCGGGCCGATGCTCCGAACTGGGACGGGTCCCACCCGCGGACCTGGGGTCCGGATCAAGCACCCCAGCGAGCTCCAGGGCCGCCTGCTTGGTCTAGCGCGGTGGTCGGCGCCGGGGCTTCGGATGACCGGGTTCCCGGTGCGGTGCAGGGCCACTGTCCCCAGACTGCCCCTGCGGCGGATTTGCGGGGCTCCCGAAGCCTCGGGCCTCGCCACCTACACTGGCCTGATGGCGATCGGAGTGGATGCCAGCCGGGCCTTTGAGGAGGCTCCCACCGGGATCGGCGTCTACTCCACCGAGATCTGCTCCGGCCTCATCGCCGACCCTCCGGCGCCGCTGGTCCTCTACCTCAACCGTGCGACCCCGCCCGTATCCGCTCCCCCACTCAGCGTGGAGAGCGTCTGGCGCCCCATCCCCCTGCCCCGGGGCTGGACCCGGCTGCGGCTCGGCTGGGAGATTCGGCGGCGTCCCCCGGAACTGCTGTTCATCCCCGCCTATCGGCTGCCACCCGGACGGCTCCCGCGGGCGGTGGTCACCATCCACGGGGTCGAGCACCGGATGGCCCCCCAGGCATACCCGGGCAGAGCGGGAGACCGGGTGGACAGCTTCGTCCGCGACACCCTGGCCCGCGCCGCGGCGGTGATCGCTCCATCGGAGACCACCAAGGCGGATTTGGTCCACCTCTACGGGGCGGACCCAGGCCAGATCACCGTCATCCCCCACGGGGTGGCGGAGTACTTCCGGCCCGACCCCGGGGGCTCGACTCCTGGTTCTCCAGCCGAAGTAGAGGGGCGGTATCTGCTGGCGGTCGGAGCCCACCACCCGCGCAAGAACATCCCGTTTCTCGTCCGCTGCTTCGCCAGAGCGTTCGCCAGCGCGCCCGACCCGCCCCGCTTGGTGGTCACCAACGCGTTGGGGGAGGTGGCGCAGGCACTGGATCGGCAGGCTCGCGAGGCGGGCGTGAGGTTGAAACTGCTCGCCCACGTCCGAGGTGAGGAGCTGGCCTCCCTCTACCGAGGAGCGCTGGCAGCCTGCGTCCCCTCCCTGTACGAGGGCTTCGGCCTGCCGGCCCTGGAGGCCATGGCCTGCGGCACCCCGGTGGTGGCGGGGGCGACCGGGGCGGTGCAGGAGGTCGCGGCCGGCGCAGCCCTGCTGGTGGCACCCACCTCCGAAGAGGAATGGGCCCAAGCCCTGGTTCGTCTGGCCGGGGACATCGAGCTGCGAGCCCACCTGCGATCGCTGGGGCTGGCCCGCGCCCGCGGCTTCACGTGGGAGAGATCTGTGCGCCAGCACCGGGCACTGCTCGCCCGCGAGCTGGAGTTGGGCCGGACGATTCAGCGCAAATAAAGCAGGGTACGGCCGCCGGCCGCCTCGATCCGCTCCAGGGCGACCTCCGCTCCCTTCACCACACAGTGCTCCGGATCGGCCACCACCCGCGCGGAAACCGTCGAGCGCCGCCCCAACTCGATTGCGACCTGGGCCAGATCCACGCCCCTGCCCGCAAGCGCGAAGCCAGCCGCCCGGACTCGGCCGAGCCCGGACGAGGGAACCTCGTCCAGCAGCTCGCCCACCAGGCCGGACAGCGCCGCCAGACCCGCAGCTGAGTTCCAGTACTGCGCCTCCCCCGCTGGTATCGCGGGCTCCAACGAGCGAAGGGCCAGCAGACCGTGGTGGCAGACGATCGCCGACTGGGCGCTGCCCGGCAGCAGGAACAGGACCGGCAGCGGCTCCCAAGAGGTCACTGGAAGCCCCGCTCCGAAGGCCATCGCCAGGGGCAGATCCAGGAGATGGGCCATCCTGGCCCCCGACGCCAGGGCCACCTCCAGCAGCACCCGTCGCGATGCGGTCGACAGCTGGGCCGGGACCGCGAGCACCAGCTCATGGCGAACGAAGGCCAGCCTGCCCACCACCCGGGCGATGAGCTGGCGCAGCATGTGCTCGGCGGCAGGCCGGTCCTGGATCTGGAAGGTCCCGAAAGGGAGCACCGCTTCCAGGCCGGACCCGATCTCACCGGTGAGCGTCACAGCCTGCTGGCCAAGGCCGGACAGCCTGCCGGTCGCCCGGTCGCGGGCCACCACCGCCGGCTCCTCGACCACCAGGCCGTCCCCCCTCGCCCAGACCTCGACCCGATCCGGAGAGACCTCCATCCCGAAGCGCCGGCCGGCCAAGGCTCAGGCTCCCGCCCGCTCCGGCTCGGGCCGCCGCGACAACCTCGCCCCGACCAGGGCCAGCTTGCCGACCAGGTTCTGGTACCCGCGGTCGAGGTGACGAACGTTGCGGCAGGTGGTGGTCCCATCAGCGCACAGCCCGGCTATCACAAGCGCCGCCCCGGAGCGGATGTCGGTCACGTCGAGGTCAGCGCCGTGGAGGGGATGGCCCCCGTGCACGACCGCGATCCTGCCCTCCACGTCGATTCGTGCCCCCAGGCGGCGCAGCTGCTCGACCGGTCGGAAGCGATTCTCGTAGAGCGCCTCCCAGACCGTGGCGTCGCCGTTCGCCTGGGTCATCAGGGCGACGTACTGTGATTGCAGGTCGGTGGCAAACCCCGGGTGGGGCCAGGTGGTCATGTCGACCGCAGTCACCGATCCCTGCCGGGCCACCCGGATCCACCCCGCTCCCTCCTCAACCTGGCAGCCGGCCTGGCGCAGCTTGTGCAGCAGCTGGGTCAGGTCCTCGGGGAAGGCGTCCCGGATCAGGAGGTCGCCGCCCGTGGCCGCCGCGGCCAGCGCATAGGTGCCGGCCTCGACGTAGTCGGACCGGACCCTGTGCTCCGCCTGGTGCAGCACCGCCACCCCCTCCACCACCACCCGGTCGGTGCCAGCGCCGGTGATCCTCGCCCCCATCGAGTTCAGGCAGAGCGCGAGGTCGACCACGTGGGGTTCCCGGGCCGCGTTGGAGATGATGGTTATCCCCTCCGCCCGGACCGCCGCCATCATCAGGTTCTCGGTCCCGGTCACGGTCGGCATGTCCAAGAGGATGTGGGCCCCGTGGAGGCGCCCGGCGCGAGCCCGGATCCCGCTCCCGGAGTCGTCCACCTCCGCTCCCATCTGGCGCAGCCCGACCACGTGCTGCTCGATCCGGCGCGCCCCGATGTCGTCACCTCCGGGCCTGGGAAGGGTGACCTCGCCCGTGGCGGCGAGCAACGGCCCAAGGAGGAGCAGGGATGCCCGCATGCGCCCGGCGGCGGCCAGGTCGGGCGCGCCTCCGGCGAGCCCCGAGGGGTCTATCTCCACCTGCTCGGACCGGCGCTTCGCCTTGACCCCCAGGCTCTCCAGGATCGAGCACATGGTGCCCACATCCTCTATCTCAGGGACGTTGTGCAAAAGCAGCGGCCCCGAGCTCAGCAGCGCCGCCGCCATCTCCGGCAGGGCGGCGTTCTTACTGCCGCTCACCACCACCTCACCGCGCAGCGGGATGCCTCCCTCGATAACCAGGCGGTCGCCGCCGGGTCCGTCGTGGTCCGGCCTCATGGACGAGGGTCCTCGGCGGAGTTGGGCTTGGTCCGCTCCTGGAAGCTGAATCCCTGCCGATGCCAAATCTTCCACCCCAGCAGTATCAGGGCCAGGACCAGCAGGCCGAAGGCCACCGCCAGGATCTTGTGATGGCCGAAGATGGCGAGCCCGACGCACCCGAGAATCGCCGTCACCAGATAGAAGGTGATCGCCGTCTCGCGGGCGGTGAGCCCCAGGTTGAGCAGGCGGTGGTGCAGGTGGCGGGCGTCCGCGGTGGCAAAGCCGACTCCCTGGCGCCGCCGCCGCCAGATCGCAAAGGCGGTGTCCCCGATGGGCAGCGCCAGCGCCACCACCGGGACGAAGAGGGCCAGGGCGACCGTGACCTTGGCCACCCCCAGGATGGTGATCACCCCCACCAGCATGCCCAGCACGTGGCTGCCCGAGTCGCCCATGAAGATCCGTGCCGGAGCGAAGTTGAAGACCAGAAAGCCGAGGCAGCAGCCCACCAGGGCTGACGCCAGCAGGATCACCGGCCCCTGGGCGGGATCCACCCCGAGCCGGTTGACCGCCGCCAGGAACAGGACCCCGCCCACGATCGCAACCACCCCGGCGGCCAGTCCATCCACCCCATCCAGCAGGTTGATCGAGTTCTGCATCCCCACCAGCCAGATCACGGTGACGGGGATTGCCGCCCAGGCGAGGTGGAGGTCCAGGTGGGGCAACGACACATAGGTGATGGTGATCCCGAATCCCCACGCCACCAGCAGTGAACAGAGGATCTGGATCACGAGCTTGGTCCAGAACGGGAGTCCCAGGATGTCGTCCAGCGCCAGCAGCAGGGCGACCGCGATCACGATCGCCTCGATCTGGCCCCAGTAGGGGATCCCTCTTCCGAAGGCGGCGACTCCCACCACGAAACCCGCGCTGAGCGCGAGGCCCCCCAGGCGGGCCGTCGGCCGGGAGTGGATGTTGCGCCCACCGGGCTCGGCCACCGCCCCCACCTTGAAGCTGAGCCAGCGCACCAGCGGGATCGAGATCAGAGTCACCGCCACCGCCACCAGGAAGATCGGGGCCGCTACCAGAAAGTGGTGCGCGACGGTGGGCAACAGGTCTCCTCTTGGTCAGCCGTACGGGAGGGGGTAGGCCTCGCACAGCGCCCGCGCCCTCCTGCTCACCTCGGCGAACACCTGGTCATCGTCCAGGTTGTGGATCAGGAGGGCCACCAGCCGCGCGATCTCGTCCATCTCCGAAAGCCCCATCCCCCTGGTCGTCACCGCCGGGGTGCCCAGCCGGATCCCGCTGGGGTTGAACTTGCTGGCGGTGTCGAACGGGATGGAGTTGCGGTTGACGGTGATCCCGGCCCGGTCGAACGCCTCCTGGACCCTGCGGCCGGTGAGCCCCAGCGGGCGCAGATCGATGAGCATGAGGTGGTTGTCGGTGCCGCCGCTCACCAGTCTGAGGTCCTCGGCCATCAGCCCCTCCGCGAGCCGGGCGGCGTTGGCCACCACCCGCTGGGCGTAGTCGGCCATCTCCGGCTCCCCCCAGGCCTTCAGGGCAACTGCCTTGCCCGCGATGGCGTGGAGCAGAGGCCCGCCCTGGGCGCCGGGGAAGACCGCCTTGTCGATGTCGCGGGCGCGCTCCTCGCGGCAGAGCACCATGCCGCCCCAGGGGCCGCGCAGGGTCTTGTGGGTGGTGAAGGTGACGACGTCGGCGAAGGGAACCGGACTGGGGTGGACGCCGCCGGCCACCAGCCCGGCGAAGTGGGCCATGTCGACCAGAAGGCTCGCCCCGACCTCGTGGGCGATGTCGGCCAGCGCGGCGAAGTCGAACACCCTCGGGTAGGCGCTGGCCCCTGCCACCAACATCGTGGGGCGCACCTCGCGGGCTCGCTGGCGCACCAGTTCGTAGTCCAGCTGCTCGGTCTCGGGGCTTACCCCGTAGAACTCCGCATGGTAGAAGATGCCACTGAAGCTGACGGGAGAGCCGTGGGTGAGATGGCCGCCGTGGCTCAGGTCCATCCCCAAGATGGTGTCGCCGGGCCGGCATAGCGCCATGTAGGCGGCCAGATTGGCGGAGCTGCCGCAGTGGGGCTGGACATTGGCGTGCTCGGCGCCGAAGAGCTTCTCGGCACGCTCCTGACATAGGCGTTCCACCTGGTCCACGAACTCGCAGCCCCCGTAGTAGCGCTTGCCCGGGGTCCCCTCGGCGTACTTGTTGGTGAGCCAGGAGCCGACCGCGGCCAGCACGGCCGGGCTGGCGATGTTCTCCGAGGGGATGAGCTCCAGCGTGTGCTCCTGCCGCTCGAGCTCGTGGCCCATGATCTCCGCCAGCTCGGGGTCAGCGGAGGCGATCGCATCGAGCCGGTCCTTGGCCATCCCCAACTCAGTCCCTCCGATCCGCCGGTACGCCTTAGGAAAGCCCCAGCTCCCTGCGGCTGAGCCGCCCCTCCCGAATCAGGCGGGGTGGCTCCGAGCCGAGGTCGAGTATAGAGGAGGGTTCACCCGGGACCCGATCCCCGGCCCGCTCCTGGACGGCTCCCGCCAGGCCGACCAGCCGCTCGAGCGCCTCCCGCGCCCCGAGCACCGGCGCCTCGCCGTGGGCGTTGGCGCTGGTGGTGGCCAGCGGCCCCGAACGACGCAGCAATTCCAGCGCCACCTGATGACGGGGGATGCGCACCCCCACGGTCTCACCCCCACCAAGGGCTGAACCGGCGGGATGCGCCGGCAGGATCAGGGTGAGCGGCCCCGGCCAGTGGCGGGCGGCGAGCTCCTTTCCCGCCGGGGGGAGCACCGCGTACGCAGAGAGCTCCGCGAGGTCGGAGACCATGAGGATCAGCGGCTGGGTTGTCGGCCTCCCCTTGATCCGTGAGATTTGCGCGACCGACTCCGGAAGATCGGCGCGGCAGGCGAGCCCGTAGACGGTGTCGGTGGGGAACCCGATCACCCCGCCCTTGGCCAGCACGTCCACGGCGGCTCGTAGCCCGCCTTCGTCACTGGGGAATATCGGAGCTGCGTTCATGGCACCCGGACCTCCAACATCCTTTCTCTCCCACTCAGGTCCACATGGAGATGTGTCTGGGCTCCCGGCCAGACCTCCTCCACGAGCTCCGCCACCTGGCCAAGCCGCCTCGGGTCGCCCTCCAGCAGGACCACCGATCCTGATCGCACCACCTGGCTAACGCTCGGCAGCAGTTCACGATAGCTGTGGAGCCCATCCGGTCCGCCGTCCAGGGATGTCCGGGGCTCGAAGTCCCGGACATCCCGGTCCAGCTGCTCCCACTCGGCGGTGGCGACATAGGGCGGGTTGCTCAGCACCAGGTCGTACGGCCCTCGTTCGCGGACGGGGTCTGCCCAGCTCCCGCAGAACACCTCGACGCGATCCCCGACCCCCAGGGCCGCGCGGTTTCGGGTGGCCACCTCCAGCGCCTCGGGGCTCACATCCACCAGATCGATCCGCGAGATGGGAGACATCCGGGCGACCGTCAGCCCCAAGCACCCGCTGCCACATCCGAGGTCGAGCACGCGGACGTCACGGTCCGCGATCAAGGAGGCGGCGCGCTCGACCAACAGCTCCGACTCCGGCCTCGGGATCAGGACCTGCTGCGAGACCGCAAAGCTCAGGCTGTGAAACTCCTTGGTTCCGATGAGGTAGGCGACCGGGCATCCCCCCGCCCGCCGACGCAGGAGGTCGCGGATCGGCCGCAGCTCCGACTCCAGCAGTGGCCGATCGAACTGCAGGTACAAGTCGATCCGGGAGATGCCCAGGACATGAGCCAGAATGAGCTCCGCATCCAGCCGTGGGCTGGCGATCCCGGCGCGGGCCAGATGTTCGGTGCTGAGTCGCAGGATGTCGACGAGGGTCGGTCCTAAGTGGGCACGGTCGCTTTGTCCCACCCCGGGCAGCGGCACGGTTCGGTCCAGAGGCTCCGCCCCGGCCCGCCGCCCCGGCTCGGGTCTGGTGCCCCCGGCCTCCGTGCCCGCCCGTGTTCGTTCGCCGCCAGTTGCCGTCATCCCGTGGCTCAGCCTAACGCTGCCCAGGGAGACCACCGTCCCAGCAGCGCTCCCGCGGTCGAATGTTCGATAGACCAACCTGAGCCGCGTGCGCGGAAGAGCAGTTCACTCTCCATCGCCGGGTATGGCGCTCAGATCCAAGCTCCCGCAAGTAGCGGATAGGCGAGCGCAGGTGGGATGGGGACCCAAGACGCGTGGCCCACCCCGCCTCCATCTGCAGGCGAGAAGTGGGCAGCACCAGAAGCAGTGCAGTGGCAA
>JAJYWT010000047.1 GCA_021791345.1 bacterium
ATGGCCGTCACGCACGGCCACACGGTTGCAGCTGGCGCTGACGGCGATGGCGGCGGCTGCGAACCCCGAAGCGCCATAGTCCCCGAGGATCTTCTTGGTCTCGGCTTCCAGCTTCTCCTCCTCTCCAGAGATGTAGGGGATGAGGTTGTCCTGGATGGCGAAGGCGGAGACGCCGTCGAGGCCCGCGCCCGAGATCGCCTGCATGGTCACCACCTGGACCGCGGTCACCCCGAAGGCATCGGCTAGAGGCTTGAGCACCAGTGCCAGGCCGACGGTCGAGCAGTTGGGATTGGTGACCAGCATGCCCTTGGCAAAGCCCCGCCGCTCGCGCTGTCGCGGGATTGCTCCCAGGTGGCCCGGATTCACCTCCGGAATGACCAGGGGCACGTCCTCGTCGAGGCGGTGGCGGCTGCTGTTGCTGACCACGGGGAGACCGGCGGCCGCGAAGGAGGCCTCCGCGGTCGCGGCCTCGCTGTCCAGCGCCGAGAGCACGAGGTCGCAATGGAGGTCGGACTCGAGGTCCTTGACCACCAGTCGGCCCGCCCGCTCCGGGATCGGCGAGGGAAGTTGCCATCGCGCCGCCTCGGAGTAGGGCCTGCCGGCCGACCGCGCGGAAGCCACCAGTTCAGCTACCGTGAACCACGGGTGGCCCGCAAGACGAGCCACCAGGTGCTGGCCCACAGCCCCGGTCGCCCCGAGGACTCCCACTCGCAGCTGTGGCGATCTCATCGCCAAGAGTTTCGCAGGTGAGAGCTGCCCACCGGCTCGCTCCAACCCGGTAAAGTGGGATCGTGCCAACCGCCTGCCAGGTCTCAGACCCGGTGGACTTCGCAGGGAGTCCACGCCCCCGGACCCGGCGGCTGCGCGCCATGGAGATCGGCCGGCCGCGGCGAATGCGCCAGCGTGGCGCGGGGGACGCGCGAACCAAGCGCTAGCGCCTTCTGCCGCTGGTGCTCCCCCGAACCGACCCAGGTCAGCTCTGGTGGCGGGCCTGGACCATAGCTGTTGGCCACTCCGATACCCAGGAGACCCATCTCCCATGTCCTACCTGTGTCGACTCCAATGCCCGCGCTGCGGGCGCGCCTACCCCCACGGAACCACGATCTTCTGCGCCGACTGCTTCACCCCTTTGGAGATTGCCTACGACCTGCCCGCGATCCGGCGTCGGCTGACGCGCTCCGTGCTCGCTGATCGACCGCTGGACATGTGGCGCTATCGGGAGCTGCTGCCGGTGGACGAGGACACACCGACCGACCTCCCGGTGGGCTTCACCCCGCTGCTGCCGGCGGCGACGCTGGGACGTCGGCTCGGTTCCCAACGGCTGCTGCTCAAGAACGACTCCGCATGCTTTCCGACGCTCTCCTTCAAGGACCGCGTGGTCGCCGTGGCCCTGGCTGCGGCCCGCTCCTTCGGCCTCAGGGTCGTGGGCTGCGCCTCCACGGGCAACCTCGCCAACGCGGTGGCCGCCCAGGCCGCCCGGCTGGGACTCGAGGCCTGGATCTTGGTTCCGGCTGACCTGGAGCCGGCCAAGCTGCTCGCCACGGCCGTGTTCGGGGCTCGGCTGGTCAGAGTGGACGGCACCTACGACCAGGTGAATCGGCTCTGTGCCGAGATCGCCGACCGGCACGAGTGGGGACTGGTCAACGTAAACCTCCGCGCCTACTACGCGGAGGGGTCCAAGACCGTGGGCTTCGAGATCGCCGAACAGCTGGGATGGCAACTGCCTGACAATGTGGTGGTGCCGATGGCCGGGGGCGCGCAGATCAGCCGCATCGCCAAGAGCTTCCAGGAGCTGGTGGCGCTCGGGCTGGTGCCCGACCATCCGGTCAGGTTCTTCGGAGCCCAGGCAGCTGGCTGCGCCCCGATCGCGAGCGCCGCCATCAGCAGCCGCTCGGAGCTGGTGCCGGTGAGGCCGCGGACCATCTGCCACTCCCTGGCCATCGGAGACCCCGCCGATGGCCATCGCGCCCTGCGCGTGATCCGCGAGAGCGGAGGCTTTGCGGCGACAGCCACGGATGATGAGATCGTCCAGGGGATGCAAGTGCTGGCAGGGACAGAGGGGATCTTCGGGGAGACCGCGGCCGGCGTCACCGTCGCCGGCGCCGCCAAGCTGCTGGCCGATGGCAGGATCGCTCCGCAGGAGACCACCGTGCTCTGCGTCACCGGCAACGGGCTCAAGACCACCGACGCTCTCTCCGACCGCCTCGATCTGGGTCCGCTGGTGCAGCCTCGGATAGACGAGTTCGAAGCGCTGTACGCCGACCGAGCCGTGGCCGTGTGACCGAGATGCCATCCCCAGGGGAGACGGCTTTGGGAGACGCTGGCCCACCCCAGCAGTGGCGGGTGCCGGCCACGTCGGCCAACCTGGGGGCCGCCTTCGACTGCGGGGCGGTCGCGGTGCAGCTGCACCTGGATGTGGTCGCGACCCCCCGGCGGGAGGGGGGAGTCGGCCTCACCTACGAGGGCACCCAGAAGGAGGCCGTGGGCTCGGGAGCGGACAACCTGCTGGTGAGGGCGCTTCACGCTGGGGTCGAGGCCTGGGGGGGCAAGACGCCCCCGCTGCAGCTGGTCGTGCGCAACGAAATTCCCATCGGGGTCGGCCTGGGGTCCAGCGCTGCCGCCATCGTGGCGGGCCTGGCCATCGCCGCCGAGTTGGCGCCGCAGCGGCCGGCCGATGAGTCCCTGCTGGAGCTCGCCGCGAGCCTGGATGGGCACCCGGACAACGTCACCGCGGCCTACCTGGGCGGGTTCGTGGTGGTTGCGGAGCTCGGAGCCGGCCTCCAAGCGGCCCGGGTCCCCGTGCCCGCCGAGTTGACCTTCACCTTCGCCATCCCCAAGACGGGGGTCCCCACCAAGCAGGCGCGCTCGGTTCTGCCCGCCACCTACACGAGGGAGGAGGCGGTCAGCAACCTGCAGCGCACCGCCCTTTTGGTGGCCACCGCGTTCTCGGGCCGATTCGACTTCCGGCCTGAGCTCTTCGACGACCGCTGGCACCAACCCCAGCGCGCCCGGCTGATCCGCGGGCTCGAGGAGTGTCTGCGCCTGCGCCATCCGCAAGTGCTGGGGGTGTGTCTCAGCGGGAGCGGCTCGGCGGTGCTGGCGATCACCAGGGGCCAGGCCGACCTGGCCGAGTCACTCCTCAAGAAGGCGTTCGCCACCGCGGGCGAGGAGACCACCACGATCTCCCTGGCCGCCGACAACCTCGGCACTTCCCACCAGTTCCGGGAGGGGTGAGCAAAGATGTCAGCGCCCGGCGCCCTGGTCCTCAAGTTCGGCGGCACCTCGCTGGAAGACGCCGCCCGCATCCGCGCGGCGGCCGATCTGGTCCTGGCCCGGGCTGATGCGGGAGCACCGGTTGCGGTGGTCGTCTCCGCCATGGGATCAACCACAGACAGCCTGGTGGCGGCCGCTGAGGCCGCGGTCCAGGGCAGGACCGCCACGTGGCGAGCCCTGGTCGACGCGATCGAGAACGCCCACATGGCCACGTGCTCGCAACTATTCCCGCACAGCACCGGGCCCACGGCGGCGGTACGCTCCACGCTCGCCCGGGTCCGGGGCCTCTGCCAAGCGGCCGAGGAAGCCGGGGACATCTCGGGCTGGGCGTCAGACGAGCTGTGCAGCATTGGTGAACTGCTCGCGGCGGAGATCCTGGCAGGCGTGGTCGCGGCCTCGCGTAGGGCGATCGCCATCGACGCCACGGAGATCCTCCGGAGTGACGACCGCTTCGGCCGGGCGCGGCTCCTGGCAGCACCCAGCCAGCAGCTCATCCGGAGCCGCCTCGAACCACTCCTTGCCGACGGCGTCGTCCCGGTTGTGACCGGCTTCAGGGCCTCCACAGCGGATGGACGGACCACCACCCTGGGCCGGGGCGGCTCCGATACCACCGCGACCGCCATCGGCGCCCTGCTGCCGGCTACCGAAGTGTGGATCCTCACCGACGTCCCGGGGGTTATGACGGCCGACCCCCGGCTGGTGGCCGACGCGCAGGTCCTGCCCTTCCTCTCCTACCGGGAGGCGCTGGAGCTGGCCTTCTTCGGGGCCCGGGTGCTGCATCCCAGCTCTCTGGAGCTGCCCCGACAGCACCGGGTCCAGGTGCGGATTCTCAGCAGTTTCCACCCGGCCGCAGGAGGAACCCTGATCGGGCCCCAGCTGGCAGGAAGCCCGGGCGTCAGGGCGGTCGTGGACACCCGGGACGCCAGGCTCTACACGGTTGCCGGGGTGGACGGAGTCGCCTTCACGAGGGTCGGGTCGGTGGTGCTGGAGGGACTGGATGCCGAGGGCATCCCCACCCTGATCGTCACCCAGTCCTCCGCCGACAACGTCATCTGCTTCGCCGTGAGTGGGGAGCACGGCCGCAGGGTCCGCACGCTGCTGGCCGACCTCAGAGCCCGCACGGGCCTGCTGGGGGACTTCGAGGAGACCGCGCAGGCGGGAATCGTGGTGGCGGTCGGGGACGCGATGCGCGGCACCCCCGGGATCGCCGCCAACCTGTTCTCCGCGCTCGCCGAGAAGGGCATCAATGTGATCGCGATCTCCCAGGGATCGTCCGAGCTCAGCGTGTCAGCGGCGGTGAGGTCCCACGACGTGCCCGCCGCCGTCAGCGCCATCCACGAGGCCTTCAAACTCGGCACCAGCTGACAGGGATCAGATGGACCGGGCCCCGGCACCCACCAGGGCGGGGGCAGCCGGGGACCCCGCCTCAGCCGACCTCGCGCAACCCACCGCTGCCGACATCGTAGAGGAAGCCTCGGATCCGGTCGCGGTGGCGGAGCTCCGGCGCGTTCCTCAGGCCGACCACTGAGCTGAGCAGGTCAGCCTCTGGGTCCGGGAACGCCCTGAGTCGATACCGGAGGGGGCCGCCGGCATGGGCTGCGACCTCGGCGGTGAGCTGACCCTCGTCGAACTTGGTCATGCCGCAATCGGTGTGGTGCAGCAGGACGATCTCCTCGGTCCCGGACACCCACTGCGACACCACCAGGGACCGCAGCACGTCGTCGCTCACCATCCCCCCCGCGTTCCGGATCACCTGCGCGTCCCCCGGTTCCAGGCCCAGGATGGCAAAGACGTCCATGCGGGCATCCATGCAGGCCACCACGGCCAGATGCAGACGGGGGCTGGCCGGCAATCCGCCCTGGGAGAAGGAGCTGGCGAACTGGCGGTTGCGAGCAAGCAAGTCGTCGATCAGGGACACCGGCGAAACCTCCTGAGGGCGGCCCGGAGCGGCGGCGGGCCGCGGCAATTAGCCACCGGGCTGTCCGGAGCCCGGCGACCGGGGCGGGGATGGGCCGGCACCCTCCCGACCCGATAACCTTGGCCCATTGTCCTACCACCTTCGGCCCGACTGCCATAGGGGGCGGTCCCGCGCCCAACGCCTCCCATCCAGACCAAGGGGCGAGTCCGATCTCCCCCGCCGCGGCCCGCTTGGCCGTGGGGAGAGGAGGTGAGCGGCGCGCGCCTGCGGTGCGGCGAGCCGGCCTGTGGTCGGCCCGCCCAGCGCGACTCTGCGACCAGCGTCTGCTCCGCCTGTGGCGGGTTGTTGGAGTTCGTCTACGACCTCCAACCGGAGTCGGACTGGCGCCAGCTCTGGCGCTCTCGACTAACCGCCGGTGGCGCCCCGGACCGCAGCGGGGTCTGGAGGTTTCGCGAGCTGCTCCCGGACTTCGATACCTCCGCTCTGGTGACCCTGGGCGAGGGGGGCACGCCGATGCCCGCGGTCAGCGCGACGGCGGCGTGGGCGGGAGTTGCCAGGCTCAGCGTGAAGCACCTCGGCGCCAACCCGACGGGATCCTTCAAGGACCTTGGCATGACCGTCACCATCTCGGAGGCGAAACGTCTGGGCCGGACGGTGGTCGCCTGCGCCTCCACCGGGAACACGTCCTCCTCGATGGCCGCGTACGCCAGCCGTGCGGGGCTGCGCTCGGTGGTGTTCGTGCCCCGGGGCGCGGTGTCGCGGGCCAAGCTGGCTCAGGCGCTGGACTTCGGATGCCTCATCCTGGAGGCGGGCGAGACGTTCGACCAGGCGTTCTCCGCCCTGCGGGAGCTGGCCCCTGAGTTCGGCCTCTACCTGGTGAACTCGGTGAACCCCCTGCGGATCGAGGGGCAGAAGACGGCCGGTCTGGAGATCCTGGAGCAGCGTCAATGGCACGCCCCCGACCTGATCTCCCTGCCCGGCGGCAACCTGGGCAACTGCTCGGCTCTGGGGAAGGGGCTGCGAGAACTACGAGACCTGGGCTGGCTGGACCGCATGCCCCGCATCCTGGTCGTCCAGGCGGAGGGCGCCTGCCCCTTCCACCGGATGTGGCGCGACCGAGCGGCCGAGCTCGAGGATGAGCCCCACCCGACGACCCGTGCCACCGCGATTCGGATCGGGCGGCCGGCCAACTGGCGTCGGGCCAGGCGCGTGCTGGAGATGAGCGACGGTCTAACCGCCGCGGTCTCGGAGCGTGAGATCGAAGAGGCCAAGCATCAGCTGGCCGGCGAGGGCATCGGCTGTGAGCCCGCGTCGGCGACGGCGGTAGCGGGCATCCGCCAGCTGCGCAGCCGGGGCGAGATCGCAGAGGACGCGGATGTGGTGGCGATCCTCACCGGTCATCAGCTCAAGGACACCGACTACATCACCGAGATGGTCGGAGCTGGCGAAGTGCCGAGCCAGAGCGGGGACGTGCGGTCGCGCTTGAGCAGGTGGTTGGCGTCCTGAATCCGGGCGCCTCAGGTGCGCAGGTAGGAGGCGCCGTTCACATCGAGGATTGAGCCGCTGGCGAACCGAGCCTGATCGGAAGCCAGGAACAGGATGGCGGCGGCCACCTCCTGAGGCTCCGCGATCCGATGAAAGGGGCTCTGGGCCAGGATCTCGGAACCCCGCGGCCGCTTCAGCTCCTCATTCGACATGTCGGTCCTCACCCACCCCGGGGCGACCGTGGAGACCGAGATCCCGTGCGGGGCCAGGGCCACCGCCAGGGACTGCCCGAAAGCGTTCAGGGCCGCCTTGCTGGCCCCGTAACCCGGCTGCCCCGGTTCCCCCCGGAACGCGCCCCGAGAGGAGACGTTGACGATGGCGCCACCCCGGCCGAGCATGTGACGGACCGCAAAGTAGGTGACGTATGCGGCCCCGCTCAGGTTCACCGCCACAGTGCGGTCGAAGGCCTGGCGCCACTTCTCAAAGTCCATCTCGGTGATGTCGTGCAGCAGACTCACCCCGGCGTTGTTCACCAGGACCTCCAGTCCACCCAGATGGGAGGCCGCCTCCTCCACGACCCGCTGTGCCTGACCGGCGTCGGAGACGTCCCCGCGCACGACCAAATGCCCGGTCCCGGGAAGCTCGGCCAGCAGCTGGCGGGCCAGCTCCTCGGAGTCGCGGTGGTGGATCGCCACCCGGTCGCCGTTGCCGGCGAAGGCAAGCGCGGTCGCGCGTCCAATCCCCCGGGAGGCGCCGGTCACCAGCACCGCCCTACCGTCCAAGCCCGCCTCCCGGTCTCGGCCCGGCGACTGCACCGCGCGCCGCCCGCTCCTCGGGATCCCCGGCGCTCAGCGGAGTCGCTCCTCGCAGGCGAACGCCAACTGGTCCAGCGGCACCCTCACCTGCTCCATGCTGTCACGATCCCGAATCGTGGCCGCGTGGTCCTCCAGGGTCTGGAAGTCCACCGTGATCGCCAGCGGAGTACCGATCTCGTCCTGCCGGCGGTAGCGCTTCCCGATTGAACCGGTGTCGTCGTAGTCGGTGGCGAATCGCGCCCGGAGCTCTTGCTCCAGCGGTCTGGCCACCGCTGACAGCTCCTCCTTCTTGGAGAGGGGAAGCACCGCCACCTGGTAGGGGGCCACCGCAGGGCTGAGGTGGAGCACCACCCTCACCTCCCCATTTACGATCTCCTCCGCATAGGCGTCCAGCAGCACCGCCAGCAGGATCCGGTCCACCCCCACCGCCGGCTCCACCACATAGGGCAGGAAGCGCCTCCCCGTGACGGGGTCCGTGTACTGAAGGTCCTTGCCACTGGCCTCCTGGTGGCGCCTGAGGTCGTAATCGCCGCGCCGGGCGATACCCTCCAGCTCCCCCCAGCCCCAGGGATACCGATACTCGATGTCCGACGAGGCGAGCGCATAGTGCGCCTTCTCGTTCTCCCCATGCGGACGCAGGCGCAGATTCTCGGGACGGATGCCGAGCCGGCGGTGCCACTCCATCCGCTGCTCGCACCAGTACTCGAACCAACGCGCGTCATCGTCGGGCTCGGTGAACCACTCCATCTCCATCATCTCCAGCTCCCGCAGCCGGAAGATGAAGTTCCCAGTCGAGATCTCATTGCGAAAGCTGCGGCCGATCTGGGCGATCCCGAACGGCACCCTCTGGCGGGAGCTGCCCAGGACGTTCTTGAAGTTCACGAACATCCCCTGGGCCGTCTCGGGGCGCAGGTAGACCACCGACCCCTCGTCCTCCACCGGCCCGATGAAGGTCTTGAACATGAGGTTGAACTGGCGCGGGCTGCTGAGCGGCCCCCCGCAGTTGGGGCAGCGATCCCCCTCCAGATGATCCGCCCGCCAGCGCTGATGGCACTCCCCCAGGCAGTCCACCATG
>JAJYWT010000054.1 GCA_021791345.1 bacterium
CTGGGTCGAGATCTGCGGGTTCGGCCCCAGCGAGGCGACCGCCGGAGCCACGGGGGGGATCGCCTTGGTCGAGTCCGCCCACATCCGGTTCCTGCCCTCGGGATCGGTGGCTGCCTTCGTCGGGACCCACGCCCAGGGACAGGGCCACGACACCACCTTCTCCCAGATCGTCGCCGACACCCTGGGGATCCCCATGGAGAAGGTGGAGCTGCGTCACGGCGACACCGCCGAGGGGCCGGCGTTCGGCTATGGCACTTACGGCAGCCGCAGCCTGGCGGTCGGAGGGATGGCGCTGCACAAGGCGGCGATGGTGGTGAGGGACAAGGCCCAGAAGCTGGCCGGTCACCTGCTCGAGGTGTCCCCCCAGGATCTGGTGTTCGAACAGGGAACCTTCTCGGTGAAGGGCGACCCGTCAGCCCACAAGACCATCGAGGAGGTGGCGCTGGCGGCCTACGGGGGCAAGCTCCCGGAGGGGATGGAGCAGGGGCTGGAAGCGGTCAGCTACTTCGACCCGCCGAACTGGGTCTGGCCCTTCGGCGCCCACATCTGCGTGGTGGAGGTGGATCGCGAGACCGGAGCGGTCCAGGTGCACAAATACGTGGCCGTGGACGACTGCGGGAATGTGATCAACCCCATGATCGTGGAGGGCCAGGTGCATGGGGGGATCGCGCAGGGGATGGCCCAGGCGCTATATGAGGAGGTCGCCTACGACCAGGAGTCCGGCCTGCTGCTGACCGGTACCCTGACCGACTACCTGGTTCCGACCATGAACGAGATCCCTGAGCTGACGCTGGATCGGACCGTGACCCCGAGCCCGACCAACCCGCTGGGGGTCAAGGGGATCGGCGAGGCGGGCACGATCGCATCCTCGGCGGCGGTGATCAATGCGATCGCCGACGCGCTGAGCCCCTTGGGAATCCATCACGTGGACATGCCGGCCAGCCCGGACCGGCTATGGAAGATGATTCAGGAGGCCGAGTCATGATCCCAGCCGCCTTCGAGTACTCGAGGCCGTCCTCGGTCGCCGATGCGGTGGCCCAGCTGCGCGCAGCTGGCCCCGACGCCAAGGTCATCGCGGGCGGGCAGAGCCTCCTGCCGATGATGCGCCTGCGGCTGGCGCAGCCGGCGCATCTGGTCGACCTCAATGCCGTCCCCGACCTCGACTATGTCAAGGTCCAGGACCAGCGCGTCCGGATCGGCGCCCTCACCCGCCACGCCACCCTCATGCGGTCCGAGACGCTGCGGACCCACCTGCCGCTGCTGGCGGAGGTGGCGGCGGAGGTGGGGGACCCCCAGGTCCGGACCCGGGGGACGATCGGGGGAGTCATGGCTCACGCCGATGCCGCCGGCGACTATCCGACCCTGGCGGTCATGCTCGACGCCGAGATCGTCACCGACCGCCGCCGGATCGCGGCCCGGGACTTCTTCCAGCATCTGTTCACCACCGCCCTCGAGCCGGATGAAGTGGTGGTGGAGGTGGTGTTCCCGGTGGCCCGCGGACCGCACCGCTACCTGAAGTTCCGGAGGCGGCGGTTTGACTGGGCGATCGTGGCCGCGGGGGTCCAGCGCCTTGACGACGGTTGGCGGGTGGGCATCACCCACGCGGCACCCACCGCGGTGCGGGCCCACTCCGTGGAGGCGGCGCTGCGGGACGGGGCGTCCGCTACCGAGGCGGCCCAGCGGGCGAGCGACGGCCTGCACCCATCCTCGGACGTGCACGCCAGCTCCGACTTCCGGCTCCACCTGGCGCAGGTCCTGACCCGGCGAGCGCTGGAGCAGGCGGCCTGACCCGGCCGGGTGCGAGAGCGATCGACCTCGCACCCGGCCCTACAAAGGGGCGGATTCCCGCGCGGAGTGGGACGGGTGGCCGGTCTCGCTGGTCATCGCGAGGCGAGTCCAACCCATGGCCCACCCGGGGGCGCGGTCGGGGCGGCTGCCTTGGACCCGGTCCCGTCGGTCTCGACGCTCCCGGGTCCACTCGAGGCGCCGATCGGCAGGGCAGTCGTTGCTGGGATGCCCGGCCGGGGCTGGAACGAGCGGGCGTGCCGACGTGGGGCCGCAGTCCGCTGGGCGGTCGCGGCCGCATGGGGTCAAAAGGCGGTCAGTCTCGAAAGTAGGCGGCGGGCGTGCGCCCGGTCTCTCGCCGGAACGCCGCCACGAAGGCGCTGGTGGATTCGTACCCAACCTCGAAGGCGACACTGGAGATGCTGGCGCCGCGCGCCAGGCCGGCCATCGCGGCCCTCATCCGGAGCAGTGACCGCCACCGGCCGAAGGGGACGCCGGTATCGGTCACGAACGCTCGTGCGAGCGTTCTACTGCTGGCGCCGACCTCGCGGCCCCACTCCGCCAGGGTTCTCCGATCGGAGGGCCGAGCCGAGATGGCCATGGCGACTCGTCGCGCCCTCTCGTCCGTCGGCATGACCACCTCGACGGCAGTTGCCGGAGCCGGATCCAAGAGGTCCGAGAGCATCGCCTCCGCGCGAAGGCGCTGGTCGGCGACCAGGCACCGGTCTGCGAGGTATCCGACCAGCTCCAGGAGGAGCGGCCGGGCCACGACTGGGGTGCAGCTTGTCCACATGATGGGACAGCGCTCCGGCCGCAGGTAGCAGGAGAGCATCGTGGCCGCACCGTCGGACAGCGTCTCGTGGCGCACCCCGGCCGGAATGAACAACGCTCGTGTGGGAGGCAGCACCCAGGCGGACTCCTCTACCCTCACCACCAGCACGCCGTTGCGGGCCCAAGCGAGCTGGTGTTCCTCATGGGTGTGCCACTCGAAGACGAGCCCCTTGGGCATCTGGAAGGTGCAGACCTCCACCCCCGGACCGGGGCGGTTGCCCGGCAGGACACCTTGTCCGTCCAGCGACACAAGTTGGCAGTCTACGGCCTTGAGGGGCGCAACGGTGCGACCTACGCTAGCGCTCATGAATCGCAACCATGAGCGCCTCTGCCCGAGCCCCAAATGGGCACACTACATGCGAGAGGAGGTCCTGCCGCTGGCCGTCCAGGGAGAGGACCTGGGCAGCGAAATGCTCGAGATAGGCCCCGGTCCGGGGGCAGCCACGGACTGGCTTCGCTTGCGGGTCAAACGGCTGACCGCCGTCGAGGTGGACCCGGTCTTGGCCCACCGCCTAAGGGAGCGCATGGAAGGCACCAATGTGAGCGTCTCGCTCGGAGACGGCGCTTCCCTGGACTATTCGGACGGGTCGTTCGACTCCGTGGGGGCCTTCACCATGCTCCATCACGTGGCCACTCTCAGGGAGCAGCGGGCGATCGTCGCCGAGGCATACCGGGTCCTCCGGCCCGGGGGTGTTCTGGTGGGCTCCGACAGCCTTCCCAGCTCCGGCCTGCACGCCTTCCATGCCCGGGACACCTACAACCCGATCGAACCGGTGGTGCTGCTGGCCCTGCTGCAGGGGATTGGATTCGAAAGCATCACCCTAGCCATAGGTGAGGTCCTGACGTTCGCCGCCCACAGGCCCCCTCTCAGGTCGAGGCGGAGGGCGCCCAGGCGAGTTGGAAGCCGTCGGCAGACGCCCCCTAGGGGGCAGGAGGACAGAGATGCAGTTCCCGTATGAGGGACCGCTGAAGAAGATCGCGCCCAATCCCGCGGTGATTCCCGAGCCCCCCCGGCGCGGCGAGCCAGGGGGAGAGCCCTGCGGCATCTGCGGGAATAGCACCACCGCGCCGCTCTGGGGAGACGAGCATTTCACCCTTCATCCGCCCGTCGGCGGAAGCCTGCCCGGAGCGGTCTGGCTGGCCAGCAGGGAGCATGTGGACTCGTTCTCAGACCTGTCGCCGGAGGCCGCTGCTGATTTCGGGCGCGTGGTGGCTCGGGTCGAGAGGGCGATTCTCTCCCTGGGAGGGACCGCCAGGGTGCACCTGTACCGCTGGGGGGACGGCGCTGCCCACTTCCATGTCTGGCTGATTCCGCGCCCGCTGGGGATGCTCGACGCCCAGGGGATGATGCTTCCCCTGTGGGAGGATGCGCTCCCCAATGTCGCTGATGAGGAGCTGCGCTCGGCGGCGGAGCGGGTCGCAGCCGCGATGGAGAGCGAAAGCCCATCCTCACCTCCGCCGGACTAGCGCCAATTGCCCTTGGCGGCCAGCAGCCTGACGGAGCTGGCGGTGCGGCATCGCCGCCAGCTCCGGCGTGTGTCAATGGCCAAGTGGAAGTAAGCGTTTTTGGCCAGCTAAAAGTAAGCGGTGAGCGGGTGCGGCGCGTTGCCCGCTCGCGCTGCGGGTCGGCAAGCCGACCGGTGTCACTCGGCCGTCGTCACCGCCGGCGCCACTTCCTCGACCGCAGTCGGGACGGCCGGCCGGCTGATGAGGTAGAGGGAGGCGAGGATGCCCACCGCAGCCACCGCCAGCAGCGACGGCACGTAGCCGAAGGCACCGATGAGGAGGGCGCCTCCCCCGATGGACGCCGCCTGGAACCCCCCGAACAAAACTCCGAAGGCGGAGTCCACCCGCCCCTGCAGCGGCAGCGGGGTGCGGCGCTGGATGAGGGTGTTGGCGCCCACCAGCATCCAGGGGAGCCCGCACCCGAACGCCACCGCCGCCACCACCACCACCACCATCGGCAGGTCCCCGCGAATGTAGTTGGGGACCACGCAGACGAGCGAGGCGAGCGCGACCACGACCATCCCCATGGCGGTCAGGACGGTCTCACTCACCCGCCTAATGAGAGGGGCCGAGGTGAGCCCTCCCGCGATCGCCCCCACCCCCTGGATGGAGATCAGCACGCCCACGAAGGCGGCGGGCTGACGGAGTCCGTCGGTGACCACCCCGAAGAGGGCTGTCTCCAAGAAGCCTACGACCGCCAGGAACGCGGTGAGGGCCAGGAGGATACGCCGCAGCGGCAGGGTCGTCCAGATATGCCGGAAGCCCCCGGCCGCCTCCGCCGCCCAGGAACGCGACCGGGGCTGCACGGGGGGCTCGGCGACCCGCAGCCACAGCAGGATTCCCATGGCGATCAGATAGGTGGCGGCGTCTAGCTCGGCGACCACCGCCCCGCCGGCCAGGGTGAACAGCCCCGCTCCCACCAGCGGCGTGATGAGTCGAAGCCCCTCCGCCATGGTGTTCAGGAAGCCGTTCGCATCCCCCAGCTGGTCGGCGGGCACGATCGTCACGAGCAGAGCCGTCTTGGCGGCGCTGATGAAGGTGCCGACCGCCCCGTAGAGGATCATCACCAGCCAGATCAGCCAGACCTGTCCGGGACCGTGCACCAGGACCAGCAGGAGCACCGCTGCGGCCCCGGCCGCCTGCCCTGCCATGAGCAACAGGCGGCGCGGGACCCGGTCCGCGACCAGCCCGGCCAGGGGGGCGATCACGATCCCCGGGAGGATCACGAAGAAGAAGGTGAGCCCCGCCTCAGCATTGCTGCCCGTCAGAACCCGCACCCAGATCCCGGCCGCGAGCAGCATGAAGCGGTCCCCGAAGGTCGACAGCACCGACTGGAGCAGGAACCAGCGCGCGGTCCTCTCGGCCAAAAGACGCCTCACGCGGGCGGCTCCACGGTGGGAGGCTCCGCTCCTTCCAGGTCCAGGGGGAAGATGAAGTTCAGCACCTCGACGGCGCGGGCGCCCGCCGGCCGGGACGACGGGTCACCCAGCCGCCCGACGTAGCGGGCCAGGAGCTGGTGCAGCTCCCGCTCCAGCTCGGCCAGCTCCTCGGCCGTGGCCCAGAATGCGTACTCGTTCTCCTGGCCGAGGTCTCGCCACTCCTTGGGGTACTTGGCCTTGGTCTCGCGCCAATGCTGGAGCCGACTCAGGTGCCGCTCGCGCAGCATGCGCTGGAGCGCGGTGGCGGCGAGATCGGTCTCAGGGTCGCCGGTGTCGTCCCCCATGGTCATCCCCACCGAGCTGACCTTCCAGGGCCGGTTGCGGCCGCGGCCGCCCCCCGCCTCCTCCACAAACCCGTACCTGGCCAGCTGGCGCAGATGGAAGGAGCACGTGGTCGGGGTCTCCCCGATCCGCTCGGCCGCCTCGGTGGCGGTCAGCGGGCCGACGATCGTGAGCAGCTCGATGAGGGAGATCCGGACCGGATGGGCCAGTGCCCTCATGGTCCGGGCATCGCTGACCCGGCGCAGCGAGAGTGCGGGTTTCGACGGTTCGGGGTTCGGCACCGCTCGACAGTAACCTATCGAGAGAAAATTGTCAATACATATCTATCATTATCCTGAGCGGCAGCCTCGGACGAGTTCGTGGCAGCTCATCCGGCCATGAGCGCGTGGGCCCTGAGCGCCACCCCCAGGACCACGCGGGCCTCGGGGTCGTCCAGCGAGACGCCCAGCAGTGACTCCGCGCGCTGGATCCGGTAGATCAACGAGTTGATGTGGATCCCCAAAACCCGGGCCGCCGCCCGCTGGTTCCAACCCTGGTTCGAGAGCGCCTCGAGGGTGGCCGTGAGGGGGGTGCGGTGGCGCCGCTCGTAGGCGAGCACCGCGCCCAGGCTGTCCTCGACAAAGCGCCGCACCACCTCAGGGTCCCTCACCTCGAGCAGCAGCCGCAGGGCACCCAGCGACCGGTAGGACGTCACCACCCGCCGGCCGCCGCCCCGGCGCACCAGCCGCAGGGCCTGACGCGCCTCCTCGTGGGCGCGAGCCAGCTCGTTGGGAGCGGCGGCAAGGCCACCCACCCCTGCCGAGACGCTGAGCCGGTGGTCCAGGCCGTGCGCCATCCGGAGCAGGTCGGCGGCGAGACTCTCGACCTCCGGCAGGGGCAGCGGCGCCGGGGATGGGCCGGCAACCTCCTCGGGCAGGACCACCACCCACGAGCTGGCCCGGGTGACCACCATGGCGCCGGGCACCCGGAGCTCGCAGAGCCGCTCCAGGTCGCGGTGCATCCGCTCCTGAATGGGCCGGGACTGCATCACCTCCGCGCTGAGGTCGTCGTCCGGCTCCAGGATCACGAGCCAGCTCCGGTCGGGGATGCGGTAACCCAGCCGCTCCGCCCCGACCGCGAGGCGACTGACATCGGCAGGGTCGGCTGTCACCGTCAGCAGCCCCTCCAGCAGGTCTCCCCGGAGCCGCCGCTCGACCTCGGCCGCAGCCCGCTCCTTGAGCAGCTCGAGGGCGACCACGGTCGCCCCATGCTCGAGGGCGCGGCGCCGGCCCGGAGGGGCTCCCTCGAGGCTTCCCTCCAGCGCCAGCACGGCGATGAGCTCGGACCCGGCTCGGACCGGGGCCAGGGTGAGTGGGGTGTGGCTGCGCCCGACGGTGGTCTCCACCGGGCCCGCGGTCTCCAGAAGGGTTCCCGGGATGGGGATGCGCCGACTCCGAAGGCCGGATCCGGCACCGTGCTCGACTCGGAACCCGAGGGCGTCGTACAGGCCGACCGCGCCGTCGGCCAGGCTGGCGATCGCCTCCAGGATGTTGCCGAGGCCGGCCCCGTCGAGCACGAGCTTGGTGAAGCGCTCATGGACAGTCTGGGAGAGGCGGATCTCCGCCAGCTGACCCTCCAGCTGGTGCTGGAGCTCGGCCCGCTCCAGCACCCCGGCGATCGCCCCCGCGATCGCCGAGAGGAACGCGGTCTCGTCCTGGCGGAAGTCACGGCGCTCCACGGTCTGCACGTTGAGGACGCCGATCATGCGCGGGCCCGCCTCGATCGGGACCGAGAGCATGGAGGTGAAGCGCTCCTCGTCGACGCCCTCGATCCACTTGAAGCGCGGGTCGCGGGAGACCTCCGCCACCGCCAGTGGGCGGCGCTCGGCGGCGACGGTCCCGGTCACCCCCTGGCCCAGGCCCATCACCACCTGGCCCACGGCCTCCTGGTTGAGCCCGTTGGTGGCGGTCAGCACCAGCCCCTCCCGATCGCGGTCGTAGAGGTAGAGGGCGCATACGTCCGCGTCCATGGCCCCGTTGGTCTCCTTGATCACCAGCGCCAGCAGCTCGTCGCGGCCCATGGTCGAGGCCGCCGCCATCGCCAGCTGCTGCAGGAACAGCAGCTCCCGGAGCTCCCGCTCGGGCGGAATCGAAGCTGCCACCTCAGCGCTGCTTCGGAGATCCTCCGGATGGGCGCCGCACCGCCCCGGAGCGCCCTCCGCTCTTGGACTCCATCCGGATTCCCCCGATCTCGGCCCAGGGATCGATGCTCTTGATCATGTCGATCACGGTGAGGCCGGCGACCGCGACCGCCGTCAGCGCCTCCATCTCCACCCCGGTCGCGTCCCGGCAGCGCACCGTCGCCTCCAGCAGGACCCGGTGAAGCGTCTCGTCCAACTCCGCGTCCACCGCCACGTGGCTTATCGAGATGGGGTGGCAGAGCGGGATCAGCTGGGGAGTCCGCTTGGCCGCCATGATGCCCGCGAGCCGGGAAACCTCCAGCACATCTCCCTTGGTGGCGCGGCCCTCAAGGATCGCCAGGAAGGCTGCCTCGCTCAGCTGGACGTGCGCGGTGGCGGTCGCCTGCCGGTCGGACACCGCCCGATCTCCGACGTCAACCATGCGCACCCGCCCACCGGCGTCGACGTGAGTGAGCCGCTCCCGGGCGCTCATGGCTTCGCCGAGCAGGCGGCGGCAGCTCTCGGGTCGGCGGTGGAGCTGTAGAGGATGCCCACCG
>JAJYWT010000122.1 GCA_021791345.1 bacterium
TCCGGCGCCCACGGCTTCAACTCCGTCCACGGCCGCATGGCCACGATCGCGACCGGTGCGGCCGCCGCCAACCGGGAGCTCATCCTGATCGGCGTCTCCGGGGACGGGGACTCCCTCTCGATCGGGCTGGGCAATCTGGCCCACGCCATCCGGCGCAACGTGAACATGGCCTATCTCATTGAGAACAACGGGGTCTACGGGTTGACCAAGGGTCAGTTCTCGGCCTCGGCCGACGTGGGCTCGCGCTCCCGGCGCGGGGATCTCAACCGGTTGCCCCCGGTGGACCCGATCATGCTGGGGCTCAGCCTTGGGGCCACCTTCCTGGCCCGCGGGTTCTCCGGGGACAAGCGCCAGCTGGTGCCGATCCTGAAGGCGGCGGTGGCGCATCGGGGGTTCGCCCTGGTGGACGTCATCTCGCCCTGTGTGCAGTTCAACGACCACGAGGGCTCGACCAAGAGCTACCGGTACATGCGCGATCACGAGCTGAGGGAGATCGAGGCCGACTTCATCGGGCAGCATCAGGAGATCGTGGAGTCGCTGGTGCCGGACCGGGCTACCGAGGTCACCCTGCACGACGGCGCCCGGGTCAAATTCCGGGCGGTTCCGGAGGGCTACGACCCCGCAGACCGGGGCGCGGTGGAAGCCTACCTGCGGGAACGCAGCCGCCACGGCGAGATCGCGACCGGGCTGCTGTTTTTGGACGAGTCCGCCCCGGAGATGCACGAGTTGGCGGGAACCTCCCGGACCCCCCTTGCCCAGCTGCCCTTTGCCAAGCTGTGTCCGGGCGCCGCTGAGCTGGACAACCTCCAGCGCCAGTTCCGCTAGTAACCGCCGCCCCGGGGCGGAGTCCGGCGCGGGATCCGAAGCCCGGGCGTCGTCCAAGCTCCCGTAGCCTCACCCATGAGCGGGGGCCGCTTTGTCATCCTATGCGGCATGCCCGGAATCGAACCGTACCTGCGGCGGATGCTGCAGGGGTGGCAGACGATCGTGGTCGCCAACCGCCCCCCCATCGACGTCCACCTGGAGGAGGGCAGGGTGGAGCGCATCACCAGAGGTGGTGGGGGGCTGGTGACCGCCATGGCCTCCCTGGCCCGCTCCAGCAACTCCACCTGGATCGGGGCCGCCCGCGGGGACGCCGATCGCGCCCTGATCAGGACCGCCGGCGCTGACGGCGTGGTCGAGGTGACGACCGAGGACCAGGAGAGCTTTCGGGTGGTCTTCGTGGAGTCCGACCCGGAGGCCTACGACCTCTACTACAACCAGATCAGCAATCCGCTCCTGTGGTTCATCCAGCACTATCTCTGGGACCTGGGCCGGGAGCCGATCCTGGACTCCGCCACGGGCCGGGCCTGGCGGGAGGGATACGTCCGGGTCAATCAGGACTTCGCCGACCAGGTGGTGAGGGTCGCCACCTCATCGCCGCTGCGGCCGCTGGTCATGACCCAGGACTATCACCTGTATCTCCTGCCGGCGATGGTCAGAGCCCGGCTGCCCGAGGCGCGGCTCCAGCACTTCATCCACATCCCCTGGCCCACCCCTCAGTACTGGAAGGTCATCCCCCGGCACATGCGCGACGGGATCCTGACGGGGCTGCTGGGGAACGACGTGGTGGGGCTGCAGACCAGCCTGGATGTGCGCAACTTCCTCATGACCTGTGAGGAGAACCTGGGGCTGGGGGTGGACCACCGCCAGCGGATCGTGTTCTACGAGGGCCGCTCGGTCTGGGTGCGCGCCTACCCGATCTCCATCGACATCGACGGGATGACCCAGATGGCGGCCAGCCCGGCGGTGAGGCGCGAGGAGGAGCTGATCGCCACCTGGCGCCCGGAGATGCTGATCCTGCGGGTCGACCGCACCGACCTCAGCAAGAACATCGTGCGCGGCTTTCTGGCCTACGAGCGGCTGCTGGAGGCGCATCCGGAGCTGCGGGGCCGGGTGGTCTTCTGGGCCCTGCTGCAGCGCAGCCGGCAGAACGTGGACGCATACCGGGCCTACCTGGGGGCGCTGGTGGCGGCTACCGCCCGCGTCAACCGCCGCTTTCAGTCCGGCAGCTGGCTGCCGATCCGGCTGGAGGTCGCCGACAACCTCCACCGGGCGGTGGCCGCCTACAAGAACTACGACGCTCTGCTGGTCAACCCCATCTACGACGGCATGAACCTGGTCGCCAAGGAGGGGGTGCTCTGCAACGAGCGCGACGGGGTCCTGGTCCTCAGCGAGAACGCCGGCAGCTACGAGGAGCTCGGCCCCCACGCCCTGGGGATCAATCCCTTCGACATCGATCAGACCGCGGAGGCGCTCCATTCGGCGCTGACGATGGCCAAGCGATACCGTGGCAACCGCGCCCGCCAGCTCCGCCAGATCGTGAGGCGCAACGACATCACGCGCTGGATCAGCGACCAGCTCCAGGACCTCAACGACCTGCTGGCGCAGTAGCCGTCCTCGGGCGCCTGGGCGCCTCCTTAGCCAGGGATGCCGCCAGCTCCTCCAGGACCGCCGCCCACGCCGCCGGCCCGTCCAGGCACCGGTCGGCGGTCTCCGCGACCAGGGGGCTGGACTCGGGGCTGAGGATGCCGATCGCGCAGGCCAGCTCCAGGTCGGGGCGGCGGCGGTGCAGCTCCTCCATCGCCGGCAGGTCCCCCAGGTCGTCTCCCGCGAAGACACACCCGCGCGGGCTCAGCCGGTCCAGGATCGCCGCCAGGGCCGTGCCCTTGTTGCCGCTCTTGGGGGGACGCACCTCCACCACCAGCTTGCCGCGCACCACATCCAGCCCATCGGCGCGGGCCACCTGCTCCACCATCCGGCGCACCAGCTGGGCCGCCCGGCGGGGCTCGGGGGAGTTGCGGTAATGCACCGCGACTCCCATGGTCTTGGTCTCGACCTGCACCCCGGGCAGCCAGTCGGTGAGCTCCTCCAGGCTCTGCGCCAGCCGCACCAGCCGCTCGGACGGTGGAGTCGGTGGAGGGAGCGGCTCCTCCCTGGACAGCCGCATCCACGGCTCCAGCCCGTAGCTGCCCAGCAGCAGGACCCCGGGGATCGGGCATTGGACCGCCAGGTTGGCCAGGTCCCGGGCGCTGATCACCGCGACCGGCGTCCGGGCTGCCAGGGTCGCCATGGCACCGGCCGCCTGGGGTAGCGGGCGCGCCCTGCGCGGATCCCTGACCACCGGTGCGATCGTCCCATCGAAGTCGGTGGCGATCAGCAGGCTGCCCCGGCGGGCGAGCCGCACCCAGGGGGCGATCAGCTCGGACCGGTCGCCGGCAGCTCTAAGTCCCACCTTTTGATCATAGGAGGCGCACGGGAGCCGGCCGCCATCCGCTACCCTGCATGAGATGGCCAGGTCCGATCCCGCCGAGGAGCCGATCTCCCGACTCGTGAGCGAGTTCTCCGACGAGATGCGGCAGCTCGCGGCCGACGAACTGGCCCTGGCCAAGGCCGAACTCAAGCGCAGCGCCCGTCGGGGGATCCGGGTGGCGGTCGCGGGCGCGCTGGCGATGGTGGGTCTCAGTGTGTTCTGCATCTTCGCCCTCATCACCCTGGTCGAGTGGATCCCCAACCACACCCTGGTGGCGGGGATAGTCGCGTTGGCGGGGCTGGTACTGCTGGGGGCGGGAGCTGCGGCGGTCTGGTCCAACCGGCACCTGTGGCCGTTCACCGACAGCAAGCAGAGCCTGATTGAGGATCTCGAGTGGGCACGACTCCAGAGCAAGCGCGCGCACAGATAGCGGTCACCCGGGCGCGGGCCGGGGCGACCCTCGACCGCATCGAGGCCCGGCTCCGCAGGGAGCTGGACCCCAAGTGGCGGCTTCGTCGGGACGGCGCCCGCCTCGCGGCCGGGGTGCTGGTGGTGGCGGTGGTGGGGACCGTCTACGTGGTCCGGCAGCGCCGCCGCCGCCGCGAGGAGCCGACCACCACCGACTGGATCGAGGAGATGCCCGATGAGTGGCGTCGCCGCCTGCAGGAGCTGCTCGAGGAGGCCGCGGGCCGAACCATGGTTCCCGGCGCCACCTCCCGGGCCAAGCGCTCGCGCGGGCCCCTGCAGGCGCTGGCGCTCAGGGCCGGTCGGATGGCGGCGCCGGTCGTGATGAACGCGGTGGCCGAACGGGTGGCGCGCGGACAGGGCGCCAACGCCGACGACTGATCTCACACTCAGCGGGCTCCGGGCTCAGGGGGCGGGACCCTGGGCCTCCGGATGAACGAGCCATCCGCACCCAGCTCCCGGGTCGGGGTCCGGCGGCTCGATCAGTCCGACGCCGACCGTATCGGGGAGATGCTGGCACGGGCCTTCGCCGCCGACCCCACCTCGGCGTGGCTGTTTCCGCAGGCCGCGTCGCGCGCCGCCAAGCTGAGCCGCTGGTACCGGCTCACGGCGCGGATCCTGCTCGCGACGGGGGAGGGCTGGGGGACTGAGGACCTCAGTTCGGCCGCCCTCTGGCTGTCGATGGGCGCCGCGGCCGCCGGCGGCACGCATGGCAGAGCCGGCGACCTCTTGCGTTGGAACCTTCGCGCGGTGGCCCTGATGGGGCGGAGGCTCCCCTCGGCCGCCTGGACCACCGCCCGTGTCCACCAGCTGCACCCCCGCGGCCCGGCCTGGTACCTGGCGGTGCTGGGCACCGAGCCGGCGCGCCAGGGGCAGGGGCTTGGCTCCGCGGTCCTGGCGCCGGTGTTGGAGCGCTGCGACCGGACCGGGGTCCAGGCCTACCTGGACACGGTTACCAGATCCGATGTGCGCTTCTACGAGGGCCGCGGTTTCCGGGTCGTGGCCGAGCTCAGCCCCGCCCGCGCCCCCCACTTCTGGGTGATGCGGCGACCGCCGCTCCCTGAGCGACCCCGACCCGAGCCCGGAGCGGCCGCTCACTCGTAGCGCAGCACCTCCAGGGGGCGCACCCTGACCGGCCCCCAGGCCACCAGGGCGGCGGTGAGCACTGCCACCACGATCGCACCGACCACGATGGCGAGCGCCAGCGGGGTCGGGATCCCCAGTGAGATCTTGATCACCAGCCGCCCCAGCGGCAGCAGCGCCAGCGCGATCGCGAGCATGCCGCCGGTCGCTCCCAGCCAGGCGACCGCGCCGGTCTCGATCAATACCTGCGCGAAGACCTCCCGGCTGCCCTGTCCCACCGCCTTCTGGATGCCGATCTCGCGGCGGCGCTCCAGCAGCGCCAGGGCCACGGAGTTGGCGATGATCACGATCCCGGCCAGCAGCGCCAGGGAGGCGATCGCGGTGAGGAAGAGGATGGCGTTGTTGAGGAACTGGTCGATGATCAGGGTGAAGTCGGCGAGGCTTATCACCTGCGCACCGGTCACCCTCTGGCGCAGGTTGGTCGCCGCCGCGTCCGCGCGATCGGGCGGGAACTTCATCTCCACCACCTCCATGACCCCGCTGCCACCGATCCGGGCGGTGGTGCCGGTGGTGGCCAGGATGGGCGCCACCGTGGTGGTGATGGAGATCCCGCTTTTGGCGCCGCGATGGACGACGCTGTAGAACCCGACCACCCTGACCTCCACCACCCGAGCGCTCCTTGAGAGCGGGTCGAGCAGCCCGATCTGGTCTCCCAGACGCAGGTGGTAGGGGGCACCGTGCAGGACGTTCTCGACGAGCACGCCGTTTCCCGCCTGATCGGCCGCGTCGAGCTGGCGACCCGACGTGATCGAGACCGGCGGGGTGACACCGCCCTGCACGTCGAACCCCTGGATCCCGCTGAGCAGCGCGACCGCCTCCTTGCCCCGACCGGTGGTCGCGCCGCCGGCGACCGCCTTGGCGAAGGGGACACCGGCGATGGAGACCGGCTCGGTGATGGCGGCGTTGGAGACCAGCTGGTGACCGGGATGGAGGCGGCGCACGGCCCGGGTCAGGGCCACCTGGTCGGTGCTGGGGGCGACCGCGATCACGTTGTAGCTGGTCGACTGGGTGATGATCGAGTCGAGATCGGCGCGAATGTCGGTGCCCAGGACCAGGATCAGGCCGACCGCGAACACCCCCACGAACAGCGCCACCGCGGTCGCCGCGGTGCGGGTCCGCTGGCGGCTGGCGTTGCGGAAGGCGAAGCGCACCACCGACTTCAACGGGCGCGGCAGCACCACCACCAGGTAGCCGAGCAGGGCAAACGCGATCATGAGCGCCCCCACCGCCCGCAGGCTGGAGACCCGGGTGATCCCGATCGCCACCAGCAAGGCCGCGGTGACCAGGGCCAGATAGCTGGGGGTGAAGCGCTCGGGGACGGGGAGTTTGCCCATGACCATGAGCGCCAGGCTGAAGAGGCCAGTCAGGATGAACAGGGCGATTCCGGTCGCCACCACCAGGGCCAGGGCCAGCGTCACCGAACCCAGGATCGCGGCCGCCAGCAGCCAGAACAGCGCACCCACCAGGGCCAGCAGCAGCAGGCTGGAGCCCACGACGGCGGCACTGGTGCCCCCCGGGTCGTCGCGCAGGACGGCCGCTGGGCGCACCCGGCTGAGGCGGACGATGGGGAGGATCGCGAAGATGCAGGTGGTGGCGACCCCGATCCCCACCCCCGCCAGCACCACCTCCCAGTCGAGGGCGAAGTTGATATCCAGCGAGGCGATGTTCTGCAGCAAAAGCCGGATCCCGTCGGACAGCCCGATCCCCGCGAGCGCCCCCGCGATCCCCCCGGTCAAGCCGAGGAGGGCCGCCTCCAGGCCGAAGAGCACATAGAGGTCGCGCCTCCTGTACCCGGTGGTCTTCAGCATCGCGATCTCGAGGCGGCGCCGCGAGAGGCTCACCTGCATGGTGTTGACGATCCCGATCCCGCCGATCAGAAGAGCCGCCAGCCCCGCGACCGCCAGGAACTGGGTCAGCTGCTGGTCGGCCTTGCGATCCGAGTTCAGCGCCTGCTGGACGGTGGACACGGTCGCCAGCGGCAGCTGACGGCTGAGCTCGGCGGCGACCTTCGCCGCCTGGCCGGAGTTCCGGGTAGTGAGATAGACCTCGCCGTAGTCGACCGGCGCCGATCGGGCAAGGCTCGAGGCCAGGGTGGCGTAGGAGGTGAGCACGTCCTGGGACAGCCCCGCCGGGGCGGTTCCCTGGATGACCCCGCCCACCGTCCAGTAGATCGGGTGGGTGGCGGCGGCAGCGTTCACCCGCACCAACGAACCGACTCGGGCCTTGAGCAGGCTGGCGACCGAGGCGGAGAGGACCATGGTGTCCCGGCGGCGCATCAGCTGGGTGAACGTGCCCTGCGCGCCCGGGTTCAGGGTGAGCCGGCCGACCAGGGGGAAGGACGCCGGGTCCACCGCGTCGATGACGGTGGAGACGCCCTGGCCGTTGCTCCTGATCAGGGTCGCCTGGTACTCCCGCACCGCCGTGTACCGGGTGATCTGACCGGTGCGCTTGAGCTGGGCCAGGACCGGCAGTTCGGAGGCGGGCAGTGGGACCGCGGTGGAGACCACGGATACGTCTCCTCCGTTGGCCTGCCGCACGTTGGCGGTCAGGGACGAGGACACCATCGCCGCCGCCAGCTGCAGCCCCACGATCGCCATCACCCCCACCCCGACGCAGAAGGCGCCGAGGACCGTGCGTCGTCCCCCGCGCCGCAGCGATCGGGTGGTGTAGCGGAGGTAGAGCCCGGACTTCAAGCAGCTGTGGCCCGAGGGCCGGGAGCGTCACTGACCAGCTGGCCGTCGCTCAGCTGGAGCATCCTGGTCGCGTACTGAGCGACCGAGGGATCATGGGTCGCGACCACAAAGGTGGTCCCCAACGTCTGCTTCAGCTGCCACAGCAGGTCGAGCACCTCCCGCCCCTGGGCCGCTGCCAGGTTTCCGGTCGGCTCGTCGGCGACCAGCAGCGGAGGCTGGGTGGCCAGCGCTCGGGCGATCGCCACCCGCTGCTGCTCCCCGCCCGAGAGCTGGCTCGGGCGGTGCTCCATCCGGTGGGAGAGCCCCACCAGGCCCAGGAGCTCCTCCGCCCTGGCGGAGGGGGAGCCCTTCCAGGAGCCGGCGTAGAGGGGCACCTCGACGTTCTCCCGCGCGGTCAGCGTGGGGATCAGGTTGAAGGCCTGGAACACCATCCCCACCGTGCGGTTGCGGATTCCGGCCAGCTGACTCTCCCGCATCGCCGACACGTCGACCCCGTTGAGGAGCACCTGGCCGGAGCTGGGGGTGTCCAGCCCGGTGATGCAGCCAAGCAGGGTGCTCTTGCCACTGCCCGAGGGGCCCATCAGGGTGACGAACTCCCCGGCGGGGATGCGAAAGGTGATGTCCTTGAGAATCTCGATCCGCTCCTCCCCCAGGTGTAGGGTGCGGCCGAGGTGCCGCACCTCCAGGACCGGGACTTCGCCATGGGACAAGCCGTTGCTTAACCCACCTGCGGGGGAGGTTGCAGGAGCAAAGTCAGCCAAGAGGTCGACTCCGGACCGGGCCAGGGTCCGAAACAGGAGGGGGCACCTCGGCGACTGCAAATTGTGCGGCCAAGGGTGGCTTTCTGCCATCCGCCAAAAGGATGAAATTTTTCCTCATCTGATGAGCCAATATATTGGGGCGAGAGTGTTTCCCGCCGCCGCGATTTCCGCCGAGCTCTCCATGCCTCGCCAGGC
>JAJYWT010000192.1 GCA_021791345.1 bacterium
TCAAGCTCTCCAACGACCCTCAGCTGGTGGAGAAGGTGCGGGACATCGTGGGCCTGTACCTACATCCCCCGGAGGCGGCGCTGGTTCTCTGCGTCGACGAGAAGAGCCAGATTCAGGCGCTGGACCGTACCCAGCCGCTGCTGCCGATGCGGCCCGGGATCCCCGAACGCCAGACCCATGACTACCATCGCCACGGGACCACCACCTTGTTCGCCGCCCTGGACATCGGCAGCGGCAGGGTGATCGGCGACCTCCACCGGCGCCATCGCAGCACTGAGTTCCTCAGCTTTCTGCAGCGCATCGACGCCGAGGTCCCCGCCGACCTCGGCGTTCATCTGGTACTCGACAACTACGGCACCCACAAGACCCCCTCGGTCCATCGTTGGCTGTTGCGCCATCCCCGGTTCCAACTGCATTTCACCCCCACCTATTCCTCCTGGATCAACCAGGTGGAGCGCTGGTTCGGGCTGCTCACGGAGCGCCAGATCCGACGGGGTTCGCACCAGAGCGTGCGCGCTCTGGAGGACGCTATCCGCGTCTACCTCAAGGCCAACAACGAGCACCCCAAGCCCTTCACCTGGGTCAAGACCGCCGACCAGATCCTTGCCAGCATCGCTCGCTTTTGCGTAGCTACTTCAGAAGCAGGACACTAGCCCGATACGGCATAGTGGTCGGCCCAATCGATCCTCAGCACGGGGCCTCGGGGCTCGGAGTCGGCACCCAAGGGCGGGCTGCCAGAGGCCATCCGGGCCGCGGACCGGGCCAGTCCTTGGCGGTGCCCAAGTGAGTGTGATTGCGGAGCCCTTCAAGAAGTCGGGCCTCCGACCTGGCAGAGAATGAGAACGTTAGGAGCTGATCATCGACGCACGGCGCCGACTCCAGCCGCTACCAGTCCCGTTACGATCGCAGCCCACGCGCCACCCTACACAGCCGAACAAGGGTGCGACCGGGGCCTCGTTTCGGAGTGCCCTCGGGGGTCCCTAGCCACGGCCCGCGCTCACCCTGGTCTCGTTGCCTGGGTCCACGGGGACCGAGATTCAGCGGTTGTTGTAGGCGTTCGCCGAGCCGTGGGCGCTATCCCGGGCGGGGATAGGAGGGACAGGTGGCCGACTCCGTGTTGGGTCTGACTTTCGGTGGCGCAAACCCCTTACGGTGGTGGTGGAGCCACATCGCCATAGGCGACAGCGAAGCCTGTCGGGTCCAGTGTGGAGGGCGTCGAGACCTGTCCACCATTCTGGACCATTGCCACGTCGTAGAAGGTGTTCTGCGGCCCCGCAAGACCCAGGCCAGTGAACGTGACATTCGGTGAGTATCCCCCAAGTGTCTCGATGCTGCCGTTCAGCGTGGGCGCTTCAACAATCCACTCTGCCGAACTTAGGGCCGCTGAGTACGCTTGGTCAATCAAGAAGCTTTCCCCGTTGGTGTTGTCGACGACTTCGATTCCCCATGTCCCCGCACCAACTTGGCCGATCGTAACCGTGATGCTATCGCCTGGGGATGGAGTGATGTCGGAGAAAGGTATCTGGACTTCGGTCGGGTAGGCCGGGAGTATCTCCCACCATGCATAGATGGTATAGGTATTCGTCGCCGCATCATATGGCTCGTCGATCCCGGCTTGAATAAGCGCCGAGTCCCCGTTCCATCCGTCGATGCCGACCCACTCGGCGGTGTCGGTGTTGACGCTGTTGGCGTAGATCTGGGGAATGTTGAACGTGCCCTGAATGGCCGTGTAGGGCCCCTCTCCATATACGTAACCTGACCAGTTGGACGAGTAGGCCGCAACTGGTGGCCCGAGGTAGACCTGAATGGAGAGTTGTCCTGTTGCAGTTTCGTGAGTGGGAGTAGTGGAATCGGTTACTTGCACGGTGAAACTGGAAACGGCATAGGTCGTTGGAGTGCCGGAGATCAGCCCGGAGGACGAGAGACTGAGTCCCGCGGGCAGCGATCCGGAGGTGATGGCCCATGAATACGGTGGTGTTCCCCCTGATGCGCCCAAACTCCGGGAGTAGGGGGATCCCACGGTCGCACTCGGGAGAGATGTGGTCGTCACCGCGAGAGCCGGAGCAATCTGAAGAGTGAGCGAACTGATAGTTACATTCGGGTAAGGACTAGCCGAGTCGGTCACGGCGATGCCGAAGTCAAAGGTTCCTGAGGCTGCGGGGGTTCCGGAGATGACACCGGCTGCGGACAGAGCCAGTCCAGCGGGAAGGGAGCCGGAAGCCACAGACCATGAGTAGGGCGGGGTACCCCCAGTCGCCTGGACTGCCGCTGAGTAGAGGGCGCCAGCCACTCCAGTTGGCAGCGACGTTGTAGTGATCGCAAGTGGGGCTGGGGTGACCGTGAGGCTCAGCTGCGTCGAGGCGGTCTCCGGCGTGGGTGTGGTGGAGTCAGTGACTTGTACGGTGAAGTTCGACGTGCCAGCAGCCGTCGGCGTGCCCTGGATCATGCCGCTCGCGGAGAGAGTCAGGCCCGTGGGCAAGCTGCCAACTGCGAGCACCCATGAGTAGGGCGCGGTGCCACCCGCGGCCTGCAAAACGGCCGAGTACGAACTGCCGACACTGCCTGACGTGAGTGAGGTTGTGGTGATGCTCACCGGCATTCGTGGCCCGAAGTACCCGAAGGCGTCAACGACCACGTCGGTGTTTCCCTGGTCGTTATAGACTGAGATCGAGCCGCCTGAACTCAAGGTGGCCACAGTCAGATTGGGCACGGTCTGACCGGGCAGCCAGTTCACGTCGGATGCCAATGGGCGGGTCGGCCCCGGGTAAACCGTCAGGTAACTAGGAGCGGTGGTGTCTGTCACGGTGACGTTCGTCACCACCGCTGTTGCCTGCGGCGCGATGCCATCGACGCCGGCCAGTTGGTGCGTGAGGATGCCGCCAGGCCCCAGCGCCTGTCCGGTCGTCCTAGTGTCTAGAAGCCGGATCGGGCTGATGGTGCTGAAGAGCCCCGCATTGGCCGGAGGAGTGCCGCCGTTGGTGAAGTACCCGTCGACGTCCACCACCACATCGGTGTTGCCCTGATCGTTGTATACGGTGATCTGGCCCGTAGTCGGGTTCACCGGGACCACGACCCGGTTCGCCACCGTGTCCCCACCCAGCCAGTTCAGATTGGAAGCCAGTGGTTGGCTGTCGCCCTGCGGGTACACGGTCAGGTAACTGGGAGCTGTGGTATCGGTCACGGTCACGTTCATCAAGGCGGCAGAGACCCCACTGGCCGGGACCCCGCCTCGACCGGCGACCTGGATATTGAGGCTGCCACCGGGCCCTAGTGTGTCGCCGCTGTAAGGCTCCCCGCTGCCCGCTCGTGTGTCAACGATCCGGGAAGGGGTGAGAGGCACGTAGCTGCCGGTCGTGCTATTAGACGGCTCCGGCGCGAAGTACCCCTCGAGGTCCACAACCACGTCGGTCCGGCCTTGGTCGTTGTAGAAGGTCACCTCACCACCTAGGCCCACAGGTACGATCACCAAGTTAGGAACCGTCTCCCCGGACGGCCAGTTCAGGTTGGAGACTAGCGGTAGCGGCTGCCCCGTCGGGTAGACGGTGAGGAAGCTATCCGAGGTGGTATCAGTAACAGTAACGTTGAGGGCCACGGCCGATGCGTCGGCGGGGACACTTCCGCCGAGCACCAACAGGTTCAGGCTGCTGTTGGGCCCCAGGGTCTCACCGTTGGTACGGGTGTCCAACAACCGGGTGGGGGACAACGGGGTGTAAGCCCCGTTTGAGATCGAACTCGCCGCCTGCTCCGAGCCACCCTGAACCGTACCTGATGGAGCTGGGAGAGCTGGGTACGCATGCCCCCCACTGTGGAGGAACTCAGCTTTACTCACCCTTGTAGCAGCACCCACGAATGTCTTGGCCGAACGCGGTCCCGAGGGAGCCACGCCAACCGGCCCAGAGGTAGGAACGATCAGCCGGTGCATGCCGGCGGCTGGGACCCTGGGTGGGGCGCCTTGGGCAGCCAGTGCGGGCACGGCTCCCAGGGTGAAGCCGAGTCCGAGAATTGCCGCAGTCGAACCTATAGCAAACTTGCTTCCACGTGATCGAGGCGGTCTCATGACCCGGAGTAAGTCAGGTACTTCTGATCCGAGGTTGAGATAGCATCGATCAGCGCCCAGAGCCAGACGCCGAAGATGATCAGGAAGCCCACGAGGAATATGGTCAGGACCCCGCCTACGAAGCTAAGACCGAGCCCCACCCAAAACTTGGTCTTATTGATCCGGTACGTGTAGACCCATGTCCAGAAGCTTAGGAAGACGGCGAGCAGGATAGCGATCCCCTTCGACTTCGGGGCGCCGATGGCGGTCCCGCAGTGGGGGCAAACTGAGGCGGTCGAGACCACAGGACTGGAGCAACTGGGGCAGAACCGCTGCCCTGGCAGGATCGCCCCCCCCTTCGCGGTCATTGCAGTGACGGGGGTAGGGACGCTGAGTTGCGGATCTGCTGACTCGTTCTGTTGCCCTTCCTCCATTGACCTGCTCCTTGAGTTTGGTTGATCTAAGCAGCCGCCCAACCTTGCAGTATCATGGGATTGGCCATCCTAATGTCGATGTTTACCATTTCGTCACCCGCGTGCCGGCCCCCTGTTCTCGGAGCCGCCAGCCAGCGGCGATACGTTCAGAGCGGCGCGTCAGCCCAGACAGCACGTCGGGCGAGGTCGATGCCTCCGACGTTGGGCAAGGGGAGCGAGGACGGATCGTGGCCGAGTGCCTGGTGACTGGGCTCAGGCGGGAGCGCACCGTCTCAAGGCGAAGTCAGCTTAGCGAAATAGCCGGGGCCCGGGACGGGCTGCAGCGCATCCTGGAGGCCATCGGCCGGGGCGAGCTGACCGCCAGCAGCGTCTACGTGAGCAGGCTGGAGGGTGCCATATCGGCGCTGGACGCACTCTTGCGCGGTAGCCACAATGACCGAACTCCAGCCCCCTGACGCACGGCTGCGCCTACTAGCTGCGGGATGGCGTGGGCGCCCGGCAGCCGAGGTCAGATCCGAGCTTGCTGAGGTGTGGCCTCTGGCGCATGCCCCCTTGCACCACTTCGATTCGGCGGACCTCGTCTCGATGTTCAAGTGGGCCGGATATGTCAGTGACGGGCCGCCACGGCCGGCGGCACCGTTCACGGTCTATCGAGGCGAACTAGCAGCAAGTCGCCCCGGCATGTCGTGGACCTCTGACCGAGCGGTTGCGCTCAGCTACGCGAGGGATTATCGGACGGTGGGACCTACACGGTGCCTACGCGCCACGATCCCGCCGCGGGCCATCCTCGCTCGCTTCGTACTCCACGACGAGGTCGTCGTTGATCCGGCCGGGGTGACCAAAGTCACGGTAGTCGACTCATTTGCCCAGTGGGAGCCACCCAGATTCAACGTCGGGGGAATCCTTGACCGCCTTGGGCGTTAACACTAAACGCTTATTTAGTGTATGCTGCTCTCATGAGAAGGGCAAAGACGCGGCGGACGGGGACGGCTCGGGTGGTGGGCTACTGCCGGGTGAGCGCGGCGGAGCAGGCGGACTCCGGGCCCGGGCTGGAGGCCCAGCGCCGGGCGATCCGGCTGGAGTGCGAGCGGCGGGGGTGGGAGCTGGTGGCGGTCGAGGAAGACGCGGGAATCTCCGGGAAGGTGACCTCCCGGCCCGGGCTGCAGCGGGCGCTTTACGCCTGCCAGCGGGGCGAGTCTGACGGGCTGGTGGTGGCCAAGCTCGACCGACTCTCCCGGTCGGTACAGCACGCGGCTCGGCTCTTGGCGGAGGCGGAGCGCGAAGGCTGGGCGCTGGTGGCCCTCGACCTGGGTGTTGACCTCAGCACCCCATCCGGTGAAGTCATGGCCCACGTCTTGGCGGCCATCGCTCAATTCGAGCGCCGCCTGATCGGGCAGCGTACCCGGGACGCCTTGGCGGTCCGCAAGGCGCAGGGCGTCCGCCTGGGAAGGCCCCAGGTGCTACCGGCCGAGCTGGCGGAGCGGATCAACCGCCAGCGCCTGGCAGGTGCCACCCTGCAGGCCATCGCCGATCAGCTCAACGGGGAAGGCGTCCCCACTGCCCACGGCGGGGCCAGGTGGTGGCCCTCGACCGTAGGGAAGGTGCTCCAGCCCGCAGGCTGAGCCCAGCCGCTGACCTCTGGCCGTTGGGGTATGGGCTGGGGTGTGCCTGGGGTATGGCCGTCCCCGTCGCCCAGTTGACAACTGCTCTCGGGCGGCCCGGATGGTCCGGATCGCTGAACTCGGGAGCTACTACCCCAATTACTACCCCAACTGGGCTGATACGAATTGGGACTCAGTGACACTCGGTGAGATCAAAACCTGGTGCCCCCGGAAGGACTCGAACCTCCGACACGCGGTTTAGGAAACCGCTGCTCTATCCCCTGAGCTACGAGGGCCTGGTTGCCGGGGCGCCGGTGAGCCGACTGCCCAGCCACAGGTATTGGAGTCCCTGAAGCGGCGTCGCTGCGGCTCTTGAACTGGTCCCGCCGACGCCCTGAGTCTAGTTGGACCGGACATCTCCCGTCGCCGGGGAGCAGGCTGGCGTGCCGGCGCGCAGGTGTCACGGCGGCCACGCCGCCAGCCACTAGCGGGTGGGCGAGATGCGCCGCCGACCCCGGCTGGCCCCGGGATGGCCCCCTCCACTTCATATAATCCGTCCGTGCTTCTGGTCGCCAGCGCCAACGGGTCGGTGGGCATGAGCGCTGGCTGGAGCATCCTGGCCGCCGGCGGCTCTGCACTCGACGCTGTGGAGGCCGCTGCCCGCGAAGTCGAGGACAACCCGGACGATCATTCTGTCGGGTACAGCGGATATCCCAATCTCCTGGGACAGGTAGAGCTGGACGCCTCCCTCATGGACGGCGAGACCCGCCGCGCCGGGGCGGTCGGCGGGGTGCGGCGGTTCCGCCATCCGATCACCATCGCCCGGGCGGTGATGGAGAGACTTCCCCACGTGATGCTCGTTGGCGAGGGCGCGGAGAGACTCGCCGCCGAGGTGGGCATGGCACCCGAGGACCTCCTAACCCCGGAGGCGGAGGCCGCCTGGCGCGAAGGGGTCAGCGGAGAACTCAGGCCCGACGACTCCAGGCGCCGGCTCCTGGACCGGGTGGCGGGCCTGTTCACCGACCCGGAGCACGTGGCCGGGACGGTGAACTTCCTGGCCATCGACAGCCGGGGCCACCTAGCGTCGGCGGTCAGCACCAGCGGTTGGGCCTGGAAGTACCCCGGGCGGCTGGGTGACTCCCCGGTGATCGGGGCCGGCAACTACTGCGACGACCGCTTCGGAGCTGCAGCGTGCACCGGGTGGGGGGAGCTGGCCATCAGAGGGGTCACGGCCCACACCCTGGTCACCCTGCTCTCCCAGGGAGTCCAGCTGGAGGAGGCTGCCACCGGCGCGTTCGCCGCTCTCTCCGGCCTCGACGTTCCCGGGGGCGAGCCGATCATGAACCTGGTGGCCCTTGACCGGGAGGGGAGGCACGTGGGCCTCAGCTCCCAGCCGGGCAACGCCTACGTGGCCTGGGAGGAGGGTATGTCCACCTATGCCACTCTTCCCCGGCGCGTCGTCCCCATCTCCCCGCGCTGACCTCCGGGAACTGGCGCCCGGCGCCGATATGATCGAAGCAGTCGGCCTTCGGCGGTCGGCGTAACCGAACTCGGGGAGGGGGCCTTTGCAGCTGACCATCATCGGAGCCGGCGCCATCGGTGGGACCATCGGTGCCCACATGGTCCGGGATGGGCACGATGTCCTCCTCTGCGACGCTGACCGGGAACACGTAGAGGCCATCAACCGGGATGGGCTCACGATCGAGGGCCCCGTGGCCAACTTCACCGTCAGGGTCCGCGCGGTCACCCCGGACCAGCTCCCGGAGCGGCTGGACAAGGTGGGGCTAGCCGTCAAGAGCCATCACACGCGGCAGGCAGCCCAGCTCCTCCGGGGCCGACTGGCACCGGACGGCTACGTGGTCAGCCTGCAGAACGGTCTCAACGCCGCAGCCCTCTCCGAGGTCGTCGGGGAGGCCAGGGTGCTGCTCGCCTTCGTCAACTTTGGGGCCGACCTTGTCGCCCCCGGCCGGATCATGCAGGGCAATGTCGCAACCTTCCGAGTGGGGGAGGTCCATCCGGGACCGGTGACCCCTCGGGTGCGGGAGCTGGCGGATGCCCTGCCCTACGCCGAGGCGACCGACAACATCATGGGCTTCCTCTGGAGCAAGGAAGCCTACGGGGCGATGCTCTTCGCCGGTGCCGTCTCCGACCTGCCAATCTCCGCCACCCTCGAACAGGAGGAGTGGCGCCCGCTCATGCTGGCCGTGGCCCGAGAGGTGCTGGCCCAGGCCCCGATGCGCTGCGAGCCCTTCGACGGCTTCGACCCCGCGGACCTGGATGGCTCACTCGAGCGGCTGGCTGAATTCAACCGTCGCAGCGCAAAGTCCCACAGCGGGATCTACCGCGACCTCATGGTGCGGCACCGGCCCAC
>JAJYWT010000201.1 GCA_021791345.1 bacterium
GTCAGCGCCGCCCGGTCCATCTTCCTCGGGCATCTCGCCAACCTGACCGTCTTGGAAGGGATCGTGATCGTCGCCGGGCTGGCGCTGCTGGCGGTGGTGGGGGCCGCGCGCGCGTTCAGCCGGGCGGTGGCCTAGCGGCGGGGACCGCTGGTGGGCGGGCTCGGTAGCACCGTTTTCCCGGGCCCGGGCGGTCGGGCACGCGACCCGGTAGCAGGATCGTCGCGGGGCGCTCGGTCCGCCCATCCCGGTGGTGAAGTAGGGGAATGACACGTACCCGGCGGCCGGCTCTCGCCTTGGTGCTTTGCCTCGGGCTGGGGGCGGCGCTGGGGCCGGGGCTGGTCCACATCCGGTCGGCGGTGCTGGCCGCCGCCACCGGCAGCGAGTACTTCGCCGCCGCTCCGGTCCGCCTGCTGGACACCCGCCTGGACGGCGGGCCCCTCACCGCCGACGGCACCCGTCGTCTCCAGGTGGCGGGCACGGCCGCGGTCCCCACCGACGCAACCGCGGTCGCCATCAACGGAACCGCGACCGACACCACGGCGGCAAGCTTCCTCGCGGTCTATCCAACCGGGGCCGCAGCGCCGACCACTTCGCACCTCAACTGGCCGGATGGCGCCACCGTCGCCAACCTCGCCGTCGTGGCCGTCGGCCAGGGCGGCTCCGTGAGCTTCCACAACGCCGCCGGCAGCGTGCAGCTCACGGTCGACCTCGAGGGCTACTTCGCCCCGCCTGGACCAGCCGGCACCTACTTCGAACCTCTGGCCCGCGCCGAATCGCCGACACCAGGCCCAACAGCGGCTATCCCGGGCAGGGAACTCCGCTCGGTCCCCAGGGTGCCCTCCAGATCCACATGGCGGGTGCCGGAGGCGTTCCTGCGGGCGCGGTCGCCGCGGTGCTCGAGGTGACGGCGACGGACACCACCGCGACCAGCTATTTCGCCTCCTACCCGAGCGGATCCGTCTGGCCGGGGACCTCGGCCTTGAACTGGACTCGCGGCAAGACCGTGGCCAACCGGGTCATCGTCACCCTGGGAAGCGGCGGCGCCGTGGATCTGCTCAATCACCGCGGCACGACCGACGTGATCGTGGACGTGACCAGGTACTTCACGACCTCGATGGGGGGACCCCAGGCTGGCCTCTACTACCCGCTGTCCCCGCGGCGGCTGCTCGACACGCGCACCGGGAAAGAGGCGTTGTCGCCTCAGGAGACACTGAGGGTCCGGCTGGGAGGAGTCGACCGAATCGCCGCCCTGGCCAGCGCCGTCGTCCTCAACGTCACCGCCACCGACACCACCACCCCGGGTTTCTTCACCGTGACGCCGGCGCCGGGCATGCCGCTGACCTCTGACCTCAACTGGGCACGCGGGCAGACCGTGGCCGACGCGGCCATCGCTCAGCTCGGAGCCACCGGTCAGCTCGCCCTCTACAACGCCACCGGATCGGCCGCGGCAATCATCGATGCCAGCGGATACTTCCTGCCCGTCAATCCCACCTCTGGCGGGCGGTACACCTACTGGTATTGGGCCAGTGGCGCGGCCACCTGGCAGCGGGCCGCGGCCGCGGCCGCCAGCCACTTCCTGGAAACCTACGTCGCACCGGACGGCGCCGTCGTTCGTTACGACCAGGGTGGAGACGTGGTCAGCGAGGGGCAGGCGTACGGGATGCTCATCGCCGAATTGGCCGGCAGGCCGGCCGTGGCGCTTGAGATCTGGGTGTGGACCAGGGGTCACCTGCTGCTGCCAGACGGGTTGCTGGCCTACCACGCCAACGCCGATGGGACGCTGCTCTCAGACGAGTCAGCCACCGATGCCGACACCCTCGCCGCCTATGCCCTGCTCCGCTACCAGGGTGCGGACCCACCCGCGCTCCACGCGGCCGGCCTGGCCATGGCCGCAGCCGTGCTTCAGAGAGAAGCTGTCGCCGGCCCTCTGGGCGCTCCCCTGCCGACCGCCGGGCCATGGGCCGACGGACCGCCGACCACCCTGGACCCGTCCTACTGGATGCCGGGGGTGTACCTGGCGCTGGCCCGGTACACCGGCGACCAGAGCTGGGCGGAAAGCTCGGCCCAGGCGATCTCCCTGATCTCGGAGCTGAGCCAGAATGGCTCGCTGCTGCCCACCGACTGGGCCGAGCTCCAGGGATCCAGCATCCTGGCGATCGCCAGCCCCGGGGGCGGCGCCCCGGTCCAGTACGGGCTGGACGCCGCTCGGATCCCGGTCTTTTTGACCGCATCATGCGCCACGGGAGCCCGACCACTGGCCGCCCGCTGGTGGCGGAACTACTTCGCCAGCGGCGGGAGCGAGGACTCCTCCATCGCGCTCACCTCAACCGGCGGCGTGATCAATGCCGCCACCAACCCGCTTCCCTACCTGGCGGCGGCCGCCACCGCATTCGCGGCCGGGGACAGCGGGGCCGCGAACCAGCTGCTCAGCCAGGCGCAGTCGGAGGCGCTGCAGTATCCGACCTACTATGGCGACGCCTGGTTGGCGCGCGGTCCGGCGCTGCTCGAGGGGCTCCTGGCTCCCTGCTGAACCGGGTGGCTGAGCCGTGCCGCCGCTGCCGGCCGGAGCTGCGACGCACCTCAGCTCAGATCCAGCCGGCGAAAGCCCTGAGGCACCGGCCCCTTCCAGCCGTCGGGGTGGAAGATCCTGGCCAGGATCTCGATCCCATCGATGACACGGGGACCGGGGCGGTTGTAGTACCAGGAGCCATCGACCGCGAAGACCCGGTCGGCGGCGACCGCCGGGATCGAGCGATAACCGGGCAGCGAGGTCAGCTCCGCCGCCTGCTCGCAGGTCTCCTCCAGCCGGAACCCGCAGGGCATGACCAGCAGCACCTCGGGCGCCGCCGCGCGCACCTCATCCCACGAGACCTCGCGGGAGCGCGCACCGGAGCTGCCGAGCACGTCCGTACCGCCCGCGACATCGACCTGGTCAGGAACCCAGTGGCCAGCAACCATCAGTGGGTTGAGCCACTCCAGGCAGACCACCCGCGGCCTCTTCCGCCCGGCGACGGCTCCCCGCACCGCGTCCACCCGCGCCCAGAGGCTGCGCACCAGCTCCTGAGCGCGCTCCTTGGTGCCGGTGGCCTCGCCCACATCCAGGATGGTGCGCATCACGTCCGCGAGCGTGTTGGGCTCCAGCGACAGCACCGCCGGCCGACCTGGCAGCAACCGGGCGGCATCCATCACCTGGGGGTAGGCGACGGCGCAGACCTCGCACAGCTCCTGGGTCAGGATCAGGTCAGGGTGGGCCCGGCTCAGCGCCTCCTGGTCCAGCCGGTAGAGGCTGCTGCCCTGGTGCAGGGCCTGCCTGACGTGGCGATCGATGTCACCCGGCGATCTGCCCTGGTGGTCGAGCTCGCTCGCGGTCAGCCGCGGCTTGTACTCGGCCTGCGGCGGGAAGTCGCACTCGTGGGTGACCCCCACCAGGCTCTGCCCCAGCCCCAGGCTGAAGCAGATCTCGGTCGCGCTGGGCAGGAGCGAGGCTATCCTCATCAGCTGCCCGGCACGGTCGCCGACTCGTCCTCCTCGGCCGAGGCCGGCACCTGGTCCAGGGCCAACACGGGCACGGACTGTCGCTGGGCCCACTCCACGACCCGGTGTTCATGGGAGAAGATCACCACCTGCGAGGTCTCCGATAGCTCCAGCAGGGTGTCGAGCAGCGCGAAGCACCGGCGGTCGTCGGAGTTGACGGTGGGGTCGTCGAAGATGAGCGGGAGCTGCTCCCCGCGCGGCGACAGCGCCTGCGCCAGCACCATCCGCAGGCACACATAGATCTGCTCCTGGGTGCCCTGGGAGAGGTTGTCCACCGGGATCTGGCGGGTGGAGTTGGCGGCCGCCACGTGCATGGAGAGGTCCTCCGGATTCACCCAGGCCTGGGCGTAGCGACGGTGGGTGAGCTCCGGCAGCCGACGGGCGAGCCCGTCAGCCAGGATCGGGGCCAGGCTGTTCTGGATCTCCGCCTCCGCCGCCTCCAGCTCGGTGATCGCGAGGTTGACCGCCGCCTCCGCCCGCTCCATGCGGTCCACCCGGGCAGCGCGCTCGGCCACCAGCTCCTCGAGCTCCACCAGGTCACCCGCCTCCCGGAGCTGCTGGCGCAGGCTGCCCTCCTTGGGCAGGAGCTCAGCCCGCAGCTGGTCCCTGGTGGCGCGGAGATGGTCGTACTCCTCCCTCAGCTCCGCCGCCGGCCGTGCCGGGCGCGGCTGGGATCCCCTTCCCCTGGCCCCGAGCTCAGCCCGGAGCTCCTGGGAGCGGCTGACCAGGCTGTGCAGCTCGCGCCCGTTCAACCGCTCCTCCCGGCGCAGCTCCAGCTCGCCCCGGCGGCGTTCGGCCTCGACCGCCGCGTCCAGCTCCTGGACGAGCTCGCCGAGGCGGGCCGCGATCAGCTGGGGGTCACTGGCATCGATCCCGACCCGGGCGGCTCTGGCCGTCAACTCCTGGCGAGCCCGCTCCGCGGTCGCGCGCCAGGAGGCCGCCTGCTGCAGCGCCTCCTGAAGTGGCGGCAGCTCCGACGCGAGCTGGAGGAGCTCAGCGCCGGTGAAACGGGAGAGCCCCAACTCCAAGATCCGGCGCTGCGCCTTGGCGCGCTGGGCGAGCACCTCCTCCTGCGCGGCGACCACCTTCAGGACCTCGGGGTCCCGAAGGCGCTTGGCGCGACGCATCTCCGCCACGGAGGTGAAGCCGCCGACGGCGAGGAGCCGGCGCAGCCGCTGCTGCAGGTAGAGGAAGATCGCTGCCCCTGCCACCAGCACCACCAGCCCGCCCAGGAACTCCTCGATGGGAAGGGCGACCGCCGCGGAGGTAACCGCCCGGTAGATGAGCACCACCCCGATGATCCCGGCGGCCACCGCGATGAGGTCGGACGACCAGCGGTGCAGCGCGACCTTGCGCCGATCCAGAAGCTCCAGCCTGGCGCTGGCGCCGGCCTGCGCGGGCAGCGGCGGCACCGGCCGCTCGACCGCCTCGCCGAGAAACTGCAGTTCGCTGACCGAGAGCTCCGCCGCCAGCTTTGCCTTCGCCTGATCCTGCGGGGTCAGCTCCGCGACCTTGGCCTCAGCCTCCGCCGCCTGCGCCGCGAGCTGGGCCGCGCCCGCGGCCGCCTCCCGCACTGCCGCCGGATCGGCGGGCATGGGGATCTCCGGGATGGCGCGCAGCGCCTGGTCGATCTCCGAGATCGCCAGCAGGTCCTGATCGAGCTCGGCCATCTCCGCCGACTTCCAGAGCAGCTCCGACTCCTCGGCCTGCTGCTCAACCTCCTCCAGGCGGCCCCGCAGCGCCTCCAGCTCGGAGAGCTCGTCACCGAGGCGTTCACGCACCTGCACCGCCGCGCCCAGCTGGTCTCTGGCCGCGGCGAGCTCCCTGATCGCCCGGTCCAGGGGGCGTTCCCGGGAGCGCTCCCCACGCAGGTTCTCCTGGCGCCACTTGCGCAGCAGCTCGAGGGCGGAGCGGACGCTGGTGTGCGCCCCGGAGGTGGAGATGGCGCGCTGGAGGTCGGCCTGCAGCGCTGGCCCGCTGATCTCGAGAATCTGATCCTGGGCCACCGTCGAGATGGCCAGGAACGCCTCCCGGCTCATCCCCAGCATCACCGAGACGTCCACGGTGCGACCGCGGCGGAACTGGTCGGTGACATCGCCACCCCGCACCTCGTCCAGCACCTGGGCGTTGTCGGGCTGGTCCAGATCGCGCACGAAGCGGTAGCGGCCGGAGCCCAGCTCGACATCGGCCTCCACCTTGAAGTTGCGGCCCCGCCAGGGCTTGAAGCGGCGCAGCACCTGCTCCGACTCCTTGGGCATGCGACCCCGGCTGGCCAGGTCGACCCCCACCAGGGCGACGCGCAGAGCCGTGTGCAGGGTGCTCTTGCCTGACTCGTTGGGCCCGTAGACCACGGTGATCTTCGGATCCAGGCTGAATATCCCGCGCAGGGCGCCGAAGCGCTCCAGCATCACCGAGTTGATCTTCATCCGCTCTGGACCGCCTGCTCTCCCGTCACAGCAGCGCGGGCTCCTCGCCGAGCAGGGCGTTGAGCCCGGCCAGCAGGGCCGACTGCACCACCTCACTGTCGAAGTCGGGTCGCGCCATCAGGGCGCGCACGAACTGGCCGCGGGCGTCCGGAGCCTGGCGCAGGAAGTCCAGGTCGAGGTGGGGACGGCAGGCCACCACCAGGTCGATGGAGCGGTCATCCTTGCGCAGCCGCCCCAGCAGCTCGGTGGGGCTGAGCCGAACGCCCTCGCCGAGCTCCCCGGTCAACCGCACCCGGCAGGCCACCAGCTCGTCCTGGGGCAGGGCCTGCTCGATCCGGTCGAGGATGGCCTCGGAGTGGGAGCACTCACTGATGTCTACATCCAGGTCGGCGACCGAGAAGGTGGCGACGGGCACGATCTCGACCTGGGGAGGGTGGTCGGGGTGGTCGTCGTCCATCACCACCACCGCCGCTCCCCTTGTCCCCTGCTCTCCGAAGGTCAGGGGCTCGGGGTTGCCGGGATAGGTCAGCCAGTCGGTGACCCTGGGGGTGTGGAAGTGGCCCACCAGCGCGAATCGGAAACCGCACCTGGAGATCTCGGCCTCGCTGAAGGGCGCGTGGTCCTCCTTGCCCTCGCCCTGAAACGCCAGCTGGCCCTGCTCCGATCCGTGAAAGAGTGCGATGGCCGGCCCGCCCTTGGGGACCCGAAAGGAGCCCAGCAGATTTCCGGTCCCCTTGGGCTTGAGGTGGGCGGCCCCGAAGATGCGCCAGCCGGCCACCTCGACCTCGGAGAACTCGGATGAGTTGAAGATGTGCACGTTGGCGGGCCAGCGCTCGCGTGCGTAGAGCGACCCCGGATGCCAGTAGTCGTGATTGCCGGGCACCACCAGGACTGGGCACGAGGCTCGCTCCAGCTCCTCCTGCAGAAACGCCGTCGTCTCCCGTTGCGAGCGCAGATCCTCGTAGAGGTCGCCGCCGACGGTGAGGGCGTCTGCGCCGATGTCCAGGGCGGTCTGGACCACCTTATGGAAGGCCTGCCGGATCGCCGCCCGGCGCCGCCGGGCGGCCGGGAGGCCGAGGCCGACGAAGGCCGCGTCCAGGTGAACATCGGCGCAGTGAACCAAGCGCATGCGCGCAATATGCAACAGTCGGACCTCGTCCTGCTCGGGCCCGAGTTCGGGACCCGGCAACTACACTCCCCTCATGGCCCCTATCCTGCCGCCCGGACCGGTGCCCCAGGCCTCCAGGGTCGTGCTCCGGCGGGTGAACCGGCGCGCTCCCGGATTCATCTCCAATCTGGTGAAGTCCCGCATGGTCGGCCGCCAGGTCGAGGCGGGCCAGCAGATTCTGGTCTTCCAGGTCGCCTTCACGGTCCCCGCCGGCCTGGTGGAGGTGACGCCGGCCACCACCATCGAGTTCATCGACTGAGCCATGGGCCAAGTGGTGCTCGAGGTGGAGCAGCTGACAAGGCGCTTTCGCAACGGCCGGGGGGTGGGCCCTGTGGACCTGCGGGTGCAAGCGGGTGAGGTGGTGGCGCTGGTGGGGCCCAACGGCAGCGGCAAGACCACCCTGCTGCGCTGCCTGGCGACCCGGAGCGTGCCGGATCAGGGACGGGTGGCGTGGTTCGATAGCACCGACCGCCACCTGGCCCGGCAACAGTTGGGAGTGGTGTTCGACGCCACCGCCCACGCCGATGAGCTGAGCGCATTGGCCAATCTGTCATTCTTCACCGCGGCCCGCGGGGCCGAGGAGGAGGGGCTGGACCGCTTGCTGGGGACGGCGGAGCTGCTGGAGGTGGCCGCGGAGCCGGTCTCCTCCTACTCATACGGGATGCGCCGACGGCTGCTGCTCGCGGAGGCCCTGGTGGGCTCCCCCCGGCTGCTGCTGCTGGACGAGCCGACCCTGGGCCTGGACGTGGCGGGACAGCGCTGGCTGGCCGGGGTCGTGGAGGAGCGCGCGCGGGCGGGGATGGCCACCTGCATCTCCACCAACGACACCGAGTTCGTGGAGGCGGTGGCGACCAGGGTGTGCTTCCTGGTCGACGGTGAGGTGGTTCACGACGCACCGCTGGACGCGCTGCTCACCTCTCTGGGGGGGACCAGGGAGATCCGGCTGAAGTCCAGATCCGAGCTGCCGCTGCAGGCGATGGCGGCCGTCGCGGGGGTGCACCGGGTGGCGGGGACGGACGACGGGGCCACGGTCGTGGCCAGCCAGCGGGAGGGGCTGCTGGCCGATCTGCTGGAGACCCTTGGGGACCTGGACCGGACCCTGCTGGACCTCTCGGTGCGAGAACCGGGCCTGGCCGACTGCTTCCTGATGGTGACTGGGCGGAGCCTGGATGCCTGAGCGGGCGGCGGCGGTGTCGGTCAGCGCCCCGGCCCCCGATCGGGTGAGAGGGTGGCAGCCCCGCCGGCTCTGGCAGCTGGAACTGCGCGCAACCCTCTCGAGGCGACGGGCACTGGCGATCAAGATGG
>JAJYWT010000104.1 GCA_021791345.1 bacterium
TCACGATCGGCCGCGCCCACCTGGGGCTTGTGCTCGCGACCAGCTCGCGCTACACCCTCTTCAACCTCTGGCTGCTGGCGGGGGTATGGCTGGCGTGGGCCGCGATCGCCAGTCGGAGCCACCTGCCGCCGGCCCGGGGAGTGGCCCTGGTGCTGGCGCTGTTTTTGCTGTTCCAGATTGTGGCGAGCTATCACTCGGGCCTCATCGAGGGCAGGATCACCAGGGTCCAGCGCCAGGAGGCGGTCGCTCTGGTGCGCCACTATCGGACCGCCCCCGAGTCCCAGGTGGTCCCGCTGGTCTACCAGCTCTATCCCGGCTTCAAACCACTGGCGGCCTTCCTGGCCGCCCACCACCTCAGCGTCTTCTACCACTGAGGAGGTGTCTGGCCCAGGCACGGGCCCTCGGCCCGATCCCTGAGGTCAGATGCGCCCCTCCCGAATCGCCTCCTTGATCCAGGGGATGACCTCATCCAGCATCTGGTCCAGGGTGGTGGTGGCCTCGAACCCGAGAACCCGCCTGGCCTTCTCGGTGGAGGGCACCCTCCTTTGCACGTCATGCTCGAAGGGCTGGTCGCAGACGTAGCGGAAGGGGACCTGGTCACCCTTGAGCTTTTTCCAGATCAGCTCCGCGAGCTCGAGGACCGTGGTGGACTGATCGGTCGAGAGGTTGAAGTCCTCGTTGAGCGCCGCCGGGTGCTCCATCGCCATCACGATCCCCCGCGCCAGATCCCCGCCGTAGGTGTAGTGGCGGACCTGGGAGCCGTCTCCCAGGATGTGCAGCGGATCCTGCCCCTTGAGGACCTTCTGGACCAGGTCGGGCACCACATGGCTCATCGCCAGCTTGACGTTGCCGCTCTCGATCTCCACATCGCCGCGGGCTCGCTCCTCGCCGGTCCCCACGCAGTTGAAGGGCCGGATGATGGTGTAGGGGAGCCCGTACTGCTGGTGGGCCGCCCGGGCGAAGTACTCGACCGCCAGCTTCTGGAACCCGTAGGAGGAGAGCGGCGGGGGGACCTCTCGCTCCTGCCCCTCGTATGACGGCCAGCGATTGGCCCCCTCGAAGACCATCGAGGAGCTGAGGTAGGTCACCTTCTCCAGCTTCCCCTCGCGGTGTGCCCGGATCGCCGCGTCACAGGAGGACGCGATGATCCGCTCGTTGGTAGCCAAGAGGTCGTAGGCATAGGTGTGGAAGTAGGAGATCCCGCCGATCATGGCGGCCCCGGCGATGAAGTGCTGGCAGCCCAAAAGCAGGGAATACACCAGCTCGGGGTCGCGCGCGTCCCCCTCGACCAGCCGGTAGTGGGGGTGGCTGTCGTAGGACCGGGCCACCCTGCCGTACTTGGAGTGATCGTCCAGCCCCACCACCTCATGGCCCCGGTCCAGCAGGGCCTTGACCACGTAGCCACCGATGAACCCCGCCGAGCCCGAGACCAGCACCTTCGCCATTTCAGATCACCTCTTGTGAAAGCGGCGGCTGCCGTAACCGGGCAGCAGCGCGACCAGATACCAATGCAGATAGCGCGGGATCCACTGCCACACCCGAAAGTTGGACTGGCCCTGGGTGCGATCCCGCCAGGTGGTGGGGACCTCCACCACCCGCAGACCGCGACGGTGGGCCTTCGCCACCATCTCAATCCCGATCTCGAAGCCGGCGTCGGACTCGATTCCCACCTCGTCCAAAAACGGCTTGGAATACGCCTTGAAGGAGTTGGTGGCATCGTGGGTCCCGACCCTGGTGAGGGCGCGCAGCGACAGCCCCGCCGAGCGGGAGATCAACCCCTTCAGCCGTGGTCCTCCTAACTGCCGGCCGCCCCGCATGTAGCGGGAGGCGGCCGCCACCGCCGCCCCCCGCTCCACCAGAGCGGTCAGCTCCTCGATCTGGGCGGGGTCGTCGCTGCCGTCGGCCATGGTCACCACCACCACCGGCGCCCGGGCGGCATCGATGCCACTCTTGATGGCCCCGGCCGGCCCCGGGGCGACGTCGTTGAGGAGCGGGCGCACCCGCGGGTCGCGGGCGGCGTACGCCGCGACCGGCCCGGCGGTGGAGTCGCTGGGCCGGTCGTAGACCACCAGCACCTCAGCGGAGATGTGCAGGCTGGCGAAGATACGGTCCAGGCACACGACGATCTCATCCCCTTCGTTGTAGGCGGGGATGACCACCGACACCCGCGGCGGGGTCAAACGCAGCTTCCCTGGCCCCGCAGGTTGGTGAGGTCGACCACCGGCACGTTCACCCGCAGGTCCCGGTATAGCTGGTGGGGAGCGCCGATGACCAGCAGCTGTGCCTCGGCGACCACCTCCTCCAGCGGCACCAGGGTGGGGTCGATGGACACAAAGGGATCCGTGCAGAGCACCCGCTTGGCCTTGAACTGGAGGATCCGCTTGAGCCGGTAGCTCAGGCTGGAGCGGATGTCGTCGGACTCGGCCTTGAACGCCATCCCGAGGATGCCCACGGTCATCGACGACAGGTCGAAGCGCCGCTCCAGACGGGCGACGGTGTAGAGGGGTAGCCCCTCGTTGATCAGCATCGCCGAGTGGCCGAGGGTGAACTGGTTGTTGTTGAAGGCGGCCAGCTGCATCGTGTCCTTGAGCAGGCAGGGCCCGGCGGCCAGCCCCGCCCCCGGGAGGTCCTGGGCCCGGGGGTAGTCCTGGGCCAGCGCCAGCCGGATCCGCTCGTAATCGAGGCCGAAGTCGTTGGCGATCATGTAGAGCTGGTTGGCGGTGGCGAACTTGATGTACCGCCAGGTGTTGGTGAAGAGCTTCGCCAGCTCCGCCTCCTCCGGCTCCAGCTCCACGATCATCGGGGTCAGCCGGGAGAAGAGCTGGGCCGCTCGGGCCCGGATCTCCGCGGTCCGTCCGGAGACCAGCTGGGGCAGGGTGTACAGCTCGGTCATCGCCTTGCCCTCGGCGATGCGCTCCGGGCAGAACGCCACGTCGACCACCGGGCCACGGGCCTGGAAGAGCCGCTCGACCATCTGGGTGACCCCGGGGTAGAGGGTGCTGCGCAGCACCAGGAGCTGACCGTCCGTCAGGTACGGCCTCAGCTTGTCGATCTCGAGGGGAACCCCCAGCGCCTCGGGGTTCAGGTGCTTGTCGATCGGGGTCCCGATCACCACCACCACCGAGTCGGCGCTCCTCAGCACCTCGGGATCGGTTCCAACTGTGAAAGTGCCCGTGGACAGCGCCGCCGCCAGCGCCTCCGGGGCCCCGGGCTCCTGGAACGGCATCCGCCCGGACCTCACCATCTCCACGGCGGTCTGGCTGATGTCGTAGACGGCGACGCTCAGGCCGGAGCCGCTGAAGGCCAGGGCCAAGGGCAACCCCACATGGCCGCAGCCACCCACGACCGCGACGTCGACCCTGCCCATTCTGGGAGCAGATGTTACGGGATCGCGGGCTCAGCGCCGAGCTGCGCTCGGGCTCGTACGGACCCGGTGCACCAGGCGCGGCGGCCACGGCCGGCGGGGACGGTCGGCGCGGCCCGGGACACCCTCAGGGAGATGGAGGAGCGGTGGCCCCGTAGGCCACCTCGAAGCCCGCCGTGCTGAGCGCGGACGGGGTGGACACCTGCTGGCCGCCCTGCACCATCAGGCTCTCCACCTCGGACGCGTAGGGTCCCGTCAGCCCGAGATGGGTGAAGGTGGTGGTGGTGTAGTCCGCCAGGGTGCTCAGCGACCCGTTGACCTCGGGTGCCTCCACGATCCACTCCGCCGAGGAGAGCGGCCCTGTGTAGCTCTGGTCGGTGGTGAAGCTGCCGCCGCTGCTCAGGTCGCGCAGGGTGATCGCCCACTCGCCGGCCGTCTGCTGGGTGATCGTGACCTGCAGCTGGTCCCCCGGACCGACCTGCAGAGTGGTGATGGGGGTCTCCGGGCTGGGCAGGATCTCCCACCACGGGATGATGTAGAAGTCGCTCGGATTGCTGGGGTCCTCGGTCTCCACAATGCCCGCCTGGATCAGGTCGGAGTTGGCGGCGCCGTCGATCCCGACCCACTCGGCCATGTAGGTGTTGGACTGGCCCTGGTAGAGGCTGGGAACGGTGAAGGTCCCGGTCACCGCGGTGTAGGGTCCGCTGCCGAAGTAGTAGCCCGACCAGTTCGGCGACTGGATGGTCGAGGTCGTCGGCCCCGAGATGGTCAGGGTGAGCTGCGCGGTGGCGCTCTGGGGGGTCGGGGAGGAGGAGTCCTCGACCCCCACCTCGAAGCTGACCGTACCAGCCTGCTCGGTTATCCCGGAGATGAGCCCGTCCGACGTCAGCGTGAGTCCCGACGGCAGACTTCCCGAGACCAGCCGCCAGCTGTACGGCGCCAAGCCACCGGTTGCCTCCAGGCCGTCGGAGATGGTGGTCCCGGCGGCCCCCTCGGGCAGCGAGGTTGTGGTCACCGCCAACGGGGCGGAGGTGGTGGATCCCGGGCTGAAGTAGCCGAAGGCGTCCATGATCGCGTCCGCCTGGCCGGCGTAGTTGTAGATCGTGGTCGCCCCCGTGGAGCCCAGGGTGGCGATCGTGAGGTTGGGCACGGTCTGCCCGGCGGTCCAGTTGACATCGGACGCGAGCGGCCGCTCGCCACCGGGATACACCGTGAAGTAGCTGGCGGCGGTGGTGTCGGTGGCGGTCACGTTGCTGACGACCGCGGTCGCCACGGCGGGGATGCCGCCTTCCCCGGCGACCGGCTGGGTCAGCGTCTGCCCAGGACCGAGCGGCGACCCGGAGAGCCTGGTGTCCAGCAGCCGCACCGGCGCGAGCGCGGTGTACAGGCTGGCGTTGTCGGGGGCGGCGGTTCCCTGGGTGAAGTACCCACTGACGTCCACCGCCACCTGGGTGCTGCCGGTGTGGTTGTACAAGGTCACCTCTCCGGTCTGCCCCACCGGCACCAGCACCCGATTGGCGACCGTCTCCCCCTTGGTCCAGTTGAGGTTGGAGCTGGTGGGGAGGCTGCTGCCCTGGGGGTAGACACTGAGATAGCCGGCGGCGGTGGTCCCGGTCACGGTCACGTTGAGGAGCGCGGCGGCCACCCCCGCCGCGGGGACATCACCCGCCCCGGCCACATCCACATTGAGGGTCGTCCCCGGCAGCAGGGTGTCCCCGCTGTAGGGCTCGCCACTGCCTGGCCTGGTGTCCACGATCCGCTCGGGTGGCAGCGGCACGTAGCTGCCGGCGACGGCCCCGCTCGGCTCCGGGGAGAAGTAGCCCTCGAGGTCCACCAGCACCTCCGTGGAGCCGGTGTGGTTGTAGATCGCAATCTGGCCACCCTGCCCGATCGGGACGATCGCCAGGTTGGCCACCGTCTGGCCCGCGGTCCAGTTGAGGTTAGAGACGACCGGCCGGGTCCCCTGCGCCGGGTAGAGGCTGAGAAAGCTGGCCGCGGTCGTAGCCGTGACCGTGACGTTGACCGCCACCGCCACCGCGGTCGAAGGCACGCTGCCGGAGACCACGGTGAGGTTGAGGGTCTGGCCCGGCCCCAGCGGCCCTGACCCGGACCGGGTGTCCAGGATGCGGGAGGGGGTGATGGCGGTGTAGCGGCTGCCGGTGGCAGATCCGCTCGCAGATAGGCTGGCGGAGGTGACGGAGCCGAGGCTCGGGAGCTCCGGGAAGGGGTGCAGCTTGGCCAGGGTCCCCGAGCTGAGCCGCAGGGACCCGCCCTGGATCAGCGGCTGAGCGGTGGGCCGCCCACTCGCGGGCGTCCCCTCCGTCAGTCGCGGGGCGAAGTCGGCGCCCCGGCCGGTGCTCGCGGTGGGGGAGGGCCCCATCGCCAGCGTCATGGAGGCCGCACCAAACAGCCCCAGGACCGCCAGCGGCAGCAGCCGGCGAGCGCGGTTCCTCACGGCCCCGCGGGGATGGCTGGTAAGCGCTCGGAGCCGGCCTCCACGCGGGGCCGCCGCAGCGCCCATCAGCCGTACCAGCCGTAGACGTCGATCACCAGGTCGGCCTGGCCCAGGGAGCGGTTGGAGAAGGTGATGGAGGTGTCGCTCCCGGCCGCCACGATGACCAGGTTCTCGACGGTCTGCCCCTTGCCCCAGTTCAGCTCGGAGGTGGCCGGGAGGGGCTGGCCCCCGGGTCCGACCAGGAGCGCTCCGGCCGCGGTCGTGTTGGTCACCGTGACGTTGATCGCCACCGCCGCCGCCCCGCTCGCGGGCAGCCCGGCCAGCCCACCGAGCTGGACCGTGAGCTGCTGGTCGGAGCCCAGGGTCTGGCCCGAGTAGGCGAACCCGCTGCCGGTGCGGGTGTCAACCGCCCGCTGCGGCACCACCGTCTGGAGCGGATTCCCGCTGGCTCCGTACCAGCCGTAGACGTCGAGGATGACGTCTACCGTCCCCGCGTGGTTGTAGATGGTCACCTGCCCGCTCTGGCCCAGCTCCATCACCACCTGGTTGGCCGAGGTCTGGCCTGCCAGGAAGTTCAGGTTCGAAGCCTGCGGCTGAGCCGCCCCGGCGGGGTAGACGGTGAGATAGCTGGGCTGGGTGGCCTGGGTCTCGGTCAGGTTCATCACCACCGCCTGGGCCCCGCTGGACGGGATGCCGCCCACCCCGGCCACCTGCACGGTAAGCGACTGATTCGGTCCCAGCGCCTGGCCGGCGTAGGGATGGCCGCTCTTGGGCCGGGTGTCCACGATCCGCTGGGGGTAGATGGAGTTGAGCAGAGCTCCGGGAGCACTGGCGGCGGCCGCGTACCAGCCCTCGACGTCGATCACGATCTGCGTCGTGCCGAAGGCGTTGTACAAGGAGATGGCCCCGTTCCTACCCAGGGTCACCAGCGCGAGATTGGCCTTGGTCACCCCGGGCTGGAAGTCGATTGTCGAGGCCAGCGGCACCGGCACCCCCGCCGGATAGGCGGTCACGTAGCCGGCCGAGGTGGGATCGGTGACCGTGAGGTTGATGAGGACCGCGGCCGCTCCGCCCACCGGCACCCCTCCCTGGCCCGCCACCTGCACGGTGATGGTGCCGCCGGGACCGGGCGCCTGGCCGCTGCCGGGGAGCCCGGAGCCGGCCCTGGTGTCCTCGATGCGCGCCGGGACGAGGGGGGTGTAGGCGGCGTCGGCGGAGTAGACGAAGCCGTCCAACCCCTGCCCCGGGCTGGCGCCCAGGGTGGTCTCGACCGAGACGTTGACGAAGCCTGACTGTCCAGGCGGCGAGGTCGCGGTGATCTCGGTCGGGGAGTCGACCGTGAAGTTGGGGGCGGGATTCGCCCCGAAGTAGACCGCCCGGGCGCCCAGCAGGTTGGCCCCGGTGACGACCACCTGGGTGCCTCCGGCGGCCGGGCCCTGATCTGGGCTCACGGTGTCGACCTGGGGGGGCTGGCCCTGGAGCGAGGTGCCGATGTTGGTGAGGGTGGGGGCGGACTGGCCCGTCGCCTGCTGCAGCTGCTCCCACCCCTGGGTGGGGCTGTAGGAGCCGGACACGGCCTCGGTCATGACCCCGGTGAAGATGATCGGGCCAAGGGTGGTGTTCTGGTTGCCCCACTGGCTAAGCGCCGCCCACTCGCTGGCCATCCCGGAATAGTAGATCTCGGGGAGCGCGCAGGTGGCCGGGATCGCCCACGCGACCTGGTAGACCTGCTGAACCGTCCAGTTGTCGGCGCTGCCGCTCCCGCCCAGGACGTCATCCCCGTAGTCAGCCAGAAAGCCCGTCTGGCCCAGGGAGCAGGTGTACTCTGCCGGAGAGGCTGTGGAGAATCCCTGGACCCAGTCCACGGTCGGCGTGCCGGCGTACCAATTGCCGCTGCTGGACTGCTCCATGTCGCTGGCTCCCCAGATGGTGAGCGGAGCCTCAAGGTTGGCCGTGGGGACCGCCGCCACCACCTGCTGGTACCAGGCCTGCCCGGAGGCCTGCATCTGCGAATTGGAGAGGGAATACCCCGGGTCGACCCCGTTCAGGGAGTTGCTGGTCCCGGCCGCGAGTGTGAGGGTGGTGGTGCCAGCCCCGTGATCGGACTCGTACCCCGCGATCCAGTCCGACATGAGGGTGGCCACGGTGGGGTCCGGCACGCAGGCCGACCCCCCAAACGGTTGCACCCCATACTGGGACGGGTTGGTGGGAACGAAGCAGGGGGCGCCGAAGTCCAGGACGATCAGGCCGGCCGGGGACGGCGGGTAGGTGGCCTGGCCCTGCTGGTACAGGGGGCAGGCCGAGGCGGGGCCGGTCGCGCACTGGCCGACGTAGCTGTTGAACTCGTAGTACGAGGGAGAAGCCTGGGGAGGCAGATCGGCCGCCTGGTTGGTGATCTCAGCGCCCGCGGGCTGGGTGTCCGCCAGCAGGCTCGCTCCGGTGGTCGGACCCACGGCTGCGGTTCCGACCAACTCCTGGCACCCGTCGCTGGTGGGGGGCCCTAGGCTTCCCGTGGCCAGGTCGAGGGAGCGGTACGAGCCGGCGGCTCCCCTGGTGCAGGCGGTCTCTGCGTCCGCCGAAACGATGCTCAACGGTCCGGA
>JAJYWT010000230.1 GCA_021791345.1 bacterium
CTCCCGGTCCTCCGGGCTGACCAGCAGTTGGGGTTTGGGACGGCCACGGAGCATGATCTGGCCCTCATTGTGAGGCCTCCAACGACCGCCCCATTATGACCAGTATCTTCAGAAGCAGGACACTAGGAGCCCTGAGCTATCGACTAGTGAACGCGCGCCAGGGCGTCCGGTCAGGGGCCTAGCGTCTACGAATCCCGCAGGGGGACCCGTGGCCGTTCATTACGGCGCGGGTCTCCCTGCCTACCCGTGGGTCGGCGTCGGGAGTCGCCTATGCCGAGAGCAGCCGCGTCGCCCATTACTGGGTCGGTCGCCGGTACGCCTCCAAAAGCGCCTGCACCAGCTCCGCGCCCTTGGGTGCCTGCTCCCAGCCCTTGGGTCGCAGGCTCGCGAGCGCCTGCGCTGCCCACCTGGCGGCCTGATCCTCCCCCTCGCGGGCCAGCTCCAGGTGCGCCGATAGCATCCTGAGTCCAGCTACCTGCCAGGGCTGAGCCCTAGCCGCCTCCAGGATCTGGCGGTTAAGGTCCGCATCCTCACCGACGGCCTCCTGCTCCAGCAGGCGAGCCGCCTCAGCCCAGGCGTCCACCGCTGCCTCCAGTTCCGAAGGGCTCGGCTGAGCCGACTGTCCGTAGTTCGTCGGCCAACGCGACGCGCACGTCATCGCGGTACAGCCCGAGCCGCTCCAGGGCTCGCTGCAGCACCTGGGCGATGACGGCGGCCTGCTGCTCGGAAATCTTCACCAGCCGACCGTCGAGGTCGAGCCGGGCCAGGTCGAGCGCGAACCGTTGCGCTCGGTCGAGCGCCCTTTCGTACAAGCTGACTTCGGCCCGGAGCTGCTCTCCGGCCCGACCTTCGTATCGGAGCTGCTCCAGTGCGGCCAGCCGGTCGGCGAAGTAGCCGCGCAGCCGGAGCGCCTCTCCAGCCAGCTCCTGCAGCGCCCTCAGCGGGTCTTCGAGCGCCACGATGCCCTCCCGGTTGAGCACCTGGCGCGCCTGGCCCTCAGCAAGCCGCTGGGCGGCCTTCTGGCGCGCTCCGGGCGACTTGCCGCCGTGGAGGTCGCAGACTGGCGATCCGGCCATCGCCTGGCGGCCGCAGGGCTGGCCCTGGCGGTTGTGGGCGCTGCAGCGGCTCATGGGACCGGGGCCGGTGGCTCGGGGCTCATGGGGTCTTCGGCTCGCTGGTGCTCCCGGCGCAGCTCAGCGAACAGGTGCAACGGCAGGACCGCGTAGCTGTCGCGGAGGGGATGCATCCGACGCTTCAGGACGGCCGCGGACCGGGTCACCCCCGCATGGCGCGCCTCCACCTCGGCCTCTCGCAAGGCTCCGGCCAGGTCGAGCGCCCTGGTGGCCTTCATCTCCAGCGCCCAGCCGGGCACCCCGGCCACGTCGCCCCGGTCACGGCTCCCGCCCAGGACGCGACGCTCAGCTTGGGGGAAGCCGTGCTCCTGTAGGTAGCCTACCACCTGGGCCTCGAAGGTCGAGCCCTTCCGCTTGGCGGCGCTCATGCCTCGGCCTCCCACCCTAACCACCAGGTTTGAGCGTTGCACCGTTGCGGCTGGTGCAACGGAAACGGTGCGTTGCATTCCTGCTCTCCCCCCCGTAGGGGGGGAGCAGGTGCAACTCGCCCCGTTGCACGGGTGCAACGCACTGCAACGCACTGCAACGCACTGCACGGCGGTCACTGCTGCAGCAGCCCAATCCGGCCGTCCGGGAGCCGGGTGAACAGGCCGGGGTGACGCTGGAGTGTGGAGCGAATGGACGGCTCCGGGACGCTTAGCTCACCGGCGAGCGCCCGGCTGGTGAGGGCACCCTGGGCCAGGCAGCGGCGCATCCGCTGGGCAACGCTTAGCCGTGCTTCCAGCTCCGAGGCCGTCACCTCGCCGCGCTCAAATCGCACCGTGCCGCCCTGGTGGATCACCCGCAGCCCGACGGGGGGATGCTTCGCGCTGAGGTTGGCTTTCGCATGCACCAGCAGCACCTCGGCCACGCCGTCGCGGGGTTGCTGCTCTTGGCGCAGCTCCCAAACGTCCCGGGCCGCGTTCAGCTTGTAAACGCTCCCGTAGGGTCGGCTGGTGCCATTCGTGCCCTGGGCTATGTCCGCCCCCGCGACGTGATCGATCAGCAGGCTCGTGGTCTGCAGGTGCCTGAGCGCCTGGTGCATCCTGAGCACCGCGTCCGCAGGGTCGGCGGCCTCCCTGCCTGCTCCAAGGGCCAGCCCGACGCTGTCGACGATCACCAGTCCCGCGCCGAGGCCCGTCACCAGCTCGGCGATCCGCTCCACGTCATCGGCCAAGGGCCGCCTGCCGGGGAAATATGCCGCCTTCGCGGGCTCCAGTCCCGCACCCTCGGCCACCGACGCCAGCAAGTTGCTCCAGTCATCGGCGGTGGCCTCCCAGTCGAGCACTACGACCGGCGCGGCTGCTGCTGGCTTCCAGCCGGAGATCACCTCGGAGCCGGTGGCGATCGATACGGCGATGGCGGCGGCCAGGGTGCTCTTGCCAGCGCCTCCCGGGCCAAACAGCACCGAGGCGTGGCCCGCCGGAAGCAGCGGCGGCAGGAGCAGCCGGTCAGCGGTGGATTCACGGCGGCGGCCGATCACCTGGGCGGGCTCACCTGCGCCATCCGCTGCGATCACAGCCACGCAGAACCGCTCCAGAATGTCGGCCCAGGCGAGTTTTGGCTGACGCGCGGCGAGGAGCCTTGCCGTGGCCGCACGGCTGCTGATGCTCGACAGGTTGAATGTCCCGGCGGACAGGTGGCGGCCATCGACCAACACCCGGAGCTGGCCGCGCAGCTCGCCGCCCGAAACGCGCAGCCTGCTGACGCTCACCTCCCAGAGCGGCAGCTCGCCCAGGTCGCTTGCCAGCGCATAGCCGAGTCCGCGCCGCTGCAGGCCGCTCCCATACTCGATGCTGGCCGCAAGCTGCTGGAGGATTGGCGGGCTGATGCTCACCGGGCGCGGCCTCGATGCCGCCGCACTGCGGCCAGGTCGGAGCCTCCGAGGAGGAGGGCAAGGCCCGAGCAAGTGCGGCAGACCGGAACAGCCTCCCCATCCGCTCGGGCCAGAGTCAGCAGCGGCTGGCCGTGCCGCTGCGGCGCGGGGCCGCCGCAGGCAGCACATTTCACCCTTGGCCAGGCGACGGTGACCGTGCCCAGCCGCTCTATCTCCGGCCCGGTAAGGGTCACCGGCGCGCCCGCCGACTGCGCCGCGCCGGAGCCGGAGCCGGCGCCGGGCCGCCCTCTAGCCGTGCCTGGATGTAGCGATCGAGGTCCGCGGGCCTGACCATCCGCCTCCGCCCACCCGGTCCAACCCGAACGGTCGGCAACCGCCCGGATATGGCTTCAGCCCACGTTGAGGTCTTCCCCAACCCGAGCGCCATGGCGGCCTCGCTGATCGATACGAGACGCTCCAACTCTCACCTCCAACCACGGCCGCCACCGGCCGCATCGGGCAACATTGTCTTGGGCTGGTGGTGGGTGGTTTACAATGAAAGCGTGACTGAAACCGTGACGCTTTGGGATGACGGGGAGACCACGGGCAGGCTACTGCGGCCGTTGTGTGGCTTCCGGCTGGCCCAACCTGGGGAGTACGCTCGGCCCGGTGGCAGCGGCGCGGAGGAATCGTGGCTGGTGGCGCTCGGCGAACCGGAACCGCGGCCGTGGCCCCGCGAGGATGGTGCCTGGGTGGGCAAGTTCGCCGACTTGCGCGAGGCCGAGCCCGAGATTGTCCGCGGGTTCGCCTCCACCTACGGGTGGCTAGGCGCACGGGTGGCGCTAGTGCCGGTGGCCGCCCGGGAGTCCGGGCCGGTGGTGGGGGAGAGCGTGACGACGTGGCGGATTCACTCGCACATAGCTGCGGAGCTGCTGGGCCTCATCGACGCGGCGGATTCACTCTCCGATGCGAAGACAGCAGGGGAGATGCACCGGCGCAGGGTGCTGGAGCACTTCGGGTTCGGGCCGCCCGGGCATCGCGGCCCGCATTGGCTCGGGCCGGATGGGCAGCCGCCAGAGCCTTCGCGGCTCACCGACGGCGTGACGTGGGAGTACGCGGGTACCACCGTCAGCCCGGGTGATCCTGGCCTACTCTTTCACTATGGCACCAGGTCGCTGCTCGTGCCGTTCCCAGTTGACCGTGGCCCACGGTTCGGCATGGACTTGTCTAGGGCTCCGTCGAGCGAGCTGGCGGCACTTGCCCGCGCTGGGGTGGCATATGCCCTGCAAGATGCGCTCCGCAGTGAGACTCACGGGGTGTTGACTCTGACCCTCGGCCTTCGCGTAGCGCCCCATTCGCTCCTCGGCGCGGTCTACCTCGGGCTGGCGCGACGGCTATTCCGCCGCAAGGGCCAATCGCGCAAATGTCCTGGCTGCGGGGCATGGTTTCCCGCCCAAGTAGGTCAGCAGCGATATTGCACGCGGGAGTGCGGGGACGCCCACCGGCACAGGCTCATGCGCGCAGGTGCTCCTCGCGCCACCTCGCGCCGGAAGCGCCAGGGCCGGACTGTGGCCGTCAGTGAGGGCCACCCGGCAGTAGCGGAGGGCAAGGCATGACGCGGCGGAGATACGGGCCAAAGGTCTACGTCCGTACGCCCGGTTGTGGGTGCGTTGGGTGCTCGGCCCCGGTGCTCCTGGTGATCGGAGCGCTGGCCTGGGCGCTGGTGGTGGCCGTCATCTGGGCGATGGCGGGGCCGGGATGACTCGCCGGGGTAGCGGCGAGGGTTCGAGCCGCCCTGTGGGCGATGGCGGGGCCAGGAAGAGGCGCAGGGGTCCCGGTGAGGGTTCGAGCCGCCGGAGGGCTGGCGGAGTGTGGGAGGGCCGGGTCAGCCTCCCAGGGGGCAAGCGCAAGTCCGTCTACGGCCGGACGCGGGCGGACGTGTTGGCGAAGATGCGCCAGCTTCAGACCGGGGCCAGCGCCGGACTGCCCACACCACCGGCCCGACTCACAGTGGAGGGCTGGTCCTCCGCATGGGTGGAACAGGTGGCGGGGCGCTTGCGGCCCTCCACGGCCACCCGCTACCGCCAGATCGTAGACCTACAGATCGTCCCCACCTGGGGTCGGACCCGGCTGGCGCAGCTCACCCCGGCCGCGGTTGAGCAGGGCCTTCACCGGCTGATGGAGGGGGGGCTGTCCCACCGCACCGTTGGCCACGTCCGGGCGGTCTTGCGCGCTTCCCTTTCCGATGCCGTGCGCGAGGGCTTGCTCGCCCGGAACGTGGCTGCTCTGGCGAAGGCTCCCAGGGTGGCACATGAGCCGCCCAAGGTGCTCACGCCCTCCGAGGTTCGGGCGGTCATCGACGCCATGCCCAATGATGGGCTGAGGCGCCTAGTCTCCGTCGCCCTCAACACCGGCCTGCGCCAGGGCGAGCTGCTCGGGTTGCGCTGGCCCGACGTAGACCTGCTCGGGCGTGAGGTTCACGTCACCCAGGCGCTCCAGCGGTTCGGGGGCGAGTACCGGCTGGTGGAGGTCAAGTCGGCCAGTAGCAGGCGCACCGTCCCGCTAACCGAGGCCGCCCTGACCGCCTTGGAGGAGCAGCGCCACTGGCAGGTTGAGGCTAGGCTCGCCGCCGGGGGCAGGTGGCGCGAGCCGATCCGGGGCCTTTGCTTCACCACGGACCGGGGCCAGCCTCTGAACGGCCCCAGCCTCACCCACCGGTTCGAGAATTCCCTGCAGGCGGCTGGGCTGCCAGTGGTCCGATTCCACCACCTGCGCCACGCCTACGCCGGACTCATGCTCGGCTCCGGCTCCGACCTGGCGACTGTCTCCGGCCTCCTGGGCCACACGTCCGTGGCCCTGACGGCCTCCACCTACGCCGGACTCATGCCCTCGCTCAAGCGCCAGGCGGCCGACCGCCTGGGCCTCCTCCTGCAGCAGCGTCCAGGCTGACGTTCCAGTGACCGGTTGGGGTAGCAGTTGGGGTAGCCCCACTTCGCAACTCCGCACAAGTGATCGTGGCGCCAGCGGTTTCCTAAACCGCGTGTCGGAGGTTCGAGTCCTTCCGGGGGCACCAGGTTTTGAGATCGCAACAGGCTGTCACAGCTCTTCACGCGGCTCCGACTCGGCGGGTTTGACCCCCAAGTTGACCCCCTAAGCCGACGCTGCCATGATGCCCGCGTGGATCGCCCCTCACCCGCGGACTGTGCCACCGCCATCGCCTCAGCCCGGACCCCGGCCGAGCTGGAGAAGGCCGGGCGCATGGTCGCCAAGCTTCCCCGCCGCCATCGGGTCGCCTACTGGCAGCTCGTGGGCCGCTACCAGCGGCGGCAGGCCGAGCTGCAGGCCCCGAGCCGGCCCGGACCGCTAGCGGGCGATCCTGAGAGAAAGCTGGGCCGCTGCCCGGACGGTAGAGGCCGGGCCGCGCGGCCGCGCGGCTCCCGTAACCGACGAGAGCAGAGGGGCCGACGAAATGGCCACCCTACGCAATGGACTCCGCGCGAACAATCCCGCGCACACAGTTGCTAGGTTGGCCTAACCGAGTGCACACCTACGCAGGCTTGTCACCCGGGGGAGGCGCCACTAGCGGCAGTCCTGGCACAGCTCCGGCCCTCGCCTTAAACGGAACAGAGCGCTGGTGTTGCCCATCGATGAGGATGTCGAAGACATAGTCCCCAGCCTTCGGTATGGCGATCAAGGGCAAGTTGAGGGGCATGTTGATCGCGAACTCCTCGCCCGGCTCAAGGCTCGCCCTGACCTCTTGCCCCAAGTTGAAGGCGGAGCTCACCTCAGCGACCGTCCCACCGTCTGAGTCGTTCAGGAGGACCCGTAGCTTGTGCTCAGCCCCAAACTCCGTCGAGTGGACCACCACTCGCAATGCAAGCCCCGCAGCGAACGGCGCGGGAAACGTCTGTCTATAGATGCGTCCCACCCCGCCGCCGAGAATGTGGAGCAACCCCTCCCTTACGGTGACAAAGTCACAGATCAGGGCGCAATCGACGTTCACGGGTTAGGCGGCGGAGGTCTGCTTGTCGGACGGCAGACCCACGCCGGTAGGGACGCCCTGAAACCTAGCCCCCCCGGGGTAGTCAGTCTCCCACCTACGATCGCGTGGGCCACCACCGCCCAAGGTCCATAGCCCAGGGCCACTGGCGCCGACCATCGCCACAGTCGGGTCGTAGATGGCAATCGGTCGGTCCAAGAAGAAGCCCAGACCTTCGAGTGCCCGCAGGCGGCACTCCTCCAAGGTTGGCGCGTAGGCCATGTAGCCGGGTGCGTCTGGACTCTCCGCCGACCAGCCCCCATCGTCCTCCACGTGGAAGTAGACGGTAACAACCATTGGACCCTGTTGGGCCATCGATTTGCCTCCTCTTGACGTCATCCCTTGATCACCTCGAGCGCTTCCACTTCGCTGAGTCCGACCTGCTTGGTCAGGTACCGACGTATGAGAGAGCCGGGTAGCGTTTCGCCATCATGCCACGAGAACCCGATATCAGGATACCCATTTGAAGATGTGAGTTTCCTGTGAGACCCATTCTGGCGAGCCACCGAGTACGCAAGGGGTTCTCGACACAGGACGGCGAGGAACGCGCTGCCCCTCAATGATGGGAACTTCACGGTACCTGATCACAGCACAAGGTGCCCGCCCTCTCGAGCGCCATGGCCGACGGCCGGGGCCGCCGAGTCCGGCCGGGTCTACGGTGTCGCACGAGCGGGCAGGTTGTCCGAAGGGCCAGCCACTGGGTCGGAGTTTAGACAACTGCAGGTGCGACGTGGTCATAGCCACTAAGCCCTTACCCGAGCTGATCCCCTGGCCGGGGTCCGTAGCGCGCCGGGTCCGCCGCTCTTCGCGCCTCCCACGTCAGCCAGGCGTCCGACCGGGCTTGCCGCGCCAGCCACCACAGCGCCAGCGAGAGCGCGGCCACCAGGTCGTCGTGCGAGCCCCGGCTGGCCTCGTAGGTGTCATGACCCCGGGCGTTGAGGCTGAAGTCGAAGGCGCCGAGCTCCTGGGCCAGCTCCTGCTGCAGCGGGCAGGATGACGGCCACCCCGGGCAGCGGTTTGGACACGCGGTTTGTATGGTTTGACCCCCAAGTTGACCCCCAACGGGGGGTCAAACGGCGGTAAACGGCGGTAAAGCGCGACGGCAATTTGAGATCGAAATTGCGGTTTGGCGCCCTGCCCGAAGCGGCCTCCGGCGGATTCCTAAACCGCGTGTCGGAGGTTCGAGTCCTTCCGGGGGCACCATTTCCGAGATCAGCAGGGTCCTGCGGCATTACGCGATGTGCGCGTGGTCGCCTTTCGATGCCGTACGAAAGGCGACCAAACGGCGACTTCGCTGAGATGTCCGGCCCGCACCGGAGGCGATCCCCGAGAGCAAAGGTTGGGAAGGTGCTACCGACAGGCAGATGCAGTCTCCGTG